>CANLQR010000327.1 GCA_947492135.1 Deltaproteobacteria bacterium | reverse complement strand
GAGCGCCGACGCGGCACCCAGAGCGAGCAGAATACGGCGGCGGAGCGGATGCGTGGTCATATCACTGCCCTACGATGGTGGCGACGAAGGCCGGATCCACGAGCGGAGGTGCGAAGCACAGGTTGATGTCGTCCTCGACGACGCCATTGGTCCGCAGGACGTCGACGATGATACCGACGAAGGCATCATAGTCCTCTTGGGTGATGCCCATGCCGGCGTGAGCGGCTTCCATCGACGGGCCGGCGTAGCTGCCCGTGGTGCAGCCGTACACGTCGGAAATGAACGCCGTGAGGCTCGCCTTGAACGCGTCGACGGCTGGGCCGCCTTCGGCGACCAGCGGTGCGAAGTCGTCCATGAACAACGGGTCCGCAGCGGCCATGTCGACGATCTGACCGACCACGAGTGGAACGGCAGCACCGTAGGTCGCGCACACGTCGGTCTCGCACGTCGCGGGGGCACCCGAGCTGCTGTCGGGGTCGGTCGTCGGGTCGGTCGACGTGCCTGGGTCGGTGGTGCCGGTCGGATCGGTCGGGTCGGTCGGGTCGGTGGTGCCGGTCGGGTCGGTCGGGTCGGTCGGGTTGGTGCCCGAGTCGGCTCCGGTATCTGAGGTGTCGTCGCCGCCACACGCGGTGATCAGCAGGGCAAAGGCGGCGAAGGATGCAACGAAAGTTGTTCGAATCACTGTAGATTTCTCCGGGAAAAGGGGTGGGTCGGACGGGACGTGCTCGGAGCAGTACGAGGCAGCCCGGTCCATGGATCGGTGCCCCTGGGCCGATGCCTATCACGTACGGCGCGCGGAGCTTGCGGTCTCGCCTGACTTTTGTCCAGATCACGGGTGCTACGCCTCATGCCCCGCCTTGCGCTGACCAGTCCCCGCGTTGTCCTGGGCGCCGACGTTCGCGCCGCGACCGTCGTGGTCGAGCACGAACGGATCGTGGACGTTCGTCCAGGAGTCGACGTACGACCCGATGAGCTGCGGGTCGATCTCGGTGACGATGTTCTCGCGCCGGGGCTGGTCGACACCCACGTACACATCAACGAGCCCGGTCGCACCGACTGGGAGGGCTTCGCCACGGCGACCCAGGCTGCCGCCGCCGGCGGCGTGACGACCCTGGTCGACATGCCGCTCAACTGCATCCCGGTGACGACGACTGCGGCGGCGCTCGCGATCAAGCTCACCGCCGCGTCGCCACAGCTGTGGGTTGATGTCGGGTTTTGGGGTGGGGTCGTGCCCGGCAACGCGGACGAGCTGGCGGCCCTGGCGGCGGCGGGCGTGCTGGGCTGCAAGGCCTTCATGGTGCACTCGGGGATCGACGAGTTTCCCAACGTCGACGAGGCCACGCTTCGAGTGGCGATGACGCGTCTGCGTGCCGCTGGCGTACCGCTGCTCGCCCATGCCGAGCTGGATCTCGGAGCCCCCGCGTGCACAGCCGACCCTCGCGCGTACAGCACCTACCTGTCCTCGCGCCCGAGCGCGTGGGAGGACGCCGCGATCGCGATGCTCATCCGGTTGAGCCGTGAGACCGGGTGTGCAGTGCACGTCGTGCATCTGTCCTCGGCAGACTCGCTGCCGCAGATCCGCGCGGCGAAAGCCGAGGGGCTGCGGCTGACGGTCGAGACCTGTGCGCACTATCTGTGTCTGCGGGCCGAAGACGTCCCCGATGGCGACACCAACTTCAAGTGCGCGCCGCCGATCCGCGACGATCACAACCGAACGCTGCTGTGGCAGGGGCTCGCGGACGGCACGATCGATTTCGTGGTGACCGATCACTCGCCCTGCACACCGGAGCTCAAGGCGCGCGGACAGGGCGACTTCAACGAAGCCTGGGGTGGCATCGCCTCGCTGCAGCTGGGCTTGCCGTCGGTGTGGACCGAAGCGTGCGCCCGCGGACACGGCCTTGGCCAGGTGGTCGACTGGATGTCGCGGCGGCCTGCGGTGTTCGCGGGTCTGGGCCACAAAAAAGGCCGCATCGCCCCGGGCTACGATGCCGACCTCTTCGCGTGGACGCCCGAGCAACCCTTCGACGTCACGCCCGAACTGCTGCAATTTCGCCACAAACAGTCGCCCTACCTGGGCCGGCAGCTCCGGGGCGTGATTCGGCGGACGTGGTTGCGCGGGACCATCGTGTACGATGGCGCCGGTGTGAGGGTTGGGCCTCACGGTCGACCCCTACTCGGCCGCGGCAACCCCTGATCGGAACCATCGACATGAGCGCCAAGGATCTGCACGCTGCGACCTTCACCGGCCTGGTCAATCTCGCTGACGAGTTCCTCGGCGCGCAGGCGCTGCTCACCAATGACGAGTTCTTCGCCCCGAAAGAGAACTTGCTCAAGCCCGGTCGCGGGGTGTTCTTGCCCGACGAGTACACCGATCGCGGCAAGCTCATGGATGGCTGGGAGAGTCGGCGTCGTCGGGATCAAGGCCACGACTGGTGCATCGTGAAGCTCGGGACACCCGGGCGGGTGCGGGTGCTCGACATCGACACCAACCACTTTCTCGGCAACAGCCCGCCGTATGCATCGGTGGATGCGCTCTCTGCGAGGTCCGATATCCCGCTCGGCGCGCTCGAGAGCGCCCAGTGGTGCGAGCTACTCCCGCAGATGCCGATCCGCCCGGGCTCGCAGAACATCTTTCCCATCAGTCACGCGTCGGAGTGGCCGCGTTCGTGGAGTCACCTGCGGCTCAACATCTACCCCGATGGCGGCGTCGCCCGCTTCCGCGCCCACGGCGATATCGAGCCCAACTGGAGCGCGACGGACGTCGACGCCGAGATCGCACCCAAGCTGCGCAACGCCGAGGTCGATCTCGCTGCCGTCAAGCACGGCGGCTTGGCGCTGGCGTGCTCGGACATGTTCTTCGGTCCGATGAACAACCTGATCCTGCCCGGTCGATCGGACAACATGGGCGGTGGTTGGGAGACTCGGCGACGCCGCGGTCCGGGGTTCGATTGGATCATCGTGCGACTCGGTGCCCCAGGCGAAGTCGGACTCGTGGAGATCGACACCAACTTCTTCAAGGGAAACTGCCCAGACTGCTGCTCGCTCGAGGGCATCTACGCCCCAAACGCAGCGCTGACCGAGCTGGTGGACAACTCGGCGGCCTGGCGCGGTGTGCTGCCGGAGACCAAGCTCGTGCCCCATACCCGCCACTTCTTTCGCGAGGAGAGCGTCCAGCACGGCACACTGACGCACGTGCGGCTGTCGATCTATCCTGATGGCGGCGTGAGTCGGCTGCGCGTGTTCGGGACCCGCTCTGGGGGCGACAATCGGTGAGCGCAGCGCCTGGATCCGGCGTTGCCGCGATCCTCGAAGGCATGTCGCCCGAGCGTGCCACCGAGGCGCTGACCCGATGTTGCGGCTGCGCGCGGTGGGTGAGGGACATGGTTGCGGCGCGGCCGTTCGCGAGCGATGACGCCGTGCACGCCGCCGCGGATCGGCTGTGGGGCAGCGCCACGCCCAGTGAAGTGCTGGAGGCGCTGACGCACCACCCCGAGATCGGTGCCGACCTCGCGAGCCTGCGGGCGCGCTTCGCGAGCACCGCCGGCTGGTCGGGAGCCGAGCAGGCCGCGCTCGGCCATGCCGACGAACAGACCTTGCTCGCGCTGCGTGATGGCAACCTCGAGTACAAGGCCAAGTTCGGCTTCATCTTCGTGGTTTGTGCGACGGGCAAGAGCGCTGCGCAGATGCTCGAGTTGCTGCAAGCTCGGCTGCCCGGCGACCGCGAAACCGAGCTGCGCAACGCCGCCCGCGAACAGCAGGCCATCACTCATCTGCGTCTGATCAAGCTCGCCGACGAATAGGCTCCAAGATGGCCACGAGTCCGCTCACCACGCATGTGCTCGATACCTCCACCGGGCGGCCCGCGCGTGGGGTCGCGGTTCGTCTCGAACGCCGCAGTGGCGAAGGCTTCTCCGAGCTCGCGAGATCGGCCACCAACGAAGATGGTCGGGTCCCCGACCTGCTCGCCCCGGGGACGCTCGAGGCGGGCGGCTATCGGCTGAACTTTGCGATCGGTGCCTACTTCGCCGCGGACGGCCGCACGAGCTTCTATCCCGAGGTCACCATCGACTTCGAGGTCACCCGGCCAAGCGAGCACCATCATGTGCCGCTGCTGGTGAGCCCGTTTGGCTATTCGACGTATCGAGGGAGCTGACGAAAGTGGCGGGATTGATCGACGACGTGGGCGACCTGCTCGAGCGCGTGCGCATCGGCAACGATGCGTTCGCCCGGCACTTCACCGGAGCCTCGTCGCGCTGGCAGCCCGTCCATACCCTGTACTGGGGAGCTCACCGTTTTCGCGCCGATAGCTTCGCGCGGCTCGGCGCTGCGGCGCGCGCCTCGTTTGCGAAGTACGCCGAGGACCCCGCGCAGCTGGCCCGAGCGCTGGGTTTCCCGGGCGCCGACGCGTTGCCGCGAGACCGCGTGGGACTCGAGCAGATCGCCACCCGATTCGCCGACGATCCGGTCGCTCTCGCGGACGAGCTGCCGCAGGCCTGGCTGGCTTGGGCAGTGCACGCTCGAGTGCGCGAGAAGCTCGAGCGGGCTCCCATCGAGGACCTACGGATCGACTTCGAGGATGGCTACGGCATCCGACCGGATGCCGAGGAAGATGCCGACGCCGAGGCGTGCGCCCGCGCGGTGGCGGCTGGCATTGCGCGAGGGGAGGCCAGTGCCGGCCTCGGCATTCGCATCAAGGCGCTGACGCCGGGCACTGTGACGCGCTCGGTCGCCACGCTCGATCGCTTTGTCACGACGCTGGTGGAGGCGCACGGTGGTTTGCCAGCGGGCTTTCGCGTGACCCTGCCCAAGGTCCAGGTCGTCGAACACGTCGAGGTCGCGTGCGAGTTGCTCGCTCGGCTCGAGCGTCGAATCGGACTTGCCGAGGGCAGTCTGGTGATCGAGTTCATGGTCGAGGTCACGCAGGCGCTGTTCGACCCGCACGGGAGGTTCTTGCTGCCCGTGCTGGTTCGCGCGGGAGGTTCGCGCCTGGTGGCGATCGCCCTGGGTGTCTACGACTTCACGGCGTCGTGCGGGATCACAGCGGCCTGGCAATCGATCGATCACCCGATGTGCGACGTCGCCCGCGGGCTGATGACGCTGGCATGCGCTGGCACGCACGTGCAGATCTGTGATGGTTCCACCAATATTCTGCCGGTCGAGCCGTCGGCCACAGGGGCCAACGGTGACGGCGCGCTGCGAGCCAACCGCGAGGCGATCTGGCGGGCGTGGCGTCTGTCGCACGAGCACGTGCGGCGGTCGTTGATCGGCGGCTACGTGCAGGGGTGGGATCTTCATCCGGCGCAGATCCCGGTGCGGTTCGCGACCAACTATCGTTTCTATCTCGAGTCGCTGCCCGCGGCGTCCGCCCGACTGGCGGACTATCTCGCGCGGGCGACCGCCGCGACCGATGGCGCCGCGGTGCTCGACGATGCTGCGACCGGGCAGGGCTTGTTGGGCTTTTTCCAGCGCGCCAGATCCTGCGGTGCGATTGGCACCGCAGAGCTACTCGCAGCAGGACTGCGCGAGGACGAATTCGAGCTGCGGGCTTTTGTGGATCTGTTGGCCCGTCGCCGACATTTGGACGCGCGAGGCTAGTCGCTGGCCAGGGCTCACTCGTACGCCGTCAGGAGGCGGGACCAGATCGAGACCTCGTGGAGCCGGGCGCGCTCCTGAAGCCTTGTCGCCGCGTCGCAGGCACGGTTCCGGAGCCATTCGACCTCGTCGAGTTCGGACTCCAGATCATCGAGTCCGTCCGAGCACCCCTGGGTGTTTCCGCGCTCGGTGTGTTGCGAATCCGCCATGGTCCCCAGCAAAGCAACCTCGATGCCAGTGCGCGGGTGCAGAGAGGCCGCCAGCTTTGGCGGCGCTTCGCGTCCGCGCCCGTGGCGTTCCGCCATGACCATGGCGTCACAGTGCACGATGCGGCGCCTCGGCAGCGTGCGTCGGATGGGCTCGTAGCATCGACGTCGCGCAGGCCGCCAGCTCTGCTGGCCAGTCGACGACCGGCCACGAGTCGACGCGCCCGACCCGGGTGATCGTGGCCCGCCCCAGCGCAACCCAGCGTGCCGCGCAAGCCGTCCGCCAGCGGGCGAGGAGCTGAATCAGGGTTGCCTGTTGGAGCGTGCCCAGCGAGAACCCGACGATGCCGGCCCGAAGCGGCTCCACCTGGCCAGTTCCCGAGATCACCAGAGTAGGCAACATGCAGGTCAGCGGTACCGAGCTCGAGAGCGAGGTTGCGAACCACCGGGCGAGCCCTTCGCGCTCGTGCAGATCGATCTCGATCCGCAGCGCCGAGGACTCGCGGCCCGCGCGGCGCGCCGTCACATAGGCCATCGATCGCTCTAGCTCATCGGGGAGGTCGTGCGAACCGCTGACGCCGCAGCAGATGACCAACAGCGAGCAGAGCTGCTGGGCCGCGAGTGTGGCCATCGCTTCGAGATCGCGCGCACGTGTCTTGGTGAGCGAAACGCTTAGACCGCGGCGCAGGCCTCGCTGGACCAGTTGCTCGAGAGCGGCGCTTGCGTCGGCGAGCACGAGGTCGGTCTGGCCGTCATCCGGTAGCTCGACCAACCACATCGTTGCGTCCAAAACTGTACCGGGCCAAGCGTCGAGCGCCTGGATGATGGCGCCGGGGCCCAGCGCCAGCTGGGTATGCACGCCGCGTCGGATCACCGGCTCGAGGAGTGCGTCGAGCCGCGGATCGTAGTGCTGCGCATGCACGCGGATGGCGCGGTAGCCGACGTCCACTGCGTCGATCAACGCGGCACGCAGCCGCGTCCAAGCCTCTGGATCGTCGAGGGTCGGCGCGGTCGCGACCAAAGTGGGAAGCCGCCAGCGGTTCATTCGCGGGGCTCCGAGTCTCGCGGAGTGTAGTGAGCACGTACCCATACAGACCATCTCCCAAGGGTGTCAGTGGTGCTCGGCCCGACGTCGAGGTCGAGCCGATGATCAAGATCGAGCAACGCATCGAGGACCCCGGCAACCGCGCGCCGATCGATCACCTCGATGTGTCCGACCAGCGTGTTGTCGCCCAGCGGTGAGGCAATCCACCACTCGCAGAACTCGACCTCGGCTGTCTTGGCGGCAGCGACGATCTCGAGCATCCGGGGGTGCACACGCGGAGCCGTTGTGGGTGGGAGGGACATCATCGATCACACCAGCCACCGAGCCCGCGACGCGATCGCGCGTGGCTCGAGTGAAGCTCTCGGGGACGAAGTTGGCGCCGCGCTGCCCGCCGGTTGGGTAGTGGCACCAGCCTGGGTTTCCATTCCTAGGAAACCCGAGCTTTGTGCTTCGACCTTCGACGGGCAGCGTGGCGCCCGGATGCGGTGAGCCGGCCTGACCCGAGCGGAACTCCTGTGTTCGCGCCGCACTTCCCCTTACGGGACGACGGTGGCCGTTTTGACAGTCGACGACAATTCTTTGCCTGGCCGGTGTGCCCAAGGCGTCCGTTCGCTGCCGCTGGCTGCGGCTGGTGCGAGGCCGAGCACACCGACGACCCCGATCGCGAACCCCACCAAGAACCCGACGCGGCAGGCCCGATGCTGGCAGACGCGCGCGAATGAGGACCACACGGTAGGACGTGGACGTCGACGCAAACGAGGGGTGTCGATCATGGCTGGAGCGATCTACGGCCCCACGCGCCCGCATTCTGACAACTTTGTCCGCCGGGTGCCCAAACCGGGCCCAGTGGGTCGCGCCAGGGCGGAGGCAGCCGACGGCGTGATATAAGCCGCCCACGCGTCGATGGCGACCAACGACGACATCGGGCTAGTTCAGCGCGCTGTTGCCCACTCCGGCACCGGCGTCAACGATCTAGTGCGGCGGATCGCGCCCGCGATTCAGGCCGAGATCGCCCATCTATTGATGAGGATGGCACCAGCGCAGGGCCGGAACCCGCGCCAGGATCTCGCCGATCTGATGCAGGACGTCTACGTTGCCCTGTTCGAACGCGAGGCCAGGCGGCTGGCGGCCTGGGATCCGACGCGCGGCTGTACGCTGGACAGCTACGTGCGGCTGGTGGCGCGCAGCCGTGCGCTCGATGTCCTACGCAGCCGTCGTCGCACGCCTTGGCAGTCCGATGGGCTGGACACCAGCGACGTCGATGAGCCTGCGGAGTCCGACTCGGACAACGAGACAGTCATGTTTGCCCGCGAGGCGCTCCAAGCCGTCGAGCGGCGGCTCCACGAGCTGCTCTCGCCCCGTGACTACGCCATGTTCATCGGCGTTTTCGTCGAGGAACTCAGCACCGCGGACGTGGCTGCAGCCCTCGGCATGACGCCGGGGGCCGTGTATCAGTGGAGTTCACGCTTTCGCCGCAACGTGTTGCCTGGGCTGCTGCGTCTCGTCGACGAGGGCCCAGAACACGGTACGCAGCCGGAGAAACTCGGCTAAGACCGCCCAAAGATCTGTCAGGCCTGAACGTCGATCCCCGTAAAGCACCACAGATCCCGCCGTGCAGACCCAAGACCCCCAGGCCGATCTGGCCGAACTCCATCGCACCCGCCGCGCTGCTCTGCAGCGCTGGGACGACCTCGCGGCGGGCCGCTGCACGCTGGCCGAGGCCCAGCAGGCCGCCCGGGATGCTGGGCAAAGCGAAGCCGACGTCGCCGTCGCGTCGCAGTTGTTCGCACCCATGGATGATGCGATGGAGGCTGGAGTCATCGCGGCCATCGATCGCGCAGCTCCGCCGAGTGTTCGCGTGGTGCAGCCCGAGGTCGCGCGCTGGCGTCGGCCCG
>CANLQR010000326.1 GCA_947492135.1 Deltaproteobacteria bacterium | reverse complement strand
AAGTCGTGGATGCGTTCACGTTGATCGTCTCGAAGCCGGTGACGGACACCCCGATCGCAGTGAGATCGGAGAGTGGGACTGGAACCTCGAGCACGTCGGTCCCGCTGCCGCCGTCGAGCGACTCGAGGTTCGCGAGTTCACAGATGTCGTGGACGACCACCTTGTCGTTGCCACCCTCTGCGAACACGGCATCGCGGCCCATCCCGGGGTAGATGACGTCCGCATCCGCGCCGCCGCGGATGTCGTCGTCGCCGCGTCCACCAAAGATCGTGTCGTTGCCCGCGTCTCCGCGCAGGACGTCGTTGCCCAGGCCGCCAGAGATCAGGTCCGCGCCGGCGCTTCCGTACAACGTGTCGACCCCATCGCCTCCGAGTAGGTCGTCGCTGCTCCCGCTGGCGTTGATCGTGTCGTTGCCCCCGAGACCAACAAGACACTCGCTCCCGCTCGTCCCGCTGAGCGTCTCGCCCGCCGAAGTCCCGCTGATGATCGGCGTTCGTGTGCAGCAACTCGAGGTCTGGCAACTCGGGTCGAGTAGGAGGACTGGTGTCGGCGGTGGCGTGCCGACGTCGTCGGGCCCCGTATCTGCCGGGCCGATCGTCGCAGCGCCACCGCTCGAACTCGCCGACCCGTCATCGGAGGACGACTCGGCGTCGCCAACGGCTACGGACACCGTGCACGACGCAGCGAGCACCAGAGACGTAGAACCGAGAACCGAGAACTGAGAACTGAGAACTGAGAACTGAGAACTGAGAACATGCGTGCCTCCTGGCAAGATCGCCGAGTTCAGATCCTGCCACTCGCCTCGGCGACGTGTCAATCCGCGACGCCGCGGCCTCGAGCATCGCCCTCGCCACGCGCTTGTCGGTGATCTCCGCGATTGCCTTCATCCGACCGCCGCAGCTCGGACACAGCAACACGCCACCGGTATTGTGGAAACACCCGCGAAGATCGATCCTTGGTCGTCGACGGCAACCGCGCGTGCGACAGTCGATGACGACAGTCGATGATGAACGGCCGCCATCGTACGTGTGAGCCCATACACGCCCGCCCTTGCTATCGTACTTGCTGATCCACGCGATGTAGTCCCCCACCGCATGGGACTCGTCCCCGACCACGATGATGTCCCTGTCGAGGTTCGCCGGAATGCCGGTCGCCTGATCGAACGAGTGGGCGTCTCCATCCTTCAACCCGTCATCACAAGCCTCGCCTTCCTCAACGACCCGTTCCGGGAGCGTGGACGACCCTGCGACACCCTATCCCGGCCGCGTCATCCGAGCGAGCCGCCGCAGGCCCACAGTAGCTGCGCGCGCGCTGGTCCCACACATCTCGATCGTCGGACGCAAACTGCTGCACACCGCCGGTCGCAGTGGTGATCCAAACAACCCACAGCGCCCATCCGCCCCGAGCTGCACGCACCGGGTGTCTGCGGGCTTGGGCAACGCCGGCCCCACGCCGTCTCGCGCCGGGATCGGCGACGAGATCGACGGGACGACGCAACACGCTCCACAGCCGACCCGGCACTCCACGTCATCACCCCCAACGCGAAAAAGCGCGACGGGAGTCGTTCCCGCCGCGCCCAGTTGCTCAATCCCCCGCGCGGCCGCTACTCCGCAGCAAGCTCGTGGGCCGCACGCACCAGCGAGCCCGGCGCAACACCGGCCGCCTGCATGCGCTCCGACAGGTTCTTCGCCAGCCGCGCCGCGGTGCCGATGATTCCCTCGTAGTGCGGCAGGTGGTAGGCCGCGCGGTTCACCTCGGGGTGCTGCTCGGCATACGCCCGCAACTCCTCGAGTGCGTAGGGCAGTGACTCGAGCACCGTCGCGAACTCGCGCTTGCACTTGGCCTTCGCCTCACCGAGCGCCATCTGCACGCGACTGTGCGCGTTGATCTCGCCCTCGCCGGAGGTCTCGATGGGCAGGTAGATCATGTCCTTGAAGTGATTGATGACGGCCGACTGCGCACCGTCCGACTGCGTCGACGGCATGCATCCGAACGGCTTGAGCGACAGCACCATGTGGGCGATGCCCTTGACGGTGTAGTAGATGTTCTTCGCGACCTCGAGGTGGCCTTCGCCGCCCTCGGAACGCGTGTGATAGAACTGGTGCGCGAGCTTCTCCATCTCGAACATGTCGACGATCTCGTGCGTCGTGCCACCCAGCGCCTCGCGCATGCGGTCGTACTCGCGGCGATAGACGCGGTCGGCGACCTCCATCGCGGCGCGCTTCTTCCAGAAGCGGCTGTCGAGGGCGAAGCGCTTGCCAACCTGCCACCACTTGAGATCGGTCTCGGTCTCGTCGATCTGCCGGCGGTCGCGCGCCTTGGTCTTCTCCTGCCACAGCATGTAGGTCAGCCACGTCGCGATCGGCTCGGTGATGATCTCCGCGCCCTCGGTCTGCAGGAACCGGAACATGTTGAAGTTGCCGTCGCCCTCGGTGGTCTGGGCCCAGAATTCACCGGTGACCTTGACCACCGGCTTGGGCTGCAGGCGATCGAGCTCCACGGCGTTCATGCGGCGAGCGACCTCGCGCAACGGCGCGGTGTAGTCCTCGCTGGTGATCATGTCGACGAACTTCATCAGCGTGTCGACCTTGTCGACTGCGCCGGAGTTCTTCTTGGCAAGGATCTCGCGGAGCTTGCCTTGCAGCGCGGCCGGCTGCTTCTGCTTGACCGCCTCGCCCAGGAAGTTCATCGACTCACCGAGCACGCGATCGACCTCGCCCGGGACCTTCTCGAACGGGCGCAGCTGGTTGCCGAACTCGTTGAGCAGGTCACCCATGTTGATGGCGTTGACCAGGCCCATGAAGAAGTCGGCGTTCATGTTGAGGCCGGCCTCGACATCAGCCTGCTTGAGCCCGCCCTTTTGCTGGAAGAGCAACACGCGGAAGCCATCGAAGCCGGCGTTGCGCAGCGCCAGGCGATACTCGGCCTCGTACATGCCGAAGCGGCAAGGCCCGCACGCGCCCGCGGTGATGAAGAAATAGTTGTTCAGGATCTCGTCGTTCGACAGACCCTTGTCGTCGCGCAAGTGCTGGAGGAACTGCACGAGGTTGCCCACCGTGAAGTACGTCGGGTTGCACTGGCCGTTGTTGCCGTACTCCTTGCCCGCTTGGAAGGCATCGGTATTCGGGGTCGGGAGCACCTCGACCTTGTAGCCAAGGCTCTGGAACGCGCACTGGATCAGATACTCGTGGCGAAAGGTGAACCCGCCGAACAACAAGGTGGTGGTGCCACGCTGGGGCTCGGTGAAGTCGTGCTCCACCGGGCGCTGAAACTGCAGGTTGACCGAGCGAAAGCTGACGCCTTCCTCAGCCGAGATCCGGCGGTTCGCATCGTCGAGGAGTTGCTGGACGACGGGCTGCTGGATCACGCGGAGCAGGTCGGTGCGGTGGTCGATGGTCGTGGCCATGAGGAGTCCTCGAGGGTGGCGTTTGCCGATGACACTTTTGTCAGTGACACGAGTGTCAGTCAACTTGTCCGCAGTTTTTCGCACGCTAGAGGCCCGATATCAAGGCTTTGGCCCATTTGATGCCGAGCCCGGAAGGCTCGGCACGCGGCCCCGCCACGGCCCGGTCAGGCAAGAATGCCGCGAACGGCGGCGATCACGCGCTCGACCTCGCGGTCGGTGAGCTTCTGCGTGAGCGGGATCGACACCGTGTGCTCCCCGATCCAGTAGGCGTTGGGGAACTGCTCGGGCGTGTAGCCGAACCGCTCGGCGTAGTACGGATGCACGTGCAGGGCTCGGTAGTGAACGCCGGTACCGACCTTGCGCTGATGCATCTGGCCCATGAACTCGTCGCGCGTCACCTTGGCGTCGTCGCGGATCATCAGCGTGTACAGGTGCCGTGCATGCACGGTGTCAGCCTCTTGGGGCGCCGGCAGATCGACGGGTAGATCGGCGAAAGCCTCGTCGTACTGGGCCCAGATCTCGTTGCGGCGTCGAAGCCACGCATCGATGCTCCGCATCTGCACGATGCCGATGCTCGCGGCGAGATCGGTGAGGTTGTACTTGAAGCCCGGAAAGACCACCGCGTAGTGCTTGTAGCCCTTGTCCGAGAAGCGGCTCCAGGCATCGGCGGACATGCCATGCAATCCGTAGGTCTGGATCTTCTTTGCCAGGTCGGGATTGTTGGTCGTCACCATGCCGCCTTCGCCGGTGGTGATGTTCTTGGTCACATAGAAGCTGAAACAGGTCAGATCACTGATCGCGCCGATCTTCTTGCCTTTGTACGTGGTCTCGATGGCGTGGGCAGCGTCTTCGATCACGAGCAGCCCGTGCTTCTTGGCGATGGCGCTGATCGCATCCATGTCGCAGGGCCGCCCCGCAAAGTGGACCGGTACGATGGCCTTGGTCCGCGGCGTGATCGCAGCCTCGATGGCCGCGGGATCGATGTTCATCGTGTCGCGCTGGCAATCGACGAAAACCGGCGTGGCGCCGGTATGCACGATCGAGTTGGCGGTCGCGCAGAAGGTCATCGCCGTGGTGACCACCTCATCACCGGGCCCGACGCCGGAGACCACCATCGACAGGTGCAGCGCCGCCGTGCACGAGCCCACCGCGAGCGCGTGGGCAGCCCCGGTGTACTCGGCCATCTTGGCCTGGAATTCCTGGACGCGCGGACCGGTGCCGATCCAGCAGGTTTCCATCGTCCGCACGACGGCGTCGATCTCGGTGGAGGAAATGACGGGGCTGCCGAAAATGATGTAGGGCTCGTCAGTCATGCGACTCCAGCGGATCCGGTGCGGATCCTTGCGCTCTTTGGTGAGCGGATTGTGCCTGACCGAGCCTCCCTGACACAACCGTGCGGCGAGCTCGCCCGCCGCGCGCGGCGCTTGCTATGGTCCGCGCCTGCCGATGCGTCCTGGATCCGCCACCGCCGCTTCCTACGCGACCCTGCTGCGGCTGGCGTGGCCGGTGGTGCTGTCGCGGGCGTCGCAGGCGGTCATCGGCTTCACAGATGCCGTGATGGTGGCGCCATGGGGCCAGGACGCGGTTGCCGCGACGACGACCGGCGCGTCGAACTCGCTCAACCTGTTCATCTTGCCGATGGGCGTGGTGTTCATCGTGCAGAGCTTCGCCTCGCAGATGGCAGGTGCGGGCGATGTCGCCGGCGCCCGGCGGTACGCCTGGTACGGCTTGGGGATCGCCGCGGCGACCGCGATCCTTTCGGCGGTCGGCACGCTCGGCATCGCGCCTGCCCTGGCGCCTTTGGGCTACTCCGCGTCCGTTCGCGAGCTGCTCACCGAATACATGACCATCCGACTGCTCTCTGCGGGCGCGGTGGTGGGCATCGAGGCCCTGGGCAACTGGTACGCGGGCCTCGGCAACACGCGGATCCCGATGCTGGTCAACTTCGGCGCGATGGTGCTGAACGTCGCGCTCAACTGGGTCTTCATCTACGGCAACCTCGGGGCCCCGGCGTTGGGCGTCGCCGGGGCGGCGCTCGCGAGCGCACTGACGAGCTGGTGCGCGTTCGTCGTGCTCGCGGTGATGTTCGGGCGCCACTGGGGCATGCGTGAGACCGGCACCCGTGGCCGCCTGCGCCTGGCCGAGTTCACCCGCATGCTGCGGTTTGGCCTGCCCAACGGCGTCAACTGGTTCCTCGAGTTCGCAGCCTTCACGTTCTTCATCAACGCGGTGGTCTCCAGCCTCGGCACCACAGCAGTGGCCGCGCTGATGGCGGTCGTCCAGGTCAACTCGATCGCGTTCATGCCGGCCTTCGGCGTCGCCTCGGCCGGAGCGATCCTCGTCGGCAACGCGATCGGCCGCGACGCCCGCGACGAGGTCCCCACCCTTGTCCGTCGCACCTGCGTGGTCACGACCTCCTGGCAAGGATTCGTCGGCCTGATCTACGCGGCAATGCCAGCCGCGGTGATGGGCATGTTCGCGTCCGACACCGTCGACTCGGCGGCGATGGTGGCCATGGGCACCACGATGCTGCTGGTCAGTACCGCGTGGCAGCTGTTCGACGCGGTGGCGATCACGCTGTCCGAGGCCCTGCGTGCCGCTGGCGACACCGCCTGGTGCATGTGGGCCCGCGTGGCGCTCGCGTGGGGGTTGTTCGTCCCGCTCGCGGCGTGGGCGGTGCTGCGCGCGGACGTCGGCCCGGTCGGCGCGATCGCCTGCTTCGTGGTCTACCTCGCTGCGCTGTCTGCCTTGATGGCGTGGCGCTTCTTGGGTGGTGCCTGGCGAAAGATCGACCTCACCGGCGGCTCCCAAGTGCCGCTGGCGTGATCGACTCCGCTCACACCAGCTGTGGCGACGCGATGCTCTTGATCTGCGGGATCGCTTGCTTGAGGCGGCGTTCGATGCCCTGCCTCAAGGTCGCTTGCGAGCTCGGACAACCGATGCAGTTGCCGGTCAGCGCGACGTGCACCACATCGCCTTGGATGTCGAGCAGCTCGATATCACCGCCGTCTTGCTGGATCATCGGCCGACACTCGTCGAGGACCTCGCGGACCCGGGCCAGCAGTGCATCACCGTCGAGGATGTCCGCGACGGCGCCCGCGTAGTCGCCCGCGTTCTCGAAGGGCGAGCGCTCGGGATGCAGCACGGTGAGTGAGACCCGCGCCGGACGGGTGCGCGGGGCCACCGCGCCGAGCCGGACCACGGGTAGCCCGGCCGCGCGCCACGCATCGATGCCACCTCGCAGGCTCACGACGTTGCGAAACCCCTGGCCACGAAGCACGGCGACCGCCTCACGGCTACGCGAACCAGATCGGCAGTACGCGATCCACACCGCCTCGCGCTCGATCTCCGCACAGCGCGGCTCGAGTTCCGCGAGCGGGATGAGCACCGCATGGGCCAGCATTCCGGTGTCGTCGGCCTCGGCATACGAGCGCACGTCGAGGGTCAGCACCGCCACACCCTCGGCGATCCGCGCCTGTAGATCTTCGACGGTGATCTCGTCGTCGACGAACGACTCGTGATCGGCAGCCCCTGCCGGCGTGACCTTGCCGAGCAAGCGCGCGAGTTCACCCGACGTGTCCAGGGTACGCAGCTCGTCGTAGCCACCGATGGGCTTGCCATCGATGAAGATCTGCGGCGTCGTCTTCTTGCCGGTGACGATCACCAACCACTCGAGCGTCTGCGGGTCGCCCTTGACGTCCTGCTCGATGAACGGAATCTCTCGCTCGCGCAGCAGCTCGATCGCCGCCCGCGCGTAGGGACAACCCCGCTTGTAGTAGACCTTGATGGCGTCGGGCGCCGGGGCGGCCGCCACCGGTGCCGCGGGACCGTCTTCACGCACGATGCCCTGGTCGATCTGCCACTTTCGCATCTTCCTGCGATCGGTGGTCCACATCGGACGCTCGGGTTGGACGTCGGTCCACTGCGGCAGGTCGGTAGCCCGCTGCACTTGATCGAGACCAACCACCGAACGAACGCGGTGCAACGCGCCGGCCGCGAGCCGGAGGCCACCGTTGTCGGACTGTCGCGCGCGCTCGATCACGGAATCGAGCACGCGAACGGTGATGCGCTGCGCCAAGGTCATCAGCATGATGAAGGGGCGTAGCCGCGTTGTCGGTCGGCCGTCAAGTGCCCGGGCCTGCGCGGCACGGCCGCCGGGACGTCGGCGCCAGGGGTTTTCGAGGGGTCCCGGCGTTCGCTCCGGGGGCACCCAAGCGGGCGCCCCCTATGGAGTTTTTGCTAGCACTCGATCTCGGGAACTTCGGCGGTGGAGCAGCCGCACTCGTCGCACGAAAAGGTCGTGCAGGTCGCCCCGAGGTCGGCCTCGCAGGCCGCCTGCCCCTCGACGGCCGCGGTCTCGAAGTCGGTGCCGCAGACCTGCCATGGGGTGTCGACAATGGCGTCGTCGCACAGCGCCATGCAATAGCAGTCGAAGGCTTGCGGCGGGAACTCGCAGACCCCGCAGCCGAGGCTGTTGACCTCTTGGGCGCAGAGCTCGTCCCAACCGTCGCTGCAGCAGACGGGATCACCCTCGCAAACACAGGCTTCGATGTCGGGATCGACGCAACCGATGCTGCCATCGGGCACGCAGCAGTTGCCGAGGTCAGGGCCGCCAGTGGTGCCGGTCGAATTGCCGGTGGCGTCATCGGCACTCGAGTCGCCGGTGGAATCGCCGGTCGCTTCGCCGGTGCCGTCGCCGGTCGAGGCCGACGTCGAAGGCGAGCCGGAGGTCCCATCGGTCCCCGACATCGTCGATGCGGTGGTCGATACCGTCGCATCGCCGGTATCGACGTTGGTGTCGTTGTCGCTGTCGGTGATGACGCAAGCCGACGCTGCGATCAGCGGGGCGGCGAGCATGGCGGTCAAGGCGAAGAAGCGTTCTGCGTTGATGTTCATGGGAGCTCCAGTCGAGAAAAGTGGGGGCACCGCGCCCGGGGGGGCAAAGCGGCACCTCCATCATAGAGGACGGGCGCCCAGGATCGGGCACCAAGTCTCCAACGCACGACGTGCGCGACCGGAGACCAGGTCTAAGTGATGTTGCGGGGCACTTGGTTGCAGGAGCAAAGCGCCGGCGGCGGGCGGGACCCACCGATCGCGTCAACGGCCGCTCTCGGAAGGCAGCACGACGAGCTCTACCGCGGACTTGTCCGCGCGAACGATCGTGAAGGTCAGGCGAACTCCGACGCCGCGCAGCTGGGTTCGGTACGCAACGTCGGACACCCGGCGCACCGGCACCCCGTCGATTGCGAGCACGACGTCGCCCAAGGTGATCCCAGCGTTGGCAGCGGGCCCGGCCGCATCGACGGCCGTCACCTGCACCACACCGCCACGACCCGCGAGCACCCCAGCTTCGGCGTTTTGCGCGTTCATCCCCAACCGCGCATGGCGGACTCGACCGAACGTCCAGACCTCTTCGAGGAACCG
>CANLQR010000325.1 GCA_947492135.1 Deltaproteobacteria bacterium | reverse complement strand
TGCATCGGTGACGACGCGGCTCAACGCCATCGCGCTTCAATGGGGCCGCGTCGTTGCCGACGCGGAAGGGGCCACCCTGGAACTGCCTGCAATCACCCAGCTTCCAGGGTACCAACGCACGCAACAGTTCGCCGAGCCTTCGGCGAGCCTGATCAACTTCTCCTCTCCGATTCTCAAACAGCGTCGCAGGGGCATTAGCGGCTCGCGAACGAGGAGATGCACGCCAGCCCAGGAACTTCTCACGCCTGACGCACCGTGCACAACCCGATCCTAGCACAACTCGTGCGACGTCGCGCGAACTCGCGCCGTCGCACACCCAAGTTCACCCCATCTCGTCGCCGCGCCCCGCGGCCGCCACCCAAACTACCGCACAGATTCTCTCGCCGCCCACCTCGCCGCCCCTGCGTTGCCGCCCCCGCGGCACCGGCGGCCCCACGCAACGCCGCCGTCCTACCGCCTACGCGCGCATGCCCACGCCTGCACATCGCGCCACACAATCAACCCCGCGGATGATCTCCGCTAGATCATCGAGATCGTACGATCCGATGGATCTCTCATCCACCAAGGAGGTGTGATGTCCGAACCCGTCATCCACGCAAGCGCCCACGAAGACGCCGATCTGATCCCGGCCCGCATGTGCAACGAGCTGGTCTACTGCCCGCGGTTGTTCCACCTCGAGCACGTCCAAGGCATCTTCATTCACAGTGCCGACACCGTCGAGGGCAAAGGCCAGCACGAGCGCGCCCGCAAGCGCGGCGTTCGCCTCCGCGTCGTCGACGACACCCCCGTCGATGCCGCAGCAGTCGACGAGCTGTTCGCCATGCTCCCGCGTCACCTCGCGCTCGCGTCCGAGCGCCTCGGTATCCGCGGTGAGATCGACATGGTCGAGATCGGCGAGGACGAGATCATCGTCATCGAAGCCAAACACGGCCGCGCGCCACTGCGCGACGATCACCACTGGGGTTCACACCCCCTGCCATACAAGGCCTGGCCCGCCGACGTCGTGCAGGTGGTCCTGTACATGGCGCTGCTGCGCGACGTCGGTCTGCCGTGCAACGAGGCCCGGCTCGTCTATCGCGCCAGCCGCGAGCGCGTCACGATCCCGTTCACCCCCGAACTCGAGCGATTCGCTCACGCGGTGATCGCCGAGGCCCGCGCGGTCGCCCAGGCCCCACATGCGCCCGAGCCGCTACTCGACAGCCCGAAGTGCCCCGGGTGCTCGCTCCATGAGGTGTGCCTGCCTGACGAGCACCACGCGCTGCTCGCCGAGCAAGCCCACCTCGCAGAGCATACCGAGGCGCAAAACCAACCCCCCACCCAAGCCGAGCCCCACACCGCTACCGTGCGCAAGATCGTGGCCAGCGCCGACGACCGCGCCGTCGTCCACGTCCTTTCCGCCGGCAGCACCGTACGCAAAGAGGGCGAGGCCCTCGTCGTCACCGATCGCCGCGGCAACATCGACCGCTTCGTCCTGCACGACGTCGCCCATCTCGCCCTGTTCGGTCCGGTCCACGTCACCCAGCCCTGTCTCACGCACTTGCTGCGCGAGGGCGTCGCGGTCTCGCACCACAGCGGCGCCGGCCGGCTGATCGGGATCACCGCCCCGCTCGGTACGCGCAACATCGGGCTACGGCGCGCGCAGTTTCGCATCGCGGATGACCCCGCACGTTGCCTCGAGATCTCCGCGGCGATCGTCGTCTCCAAGATCCGCAATCAACGAACCGTGCTGCGCCGTCATCGCCGCGGCCTCGCCGTGCTCGCCGAAGAAGAAACCGGCGGCCCGATGCCCGAGTGGGCCGGTGGTGCCGACCCCGACCTCGAAGTCAGCGAGGCCGACGCCCAGGGCGCCGTCGCGCTCGCGCTGCGCCGCATGCAACAGTCGCTGCGCGGCGCGACCGAGGCCCGCGAACTCGACACCCTGCGCGGCCACGAGGGCAGCGCCGCCGCCCAATACTTCGACGTCATCCCGCAGCTCCTGCCGCGCGCGTGGCAAGGTGACTTCTGCGGCCGTTCGCGTCGCCCCCCGCGTGACCGCATCAACGCGATGCTCAGCTTCGGCTACGCCCTGCTGGTCCGCGACGCCGTGGCCGCCTGCGGCCGCGTCGGTCTCGATCCGATGCTCGGGGTCTTCCACACCATGATCCCCGGCCGACCCGCCCTCGCGCTCGATCTCATCGAGCCGTTCCGCGCTGCGTGGGTCGACACCGCCGTGCTCCGCCTGGTCGGCACTGCTGGCATCACCCGCGACGAGTTTCATCTGTCCGCCGCGGGTGTCGAGCTGAGCGACGGCGGCCGCCGGGCCATGATCCGCGCCTACGAGCGCCGCGCCGACGAGCAGACCTCGCACCCGCGGTTCGGCTATCGCATGAGCTACCGCAGGCTGCTCGAGCTCGAGGTCCGCATCCTCGCCAAGGTCTTCGGCGGCGAACTCGAGCACTACACCCCGATGTGGACGCGCTGACCATGCGCCGCCATTACCTGGTCTGCTACGACATCCGTGAGACCCGGCGGCTGCGTCGCGTCCACAAGATCGTCCGCAACTTCGGCCCGCCGATGCAGTACAGCGTGTTCGCCTGTCGGCTGACCGACCGCGCCCTTGCCGACCTCGAGCGCCAGCTGTTGGACGCGATCGACACCCGCAGCGATAACGTGATGATCATCGACCTCGGGCCGGTGGCGTCCACCGCCGGGGTGTTCGTGCCGGGCTTGCGTGTGCTCGGCTCGCCGAATCTGCCCGAGGCGCTCGGCGTCGTCGTGATCTGAACACTTGAATCGATTGACCGGATCTCGCGCGCTCTCGATCCTGGTGCCGCAGGTGAGTGAACGAAAACGTCGAGGGCTCGGACGAGACGCAGTCGAGCCCGCCGTGCGCATCTTGACCGCCGCAGGATCGCGCCGGTCACCCTGCGCGACGAGGTGCTGGCCATCGTGCACGGCACGGCAGCTCGCCTGACCCCGCTCGCGCGCCCGGCGACCATGCAGCGCGTGCCCGCAACCACCTCGCTCCCGCCCGGCCCCCAACCCAAACTCGAGCCGACCGCGGCCATTGCCGCAGACGACTGAACTCGCCCCAGCGCGGCCCTTTTTCGCAGCATTGCCGCCTGGGCCCCGGCGCTTTGCTACCATGGTCCTTGGCAACCCGACTCCGCCCATGATTTCCCGCATCGACAAGGACCACAGTCGCTTCCGCGAGATCGTCCGCGGGAAAATCCGGCAGAACCTGCGCAAGTACATCTCGCGCGGCGACATGATGAGTCGCAAGGGCCAAGACACCGTCACGATCCCGATGCCGCAGATCGAGATCCCCCGCTTCACGCTGGGCGGCAACAAAAAAGAAGGCGTGGGCCAAGGCCAGGGCGAGCCCGGCGATCCAGTCGGCGGGGAGCCCCAACCCGGGCAGGGCGCGGGCCAAGCCGGGCAGGGCGAGGGCGACAAGAACCTCGAGGTCGAGGTCACGCTCGACGAGCTCGCGGCGATCCTCGGCGAAGAGCTTGGGCTGCCCCGCATCGAGCCCCGCGGCACCCAGTCGCTCGACACCAAGAAGGATCGCTACGTCAGCATGCGCCGCACCGGGCCCGAGAGCCTGCGGTCGTTCAAGGCGACCTTCAAGCGGGCGCTTCGTCGACAGGTCGCCAGCGGCACGTTCGCCAAGGATGCGCCGATCATCGTGCCGATCCGCGACGATCGCCGCTACCGCAGCTGGCGCACCGACCCGCGACCGCAGTCCAACGCCGTCATCATCTACATGATGGACGTGTCGGGCTCGATGGGCGACGAGCAAAAGGAGATCGTCCGTATCGAGTCGTTCTGGATCGATACCTGGCTGCGCAGCCAGTACAAGGGCCTGGAGTCGCGCTACATCATCCACGACGCCAGCGCGCGCGTGGTCGAGCGTGACGTGTTTTTTCGGACCCGCGAGTCCGGCGGCACGATGATCAGCTCGGCGTATCGGGTGTGCGCCGACCTCATCGAAAAGGAGTTCCCGTCGCAGAACTGGAACATCTACGCGTTTCATTTCTCCGACGGCGACAACTGGTCGGTCGACGACACCGCGACCTGCATCAACCTGTTGCGCGACACCCTGCTGCCGACCTGCAACCAGTTTGGCTATGGCCAGGTCGAGAGCCCCTACGGGTCGGGCCAGTTCATCAAGGACCTGCGCGCCGCTTTCCCCAGCCAGCCCAAGCTCGTGACCAGCGAGGTCACCGGCAAGGACGACATCATGGACTCGATCCGCGAGTTCCTGAAGGGAGGGCGCTAGCGCCATGGCTGTCATTCCGCAATACCTGCGCGAGCTTCAGGTCGAGATCCAGGGCTACGCCGACGGCTACGGGCTGCAGTACTTTCCGCAGATCTTCGAGCTCATCGACTACCGCCAGATGTGCGAGATCGCCAGCTACGGGGGCTTCCCCGTGCGCTATCCCCACTGGCGGTTCGGCATGGAATACGACCACATGATCAAGAGCCACACGTATGGGCTCTCCAAGATCTACGAGCTGGTCATCAATACCGACCCTTGCTACGCGTACCTGCTCGAGGGCAACTCGCAGGTCGATCAGAAGCTCGTGATGGCCCACGTGTATGGCCACAACGACTTCTTTCGCAACAACCAGTACTTCTCGCGCACCGACCGGCGGATGATCGATCTGATGGCCAACAACGCCGCCCGCGTGCGGCGCTACATGGACCGTCACGGCGTCAATACCGTCGAGAGCTTCATCGACACCTGCCTGTCGCTCGACAACCTGATCGATCCCTGGCTGTCGTTCCGCGACACTCCCAACCAGGCTCCGGCCAGCAGCAACCTGCCCGAGGCGCTCGACAACGACCGGGTCCGGCTACAAAATGAGCGGACCTATCTCGAGGACTACATCAATCCTCCGGCGTTCGTAGAGTCGCAGCGTCAACGCCAGCGCGACAAGCGAGAGTCCGACAAGCGCAAGAACCCGGCCCAGCCCGAGCGCGACGTGCTGGGGTTCTTGATGCAGCACTCTCCGCTCGAGAGCTGGGAGGCCGACGTGCTCGGCATCCTGCGCGAGGAGGCCTACTACTTCCTGCCGCAGATGCAGACCAAGATCATGAACGAGGGCTGGGCCAGCTACTGGCACTCGCGGATCATGACCGAGAAGGCCCTGCGCGACGACGAGGTGATCGACTACGCGGATGTCGTCTCGGGGGTGTTCGCGGCTGCGCCCGGCCAGCTCAACCCGTACAAGCTCGGCGTCGAGCTGTATCGCGACATCGAGCGCCGGTGGAACGAAGGTAAGTTCGGCAGCGAGTGGGATCGCTGCGACAACCTCGCGCAGCGAGCCGGGTGGGACAAGAAGCTCGGCCTGGGCAAGGCCAAGATCTTCGAGGTCCGCAAGCTCTACAACGACGTCACCTTCATCGACGAGTTCTTCACGATGGATTTTTGCCGCGAGCAGAAGTACTTCAACTTCGCGGAAAATCGGCGATCGGGCCGGCTCGAGATCGAGACCCGCGAGTTCGAGCAGATCAAGCAGCGGTTGCTGGGTTCGCTGACGAACTTCGGTCAGCCGTTCATCTACGTGGTCGATTCGAACTACATGAACCGCGGCGAGCTGCTGCTCGGGCACCGCCACGAAGGTAGCGACCTGAAGCTCGACTACGCGCGCGACACGCTGCGCCATGTCGAGCGGGTCTGGCGACGGCCGGCCTCGCTGCTCACGCAGATCGATGACAAGCCCAAGCGCATCCGCTTCGATGGCAGCGAGATCGGAATTTCCGACGAGACCGAGGCGTTCCGGGTCTAGGAATCGACCCGGCTCCAGGCTAGGATTCCGACAACGTGCGACTTTTGGCCTGGCCCGCGACGGACGTGGGGCGTGTGCGCAGCCACAACGAGGACAGCCACCTCGTCGATGCGGCGCTCGGGCTGTACCTGGTTGCCGACGGCATGGGTGGTCACGCCGGTGGTGCGCACGCTTCACAGTTGTGTGTCGACGTGGTCGACAAGGTGATGCGGCGCGGCCTCGAGGCCCTCAACACGGTCGCGCCCGAACACCGTACCGCGGCGATCGCCGAGATGCTCGCGATCGCGGCGAGCGAAGCGAGTGCGAGGATCAACGACCAGGCCAGCGCCGATCATCGGTTGCAGGGCATGGGCACCACTCTCACCGGGTTGTTCATCTATGGCGAGCGCGCGTACGTGGTCCACGTCGGAGACTCACGGGCATTCTTGCTGCGCGGCGGGACCTGTCGTCAGCTCACCAGCGATCACTCGTGGCTCAACGAGCAGGTCCAGGCCGGGCGGATGACCGAAGAGGAAGCCGCGCACAGCGACCTCAAGCACATCATCACCCGCTCGGTGGGGTTCGAGCGCCAGGTCGACCCCGACGTGATCCCGCTGAACGTCAGCCTTGGAGACGCGTTCTTGCTGTGCTCCGATGGGCTGTCGAACTACATCGAGCCCGACGAGTTCGCGATGCTTGCGCGTGACCACTGGTACGCCGACTTGCCCCGCATCTGCGTGGAGCTGGCGAACAAGCGCGGCGGTGACGACAACATCACGGCGCTCACCATCCTCGCCTGCAATGATCGCGACGAACGCCGAGCGGTGCCCCACTATCGCCGTCCGGTGCTCGACACCCTTCCGCCGGGTCGGTGAACCGCCGTGGCCCAGCTCTACCTCCGCCAACTCCTCGCGGGTCGTGACTTCGCTCGAACCGACGCGACTGCGGCGGGGATGCAGAACTTCGTCTATTTGATCGGCGACGCCGACGCGCACGAGTGCATGGTGGTGGACCCTGCGTGGGATGTGGGCGGTATCATCGACGTGGCGGCCGCCGACGGCATGACGATCACCGGCGCGATGGTGACCCACTATCACCCCGACCACGTCGGCGGTTCGATGTTTGGCTTCGACATCGAAGGCCTCGCCGAGCTCGGTAGCCGCTGCCACTGCAAGGCCCACGTCCATCGGCTGGAGGCCGCCAGCGTGCGCGCCGTGACAGGCCTGTCGAGCTCGGACCTCGTCGAGCACGACTCGGGCGACCGCGTGCGCGTCGGTGGGATCGACATCGAGCTGCTGCACACCCCCGGCCACACGCCGGGTTCGATGTGCTTTCGCGTCGCGGGCCTGACCCACGGCGAAGAGGAAGCCTTGGTGGCCGGCGACACCCTGTTCTTGCAGGGCTGCGGGCGCGTCGATTTGCCGGGAGGCGACGCCGAGCAGATGTTTCGCACCCTCCACGAGCGACTCGCGACGCTGCCGGGCGAGACGTTGTTGCTGCCCGGGCACGCCTATGGCGGGGACAAGGCCACGCTCGCCCAGGTGCGGCGCACCAACCCGACCATGCAGCTCACGACGCTCCAGAGTTTCTTGCGGCGAATGGGCTGATGTACGTGGTCTCGCCGCGGCCCCCGGCGTACAGGCCGGATGTGTCGGGGCCCAATGGAACCGCGGGATAGCGATCGGTCCGGGTCCGGACCCGACGCCGGCGGCGCAGGGCTTCCTGGACGAAGCCCTGCGTGCGTGCAGACGTCACGTCGGCGTTCCAGCCGAACAGCGAGTCCTCGAGGTCGGTGAACGCGGTCAGCATCGGGGTGCGGTCGTGCATGTCGAACGGGCCTCCCTCCACGTTTGCAGCCGGGGCGCTCGGTCTCCCAACAAATCGGCAATTTCTCGCGGCCCGGCGGTCGGGCGCCGCGCCGTCGCGGTAAACCTCGTAGCGGTGGTCGCACGAACCTCGTGGGCGCTCATCGGGTTGTCCGCGTTCGCGGGTGCTGGGATGTGGGCGCGGGTGCACCACTTGCAGGCCGACCGAGCGTGGGCCCGCGAGCGCGGCCAATCGACGCCGCGATCGTACCGGACCGATCAGTACGCGGGGTCGAGCGCGTGTCGGGCCTGTCACCCGACCGCGTACGCGAGCTGGCACGGCAGCTACCACCGCACGATGACGCAACCCGCGAGCCGCGAGACCATCGCGCCGGCGTGGGACACCACGCTGGCCGACGGCACCGTGCTGCGGTGGGCGGGCAGCCGGCCCGAGATCGTGCGGCCGCTTCCGGGCGGTGGCACGCGCACCGACGCGGTGGTGATGACGACGGGTTCGCATCACATGCAGCTGTTCTGGTTCCCCGAGAGCCCGCGGGTGGCCGGGCACCCCGAGTCGGGCGCCCTGCGGGCATTCGAGTATGCATGGTTGATCGAAGCCCAGCGGTTCGTGCCCAATGGCGCCACGCTGTTGCGCCCCGAGGGCGACGACGGCGTCTACACCTGGAACCGGGTGTGCATTCGCTGCCACGCGGTCGCCGGCAATCCTGGCTGGAGGGAGGGCTCACAGACCGTGGACACCAAGGTGGTCGAGCTTGGCATCGCCTGCGAAGCCTGCCACGGGCCCGCCCGCGATCACGTCGAACATCATCGCAGTCCGGTGCTTCGCTACCTCGCCCACGCCCAAGGCGTGCCGATGGACATCGTGCAGCCGGCGGCGCTCGCAGCCGATGCTGCCTCGCAGGTGTGTGCGCAGTGCCACGCGATCACCGAGTTCGATGATGAACCGGGATGGTTGGCCCATGGCTCCACCCACGACGCCGCGGATCCGATCGACCGCTGGGGGCGACTCGTGCGCCACCCGGCCAAGAGCGACGCTGCGTGGATCGACGAGGTCCTCGCCACCGATGCGAATTTTCTCGTCGATCGCTACTGGTCCGACGGCATGGTCCGGGTCACGGGGCGCGAGTACAACGCGTTGGTCGAGTCGCCGTGTCATGCCTCGGGCGAACTGTCGTGCCTGTCGTGTCACTCGCTGCACGACGGCAGTCGTGACGATCAGCTGCGCGTCGGGATGGACGGTGATGCGGCCTGCACGGGCTGCCACGCGGGCAACGACTACGCGCGG
>CANLQR010000324.1 GCA_947492135.1 Deltaproteobacteria bacterium | reverse complement strand
TGCGAACGCCCACGCCCACCCCACGGGTCGGCCGCCCGGCGGCTCCGTTGCACGGCAGCGGCGAGCTCGAGGAGCCTAGTCGGGGAGCTTAGTCGCCCGAGCCGTAGTACAACCAGTCGAGGTCTTCACCGGTGGTTGCCGCTGCGTCGGCTCCGGCGGCCTTGCCCGCCGTCGATCCGCCCGAGCCCTTGCCACCGGCACCCACCGCGCCACCGCCCGAGCCGCCCTTCGCCGATCCGCCGGATCCACGCAATGCGTCGGATTCCGAACGCTCCGAGTCCACCAGTCCAGGGCCACGCAGCTCGACGTGGTCCCCACGTTCGATCTCGTGCCGAGAATAGGTCGTCGCCACCAGCGCGGTCGAACTCTGCGTCTGGAGCACGACCACCGCACCGACCACTCGACGCGGGAAACCATCCTCATACGGGATGTTGAACACCCGCTTCTTGGTGTACTCGTCCCCCTTGCGGACGACCTCGAGCACATTGCCAACCTCGAGGCCGTTGGCGCTGCCCAGATTGATCACCATGAACTGGGTCTCCCCGACCAAGACGTGCTCACCCAGCAGGCTCTTGCGCGCGCGGCTCTTCTTGATGGGGATCGGGCCGGTGTCGTTGAGCGTCGCGACGACGATGCCGGTGGCGGACTTCTCGGCCGGGACCGCGTCGATCCGGCGAAACTGCCGACGCAGCGGACCGACCCGGTAGCCGCGTTCGATCGGGTTGTGAGCGGTCGCGATGGTCCCCTCGGCAGCCTTGCGGGCGAGTGACTCGACCTCGACCTCGCCCATGATCTGCACGATGTAGCCGATGACCTTCTTGTCCTTGAGGTCGTAGACCTTCTCCTGCGGCGCATACACGACCAAACGCTCGCCCGGTATCGGCGGTCGCGCGCGGTCATACTTCATGTAGACGGTGTCCAGCGTCGCCATCATGACGTTGGCCTCGGCGCCACCGACGATCCGCATCGACGTGTCGAACTCGGCGACATCGACGAAGGCGAACTGATTGAGCACCAGGGTCTCGAACACAGACCCCTCGGGGACCCGGGTCTGGCTGTAGCGCAGGTCCGGCACATCCTCGCCGCGCGGACCGAAACGCGGATCGTAGAGGCGGATCCGATCGCCCGGGAAGATCCAGTGGGCGTTGGTGACATGCTCGTTCCACGACCACAGCCGCGGCCACGCATGAGAGTCACGCAGGTAATAGCTCGAGATGTCGAACAGCGTGTCGCCGCGCTGCACGATGTGAACATCGGGGATCTGGTCGGCGTAGCCGGTGTCGTCCGCCTCGACGTCTTGATCGTAGATATCGTAGCCGTCCGTGAGCTCGCCGTCGGCGCCGCGCGACCGGGCGGTGGTGCCGTAGGGCTTGTCGCTGCCGCTGGCCGAGCCGCGATTCGAGTAGCTCGGATCATCTGTGGAACCGGGGTCCTGCCTCGCCGTCGCTGGCGGGGTGCCCATCGCGGCGTCGATCGCGGCCGAGCGCCGCGAAGCGGCCGCATCGACCCCTGGCCGCGGCGAATAGGAGTTGGTCGGCGGAGCGTCGTCGGGCCCTTCGTCGCTGTCAGCGGGGGCCGCCATGGCCGCGGTCGGCTCGAGCGAGAGTGCGAGCGCCACGGAGATCGGGAGCAAGGCGAGTGCGGTGCGTGGCATTTTAGGGTCAACCCTCAGCTTGGGCGGAGTCGGCGGGCTCGGCGAGCCGCGCACGTGCAAGGTCGCTCGCTCTGGTGTCCGGATATGCCGTCACCAGACCGGTCAGCACGTCTCGGGCATTGGCAGCATCGCCCAATCGGCCATAACACAGGCCGATCTTCAGCAACGCGTCGGGGGCCTTGTTGCCGCCGCCGTAGCGCTCGACGACCTCGGTGAAGGCTGTCAGCGCCTCGTCGAAGTGCTGCTGGTCGTAGGCCGCCTCGCCTTTCCAGTACAGCGCGTTGTCGGCGTAGTCATGCTGGACATGTGCGCGCGCGAACAGATCGAACGCGCGCTCGGCACCCGCGGCCTCGCCGGCCTTGTACAGGGCCATCGCGGTCTCGTACTCGGTGAGGATCGCATTGCCGGCGGCGTCACGCGCAGGCCGGTCGGGCCGGGTGGGCGCATTGCGTTTGGTCAGCTCTACGAGTCGATCGCCCACGAGGCGGTAGGATCCTCCGGTGCCGCCCGCCACCCCCGCGTCGCCAAGCCCCGACTCGTCGTCGCCCCACTCCTGCGAGGGTGCGGCGGAATTCGGCAGATCACCGAGCGTGCGGCTCTTCGCTCGCGCTCGCGGTGCCGGCGCGTCGTCTTCCCTTGCCCCGCGGCGGCTCGGCGGTGTCAGGTGAACCACCGGCAGATCACGACCGTCGACCCCCGAGTGCCCGCCGCCGTGCTCCAGCCGAACGACGCGATCTTCGAGCTCTGCGACCTGGCGGCGCAGCGTCGCGTTGTCTCGACGCAAGGCGGTCATCTCGTCTTGCGAGACCGGTTCGGTTGGCACCGCGGCAGCGTGCGCGCAGCCCAGGGCGAGCATCGCGACGACTAGCGTGCGACGGCACGCGCGGAACGTCGATGGACCCAGGTTCGGCATGGTTCGCATCAGGCTAGCAAGCCGGATGGTCACCTCGCAAAAAAGCCGCCGTCTCGGGGGCGACAACGCCGGCAGGTTGGTGCGAAGCTGATCGCGGTGAACACCCGGTCGGCAACCCCAATGCAGGTTCTCTCCCCGCTGCTACGGCGCTTGCGGCCCCACTTCGTGGCCACACTGGTCGGCTTGACCGCACTGCTGCCGACGCCCGCGAGCGCCGCCGAGAGCGGCGCCCAGGGACGCGTCGTGCGTTTTTCGCTCAACAACACCGGGAGCGATGAGCACGCCAGCTCCCACGGCAGCATCGCGGTGCGACACTCGGGCAACAAGCTCGAGGTCTACTCATGGGGTGGAACCATGTGCCCGGCGTCGAGCCTCACCGACGTCGAGGTGCTCACCCTCGAGCACGCGTTCCACAACCGTCAGCGCACCCTGCTCGCGCCTCGGTTCAAGTTCGGTGAGGTCAAAGAGACCCGCTGCCTCGTGGGTTTCGAGCTCGTGGCCGGTTAGCTCTGCTCGCAGCGCGGCTAGCTTCGCTGGCAGCCGGCCTTGACAGCGTCGGTCGACGGCCGGCATATTCGCGCGGCCATCGGTCCATCGCGCGAGCGGTGGGGCAACAGGGAACGCGGTGAACAACCCGCGACTGTCCCGCAGCGGTAAGCAGGAACGAACGTCGCATCGGGCGACAAGTAGGAAACTGCGGAGTCCGAAAACCTGCCGACGGCTCCGCACCCGACTCGCGAGGGCGCGGGAGACATCGTCCCCGGACCACGCGGATGGCCGGCGAACCTCCAGAATTCTCTGGACCAAGGGGCATCTGCGCCTGGGGACGACACGCTACCGCCCGCGCGCGACGGGCGAGGAGCCGTTCCCATGTCAAGCATTCTGCGTGGCGCCAGCGCCACCTTCCTATCCATTGCCACGAGTGCATTGCCCACGGCGTGCGCCGGTGACGACGCCGACGATGGCGCGACCTCGGTCGCGCAGACCTCGACCGACACTGAGCCCGCGACCGAGTCGACCACCGCACAGGCCGAGTCCAGCGGGTCCACAGCGGACGAATCCTCCACCACCGAGACCCCGGGGGAAACCTCCGGGAGTAGCTCGGACGGCCCCTTGGACACCTCGGGTGAAAGCGGCACGACCGACAGCGGTGCGGCTGCGCTCGAGATCGCCGGCGCGTGGTCCGACAACTTCGGTGGCGAACACGTGATCGACGACGTCAGCTGGACGGACATCTTCCCCCCTGACACGTTCACGTACTCGATCAGCGAGTTCGACAACGCCGAGCGGTTCATCATCGCTCAGGATGACGGCGACTCGACCTGGTCGAAGTTCGAGTGGACCTACGTCCAAGACGAGCTCTACTACTGCCAGAGCGCGTACGGGGCGAGCTCCGCCGAGGAGGCCTTGGCCGCGATGGATGCGGATCCCACCGAGCCCGCGAGTGCGGGTTGCGGCGGATTCTCGTGGAGTCAGCTGGTGCCGCAGCGCTAGGCCGGCGGCGGCAACTCCGGTGAGACCGGCGCGGGCGTGCCCAGCATCGCTCGCGTCGCGTGCCACAAGATACTGATCATCCCGATCCCGAGCCCGACGACGACGCCCCCATCGACAATCCCGCGCCAAGGCTGCGGCAACATCGACACGACGGAGATGAGACCGAGGATCCCGACCAACACGCACCACGCGACGATCATCGCCCTGCGAGTCGCGTGGAACCACGCCATGCAGTAGACCGGCGCGAGGATGACGTGAAGCAGGGGTGGCTGGTTCACCAGCGTGGCCGCCCGGGCGACCACGCGGGGCGAGAAGCGGAGATGAAAGCCACGCCAGCCCTCGGCGTACGCCATGAAGGCGACCCACGCGACCAGGACGATCCACTCGACGGCGCCCAGATCCATCGTCAGCGCCTCGCGAGCGCGTGGGCCCAGGCGCACGAGCGCTTGGGTCAGCACAGCGACGACGCCGAGCACGCCCCACCCTGCCGCAAGCCCGCCGAGCACCGTGACTCTGGCTCCCACGCGCCCCCGGTCTAGCAAGAATTCCTCAGATGCACACCGCTGGGTTGGACAATTGAAAGCAGTTGGTGCCACGCGGACAATCGTCGTCGGCCTGACAGGTCACCAGACACACCGGCCCGAAGAGCACGGAGTTGACGCAGCTGACGCCCACGCCACAGTCCTGGTCGACGTTGCACACCGCGGTGCATACCCCAGGAGGGACGAACACAACACACAGTTCCGCCGCGGGGCATTCGCCCGGGTCGTTGCAGGGCTGGTTGCTGCAGCCGTTCGGGCCGCAACCCACGCATTCGCTGGTGTCGAGCACGCAACCGACACACCCCAGTGAGCCCGACACCCAGCCGAGTGCCGCACACGACGTGGCTACCGGCACCGCATCATCACACTCCTCGACGAACTCGACGCGACCATCACCGCAGACCGCAGCGAAGGTGCAATCAGCCGCGCACTCGGGCGTACCGTCGCACTGCTCGCGGGGACCGACGTAGCCGTCGCCACAGGTGTTGAGCACGCAGTCGGAACGACACTCGCCACCGCCGCCGTTGTCGGGGCCGACGTCGCATTGCTCGGGCGCTTCGATCACCCCGTCGCCGCACTGCGACGTGACGCCCGAGGACGAGCCGTCACTCGACCCTTGGTCGCTGCTGGTCGAGCTCGTGCTGGTCCCTTCGAGCGACGCGACGGTCGGATCGTTCGGGGTCGTCGTCGTGGCGGTTGTCGAGGTGGTCGTGCCCTCATCGCCCACGCACGTGCCGGCTTGGCCAGCACCGGCGTGCGTCCCATAGCGCCGGCCGCCCGCGCACGACGCGTCAGGAAAACTGCACCACCCATCGGCCTCGCAGACCCCGGTGGACCCCGCACCAGCGCAACTAGCAGAGTCCTCACACGCGAACACCGCAGGCCCACACCCGTGCGCGAGACCGGCGGTCGCGACCAGCCAGACCAGCGCCGCGCCGAGCGCGAGTGGCTCCCGCGTGGCCATACCCGTCACCTTTTATCACGACCAAGGCATTGGGCCCTTGGCCTCGCCTTTGCCGGCCCACGCTTGGCCCGCACACCCATAGGGCCCCGTGCTATATCGGCGGCGCCAAGGCGGCGCGCAACCAAATGCGCCGCACAAAACCGATCCACCGCACCACAGGACTGCCATGCCACGCCGCAACAAGATCACCATCGTCGGAGCTGGAAACGTCGGGGCCACGTGTGCGCACTGGGCCGTGCAAAAGCACCTCGGTGATGTCGTTCTCGTCGACATCAAAGAGGGGCTACCGCAGGGCAAGGCGCTCGACCTCGCCGAAGCGTCGCCGGCATTCGGCTTCGACTGCGACATCATCGGCGCCAACGACTACGACAAGACCGCCGGCTCCGACGTCATCGTCATCACCGCCGGCGTGCCCCGCAAAAAAGACCCGGTCACCGGCAAGTTCACCAGCCGCGACGAGTTGGTCGAGACCAACCGCCAGATCGTCGGCGCGGTGGTTCGCGAGTGTGCCCACCGCTCGCCCGAGGCCGTGCTCATCTGCGTGTCGAACCCGCTCGACGCGATGTGCCACGTGATGCTCGCGGAGTCGGGCTTCCCGTCCGAGCGCGTCATCGGCATGGCCGGGGTGCTCGACACGGCGCGCTACAAGTATTTCATCGGCCAGGCGCTCGGCGTCAGCATCGAAGACATCCACGGCATGGTTCTTGGCGGCCACGGAGACACGATGGTCCCGCTGCCGAGCCACACCTCGGTCGCCGGCATTCCGCTCACCGAGTTGCTGCCGCAGGACAAGATCGACGCCATCATCGCGCGCACGCGCAACGGCGGCGGCGAGATCGTCGGCCTGCTCGGATACTCCGGCTACTACGCGCCCGCGGCCTCCTCGATCGCGATGGTCGAGTCCATCCTCCGCGACAAGAAGCGGGTCCTGCCCTGCGCGGCCTACCTCAAGGGCCAGTACGGCTACAACGAGCTCTACATCGGCGTCCCCTGCGTCTTGGGCAAGGGCGGCGTCGAGAAGGTGCTCGAGATGCAGCTCGGTGCCAAAGAAAAGGCCATGCTCGAGGTCTCGGCGCAGGCCGTCCGCGACGTCGTGGCGTTGCTTCCCTACGGGCCGCAGGGGCAGCGATGAAGATCCACGAGTACCAAGGCAAGGAGCTGCTGCGAAAAGAGGGCGTGCCCGTGCCGCTGTCGCGGGTCGCGTTCTCGCCGAGCGAGGTGCTCTCGGCGGCCACAGAGCTGATCGCCCAGAGTGGCAACGAGATCGTGGTGGTCAAGTCGCAGATCCACGCCGGCGGCCGCGGCAAGGGCCGATTCGTCGAGCACCCTGATCTCGGTGGGGTCAAGGTCGTACGCGGTGCGCACGCGGCCCAAGAGGTCGCGGCCAAGATGCTCGGCAGCACCTTGGTCACCATCCAGACCGGCGCCGAGGGCAAGCGCGTGCAGCGACTGCTCATCGAGCAAGGCATGGACATCGAACGCGAGCTCTATCTCGCGATCACGCTCGATCGAGCGTCGGGCCGCAACACGGTGATGGCCTCCACCGAAGGTGGGATGGAGATCGAGGAGGTCGCCGCGCATCACCCCGAGAAGATCCTGCGCGAGACCATCGATCCCGCCGTGGGTCTGCAGGCCTTCCAGGCGCGGAAGCTCGCGTACGGCCTGGGCCTCGCGGGCGACGCGTCCAAGAAAATGGTCGGGTTCCTGCGCAAGCTGGTCGCCGCCTACGACCGACTCGACTGCGCGATGCTCGAGGTCAACCCGTTGGTCGTGACCAAGGCCGGCGAGGTGTATGCACTCGACGCGAAGGTCACCTTCGACGACAACGCGCTGTACCGTCACCCGGATATCGAGGCCTTGCGCGACCCCAGCGAAGAGGACGCGTCGGAGCTCGAGGCCAAGAATTACGACCTGAGCTACATCAAGCTCGACGGCACCATCGGGTGCATGGTCAACGGCGCCGGCTTGGCGATGGCGACCATGGACATCATCAAGTACTTCGGTGCCGAGCCGGCCAACTTCCTCGACGTGGGCGGCGGCGCCACGGCCGAGAAGGTCACCGCGGCGTTCAAGATCATCACCAAGGATCCCAACTGCAAGGGCATCCTGGTCAACATCTTTGGCGGCATCATGAAGTGCGACACGATCGCCCACGGTGTCATCACCGCGATCAAAGAGGTCGGGCTCCAGGTCCCGCTGGTCGTGCGCCTCGAGGGCACCAACGTCGAGCTCGGCAAGAAGATGCTGGACGAGAGTGGATTGCGCGTAACCACAGCCGCTTCGCTACGCGACGCGGCGAGCAAGATCGTGGAGTTGGCGACATGAGCGTGCTGGTCGATCGCAATACCCGTCTGGTCGTGCAGGGCATCACCGGCAAGACCGGGATGTTCCACGCCGAACAGTCGCTCGCCTACGGCACCGCAGTCGTCGCCGGCGTCACGCCGGGCAAGGGCGGCGAGCGGGTGCTCACCCAGTTTGGCAGCGGCGTACCCGTGTTCGACACGGTTGCCGACGCGGTCAAACACACCGGCGCCAACGCATCGGTCATCTTCGTGCCGCCGCCACTGGCGGCCGACGCCATCCTCGAGGCGGCCGACGCCGGGATTGCCCTGGCGGTCTGCATCACCGAGGGCATCCCGGTGGCCGACATGATCGCGGTCAAGCGCGCGCTCGCTGGGTCACGCACCCGGCTGATCGGGCCCAACTGCCCCGGGATCATCACGCCGTTGCAGTGTCGCATCGGCATCATGCCGGGGTACATCCACAAGCCCGGAAAGATCGGCGTGGTCTCGCGCTCGGGCACGCTGACGTACGAGGCCGTCCACCAGCTCACGACCTTGGGTCTCGGTCAGACCACCGCGATCGGCATCGGCGGCGATCCGGTCAACGGCACCAACTTCGTCGACTGCCTCGAGCTGTTCAACGCCGACCCCGAGACCGAGGGCATCGTCATGATCGGCGAGATCGGTGGCAGCGCCGAAGAGGATGGCGCGGCGTACATCAAGGCCCACGTGCGCAAGCCGGTGGTGGGTTTCATCGCCGGGACCACGGCGCCCGAGGGCAAGCGCATGGGCCATGCCGGCGCGATCATCTCGGGCGGCAAGGGCACTGCGCAGGCCAAGCTGGCCGCGCTTCGCGAGGCCGGCGTGCACATCGCGGACACCCCGTCGGACATCGGCCAGACGATGCTCCGCGCCATGGGCGGCTAGTTTTCCGCGATTCTTTGGGGCGATCAGGCGCCGTGGACCCGATGTGGGTGCACGGCGCTGTCGCGTTCAGCCCTCGTCGATCGGGCACGGTGGCCCCCGAGTTCGCCCGGTGAAGT
>CANLQR010000323.1 GCA_947492135.1 Deltaproteobacteria bacterium | reverse complement strand
GCCTGGCAGCGCAGGCGATTCGCTCGGGCGCGGCCGTGCTCGATGACCGCACACCCGAGGGATCCACGGTGGCCGATGCCCTGGGCGCGGTCGACGTCGATCGATGGAGCGCCATGCTCGAGCGCTCGGCTTGCGACCGCACCATTGCTGCCGTCAACCTCGCGCTCTCGCGTCGCGGCGAGGACTGGTGCATTCGCATCGCGCCCGACGTCGCCAACGGCGTCGCGGTGCTCGACCTCGCACCGTTGGGCACGCGGCTTCCGGGGGTCCGCGCCAGTCGACTTGCGCTGTTCGATGCCGCCGATCCCGTGCTGCAGCGCGCCGCAGCACTCGCGCGCGAGACCCCACGGGCGGCAGCCCTGCTCGCGCTCGATCATGTGGCGGGACGACTCGGGATTGCCGACGAACGGCGCGGCCCGCTGCTCGCCGCGGTGGCCAAAGCGGCACTCCTCGAGACGTTCGGACAATGACCGCCGGCGAGCACGACAACCGCATCGACATCGGGGGTCTGCTGACCATCGATGTCGTCTCGGAGCTGCGCAAGCTCTCCCAGGCCCAGCTCCAGGGGCCGTGGCAGATTCCCGCGGAATTCGTGCGTCGTGCCCTGCGCCGCGGCGCTGGAGAGATCGACGTGGAGCTCGGCCGGCAACGGGCGCGCATCGTCGATGACTCTCGAGGCGTGGCGATCGAGCTGCTGATGTGGACCGGAGTGCTCCTCGATGCGCGGCGTGCCAACGCCGATCGCCATCAGGCCCTGACCGCGCTCGAGGCCCAGGGCGAGCTGGCCCTGCTCGCCGCCGCCGGGCTGCCTCCCCGGAGCCTGCACGTCCGCTCGCGGACTGCGGGTGTGCTCAACTCGCTCGACTTCGACGGCAAGACGGTCCGCCTGGCGACGGTGACCCAGGCTGGCCCCGACCACGTCGAAGTCATCATCGAGGGCGTCGGGATCGATCGCCGCGCCGCCCATCAGTGGCTGAGCGACGCCGCGCGGTTTGCCTCCGCGAACATCCGCATCGACGGTGCGCCGGTGGCCGCGGGTTTTGCTCACGCGTTTGCTCAGACCCCCTTGCGTCCGCCGCTGCGCGGCCGGATCTCGGTGGCGGCCGAAGGTGACACCGCCCACGCATGGTTGCTCGAGCACGGCATCGTCAGCGGCCACGTGGCGATCCCCGACGCCCCGTGTTTCGAGGCGGCGGTGGAGTTCGGCGACGACTCTCGCGACGGCAGCGCCGCGCGCCTGCGAGAGGCCCTGCAGGCCGAAATCGTGCCGCTGGTGGATCAAGGAGTCGCGCTCATTCTCCGGGTCGCCGCCCAGGCGAGCGGGCTACCCGAGCCGGCCCGGGCTCGCATCGCGAGGCTGCTTCTGCTCGCTGCGCGCAAGCACTTGCGCGTGGCCGAGGTCATGCGCGCCGAGGTATTCCGCGGCGTCGACGTGCACGGTGAACGTCTGGTCGACGTCGCTCATCTGGAGGCCGCGGCGACCGCCGACGCCTCGGGTGGGCGGACCCTGCTCGCGCTGTACCCGAGCCAGCGCCCCGAGGCTTTCGCGCTCGGCGAGGGCTTGGTGCTGATCGCCGACGAGGTCGAACGCAGCCTTCTGACCGAGCTGTTGCACCTGCGCCTGCGAGCGCCCGAGTCCCGCGATACCCACGGTGGGTGGGGCGTCACGATGCACCGCTGGCGTGAATCCGTCGGGCTCGGCGTGGGGCGGATATTCGACCGCATCCGCCACCCGATCGCGCCTGCGCTGGTCGACGACGACATGCTCGGCGATCAAGAGCGTCTCCTGGTGGACGTCATGCGTGGACACCTCGCCCAGGATCCGCAGCGCACGGTCGAATCGATCTCGATGTGCGCGGGCGCGGGGCCAATCCGCCGCAGCCGTGGTCGCCCACCGGTGCTGCTCTTGCCGCGTCGCAACCCCACCGTCGCTGCCTGTGTTGCGGCCCTCGCCCACGATCGTGGCTGGGCCTACCCGGCCTACCTCGCGCTGCTCGATCGTTTTGGCCAGCCACCGGACGCACTGCGCCGGGATTGGCTCGGCCGAGGCGGCGGCTGACGACGCGGCCCGGTGCTCAGTCGCTGCCGAGCCACGGCAACGTCTCGCCGGCGACGTCGAACACGCCCGACGGGTAGTACTGCTCGCGGCCCTCACCGACGTAGATCTGGCCGTAGCCGCCGTACTCGCCGGCCTCGTACTCGGCCTTGGGGACGCCCATCGCCGTGAGCGCGCTGCCAAGCCACTGGTTGTAGCTGAGTCCGGGGTTGAGGCGCTGCGTGGATCCGTTCGACCAGCCGTACATGCCCTCGTCGGCGAGGTTGCGGTAGTCGAGGTACTGCCCGGTCGCGAACGCGCCGGCCGCACTGCCGAAGGTCACCACCGGCGTCGAGACCGACTCGTGCGTGAACAGCCCCGACTCCTGCGACCACGCGATGAGCGTGTTGTCGAGCATGGTCACGCCATCGCCCTCGTCGACGTCGAGCTTGCGCGCCAGATCGAGCATCACGTCCGCGAAGAACCGCTGATGGGCGGCCCACAGCGTGCCTTGGGCGCCACCATCGTGGGTGTGGGCCTCGTGCGCGACCGCCTGGTGCCAGTCGCCCTGGAAGTCGGAGAAGGTGTCGCTGACCCGCAGCACTGCGATCCGACTGGTGCCGCACACGAAAGCCGCGGCGATCACGTCGTTGAACAGCTGCCAGAAGCGCCGCTGCGCCGCGGGATCGTAGCCGAACGAGCTCGAGTTCCACTCGTCGGTCGAGTCGGCCGACGGCGGCATCACGTCGCCGCACGAGACCGTGACCTCGAGCCGGCGCTGGAGCTCGTCGAGGCGCTCGAGGTGATCGTCGATGCGCTGGCGATCGGCGGCCGACAGCCGGCGATCGCTCTGACGCAGCGATCGGTACTGGTCGAGCACGCGATCGACCACCGGTGGCCGCGCACTGGTGAGGTCGTCCTCGACCGGCACGAAGATGCGGTTGAACAGCTCCAGCGACGAGAACACCGGGGGCTGCTCCTGGATCGAGCCGGTCCCGCTCTCGGGACTCGACCAGCCCCACGAGACCCGGCTGCCGACGATCATCGAGCGCTCGAGCGTGGTCGACAGATCCGGGTAGAACGACGGCGACCACGCCATCACCTGATCGATGGTCGGCATCGGGAAGCCCTGCGCGACCACGCCGTCGGTGCCGTTGCCGTCGTTGTCGGCGAAGTTGCCCAGGTGCCCGCCGCGGTGGTGCCCGAGATAGAACGGGCAGTCGAGTCCACGCAGCACGTTGAGCTTGGCCGCGAGCTCCGGCGTCAGCACGTCGGCGGGGCCGCTGAGCACCGGGCACACGCCCGCTTGCGCACCATCGAGGGTCCGAACCAGCGCGCCGCGACGGATGGTCCGGCCCGCGTACGCCTGGGTGTCGGTCAGCGTCGTGGCGCCGGGGAACATGAAGTCCTCCCACACGCCGCCGTGCTCGGTCGCGAAGGCCACGAACCGCGGGTTCTTTGCGAACGGCGGATCGCCGGCCCAGCTGTCGCGCGGCATCAGCGAGCGCAGCACCGGCAGTGCGAGCGCGAAGCCACCTGCTCCGTGGAGGAAGTGTCGACGTGCGAGGAGTAGCTGACGTGGCTTGCCCATGGTGTCACTCGAAGCGGCGTTGACGGAACTCGGGACGCAGCGCGACCGCGCGGATCACCTCGACCAGCGGCACGCCCTCGGACAGACGGCTCGCGGCCTCGTCGAGCATGCAACCGTCGCCCATCACGTCTTCGGGGCGCGCGAGCGTGAAGCGCACGAGGTTGCGGGCCAGGCACGCCTGGGGTTTGTCGCTCTCGATCATCAGCTGCGCGAGGTCGGCGGCCCCGCTCGACATCGTCGTGTCGCCGGCGATGATCTGGGGCATCGACGAGGTATCGATCGGCTTGCTGCCGACGACCGCCCCGGCCTCGTCGAACAGCGTCTGCTCGGTCCGCGTGCGACCCAGCGAGTCGAAGTTCTCGGTGGCGAACCCCAGGGGATTGATGAACGTCGAGTGGCACCCGGCGCAGGCGGTGTCGGGCTGCTGCGTCAGCTCCTCGACGACCTCGCGGGTGGTCATCTCGTCGCTGAGCTCGGGGGGATTGGCCGCGGCGTTGTTGGGCGGCGGCGGTACCGGCTCGCACAGCAGGCCCTTGCGCAGGAACACGCCCTTCATGATCGGGCGGGTGTTGTTGCCGCCGCTGGCCACCAGCGCCGCCCGGGTCAGCAACCCGACGCGGGCGGGATCCTCGAGGACGGGCGGCTCGCCGCCCTGCCACGGCGTGACGCCGTAGAGCGCGGCGACATCCGCGGTCTTGGCGAACGAGCGATCCGACAGGAACAACTCCTCGAAGCCGCCGCCCTGAACGAACGTCGTCCACGTCGCCATGTCGACGACCTCGGCGACCATGTTCGCGGTGGTGTCGGGGCCGGGCTCGAAGTCGCCACGCACCGCATCGAACAGCGCCGTGCCGACCAGCGCATCCATCGGCGCGAGGTCGTCGAGCCACAGCCACTCGCGATAGAACTCGCCGAACGTGATCTCGGTGCGGGGGTCGGCGAGGAGCCGGTCGATCTGTGCGGCGTAGCCCTCGTCGGTGAGCAGCGCCCCCGACTCCGCCGCGGCGATCAGTTCGTCGTCCGGCATGCTCTGCCAGAAGTGGTACGAGAGCCGGGTCGCGATCTCGTGACCCGACAGCCAATAGCGATCGGCGGTGGCGGCCACCGGCGCGTCGCCGTGCTCGACGAAGTACAGGAACTGCGGCGACACCAGCATCACGGCGACGACGTCGGCGAACGCCTCGGGGTCCATCCCCACCGCCGCGCCCTCGCCGTCGTAGACGCTGCGATAAAACCCGACCTCGTCGGCATCGAGCGGCCGCCGCATCGCCCGCCCACCGAAGCGGGCGATGAAGTCGCCGAGACACGCGTCGTCGTTGGCGGCATCCGCATCCGTGGCACAGCTCCCGATCGCCGCGGTCCGGCGAGCTTCGGTTGCCGTGAGCTCGCGGCCGACCGCGACCGCGACGTCGTACGAAGCGTTGACGTGCTCCTGGTGCACCGTCTGGTCGAGGCGACGGAAGCCGCCGTGGGTCTCGCCGGCGATCGTCTCGCGGGCATCCTCGGGGACGGTCGCGATCAGCGGATCGAGTTCGGTGAGGATCGCGTCCACGTCGCCCTCGGGTGCGGCCCCGCGCACGAGATCGGCGATCGTGCTGGCGTACTGGATCTTGCTGAGGCGACGCAGCGGCAGCTCGGGCGCGACCGCGTCGGGATCGCAGGCGAACACGCTGCCACCGTCGTCGGCCCCGGTCGACGCGCCGTCGCTGCCCGCGGTGCTGCCGGCATCCTCGCTGTCGGCCGCCGCGTTGGAGTCGTTGGCGCCCAGTCCGCCGTAGCAGCCGGGCGCCGCCACGAGCAGCAGGGCGCAAAGGAAGGGGTGAGGACGTCGGCGCAGCATCGGACGCTGGGGGGGACACAGCGGAGCGCCGAGTCGGGTGATCAATTTTTTCGTCAACGCGGGCGTCGTGCACAGGCTGTGGGGTCCAACACCTCCTCGTCTGCTCCGCGTGCCACAGGACCCTGCTAGCCCACCCCAACGGGTGGGGAGCGCTGTTTCGCGCCTCGGTGGGTGCGTGTGCGCAAGCTTCGAGCGATGAGCCTCGACGCAACCGTCGCGCTGGTCGCTTCGTGACTTCGGTGGCGAAACTGGTTTGCTGCTGCGCCAAAGGGTGTGAAGCTGGGTCGGCGTGATGCGTCGCAGCGGCGTGGTGTTCATCGCACTGGGCGCGGTGACGCTGCCCAGTGTCGAAGCGCATGCGTGCAGCTGGAGCTGGGGCGCCGACCTGATCGCCCCGAACGGCGGCCAGCATCCTGCGAACGCCGCGGTGGTCCTCATCGGTACCGGCCTCGGCCCAGAGCAGCTGTCGGCGACGATCGACGGCATGGCAGCGACGCTCGTCGTCGACGAAACCGTCGCGGAGCACCACCTCGACGGCTTGGCCGAGCACTACTTCATCCTGCCACTGCGGCTCGACCCGGCTCCGGAAGTGGGCCAGCAGGTCGCGATCACCGGCGATCCGTGCGGCGTGGACATCGACTGCCCGCCGATTGCCATCATGTACACCGCGACCGCGGCGGACACCACGATCGCGGACGCCACTCCCACGATGTCGTTCAACCTCGCGCGCTTCTCCGGGACCACCAGCAACAGCTGTGCGAGCTGGGGATCGCTGGTCCAGGCCACGGTCGCGCTCGACGAGGCGGCGTTCGACGAAGAGGAACTCGTACTCTACGAGGTCACAGCGCGCAACGATGCTGCGAAGATCGCTGCCGCCACGCACCGGCAGCTGAGCTGGCTGCAGTTCGACCCCTTTGTCATGTTCGCCGCGGTCGGCGAGGATTTCCCACTCGACGGCTGGTGCGTCGACGTCTCGATGATCGACGTTGCAGGGAACCGCGGCACGGTCACCACGTCGTGCATGCCGGCACTCTGCTATGACGGGGAGCCGATCTCGGACATCGCGCGGATCCCCTTCGAGCCGGCGCGTGGAGGATCATGCGACCCAGACGACGTCGGGACGAGTACCTCGTCGACGTCTGGCGACGGTCCGCCGGGCGAGGGCTCGTCGACGGAAACCACGACGGACACGATGCTCGACTCGGGGCATGCGTCCGATCCGGGCGCCGCCGCCGATACGACCGGCGCTCCGATGATCGACGCCGAGACCACCGCGCGCGGCTGCGCCTGCGGAGCCGACCACACCGACACCTTGAGTGTCTGGCTGCTCCTCGCCATTTGCCCTGCCTCGCGTCGTCGCCGGCGCTGAGCCCAGCGCGACGTAAGCGGGGTACCGCCAGGGCCACAGGCGGCCGCGGCGGCGGCGACGATGAGCGCGAGGCATCGCCGACCGAGGGTCTGCGTGCGGCGGGCTTCAGCCGCGGCCGCGACGGAAAGTGGACAAACGCGGCGAGCCACCTCGTCGCGTCGGAGTCGCTGATCCGGCTCGGCCTGCTGGGCGACGCGATGGTGGTCTTGCTCGAGGTCGTGCTGACCGCCGGCCCCCGCTGACGGACGCCGACGTTGCCCGGGAGTCGTCAGCAGCCGCGTCCATTGAGACACATCGCGAGAGAGTCCTCGAAGACCGCAGACGGATGCGCGGCACGGGAACACCGACCCGACCCGCGTTCGCGTCCCGCGCTAGTCCGACGCAGAGATGAACTCCGCGATCGCGACCAGATCGCCCGCATCGTCGGTGCCCTTCACACTGCCCTTGAAGCCCATCGGGCTGCTTGGATCCTCCTCGTCGTCCCACGAGAACCCCGATGACACCTGGTACTCCGGCAGCATGGCCGGTGCCTCGAGTTCCTCGAGCCACTGCGCCGCCACTACGGTCGGTCCCTCGAGCACCGCCCCGTCGATCTCGTCGACGCTCAGGCCGAGCTCGATGGTCCCCGGCCCCACCAGGACCAGCCCGTCCGAGGGACGCCGGATCGACAGCGTCGCGACGACGTTCAGCTGCTCGTAGCGACACGGCGGCTCGTTCGGGAAGCCGCTGGACGGCCCCCAGTGCTGCAGCATCGCCATCTCCCCGAAGTCCGCGATCACCAGCTCGGCCGCCTCGGCATCGGGCGTCGCAACGCTGTGCGACCCAAACGGCGTTTCGTCCCGGAAAATCGACAAGGGGTGCGCCTGCGCCAGCGCCTCGATGTAGCGCCCCGGCGGGAAGGGCATCCCGAGCACCGGCTCGACGAACTCCGAGAGGACGACCGCCTCGTTGTCGCCGAACTCGCACCCGACTCGGCTGATCACGGTCTCCTCCTGGCAGCCCAGGAGCAGGGAGGCGAGCGAGAGCACGCCGAGCGGGAAGATCGCGGTGCGTTTCATCGGGTTCAGCAGTCCACGTTGGAAAAGTGCGAGCTCGGGAAGACGTCGATCCACCCGCAGAGCGTGCCGAAGCTACCCTTGCGCAGCCGCTTGGCCATCCCGCAATCCGAGGTATCGCATTGTGCGACGTTGATGAAGTAGATCGTGCGACGGTCGATGCTTTCCTGGAGTTCGTAGACCGGCCCTCCGCTCATCCCAGGCTGCGTGTCGATGTAGTGGACACCGCTCCACTTTCCGACAGCGGTGATGTTGCCGTAGTTCTTGTAGAGATAGCCGCCACATTTTTCGTCGTCGTCGGGGCTGTCCTTGCAGGACTCGTCGTCACTTGGGTACCCGGCCAGGTTGTAGCCCTTGTAGTCGAGCCAGGTCGTCGTCTGGTAGCCGAACCCTACTCTTCCGGGCGCCCAGTTCAAGTCACGGAGGATCACCAGCGCATAGTCGTAGCGGAACTCACCCGACTCGTGATCTTCCGGCCAGAAGTACCAGCTCACCCGTCGGAGCCCCCAGGGGAACTTGTCATTCCCCTCGGCCGCATTCGGGGGAGGATCGTCGCCCGACCAAGAGTCCCCCCGCTTCGCCGGCCCCGCCGCCAAGATCTTGGGCTCGTCATCGTCGCCGTCGTCGATCACGACGTGCGCGGCGGTCAGCACGGCGCGCGGTCCGATGAACGCGCCCGAACCCCCGGGACCCCAGCCGGTTAACGCGTCGATGTTGGTGTTGCTGCGCCGCAGCAGAGCAACGCCGACCTTCCTCCACGGCGACCCGCTGCTCACCACGAGTTCGCGGTCGTCACTGCCGGCGATCCCCCCCTCGCTGTGGCGGTCGGTCGCGCGATCATCGGGCAGCGGGGGAACATCGTCGTTCCGCACAGCCGTGCTACCCGGCGCGTGCACCTGCGAGACCGTCGACTCAGCGACAGCGTCGAACTGGGGCATCGACGCGAGCGCAGCGATCCGCGCCGAGACCTCACTCGTCCGTTCGCGGAAGACCCGTCCGTCCGCGGACAACAGGACCCCACGGCCGACGTCGTCTGCCGACTCCGACGGCGTGACCGAGGGCGTCCCTCGG
>CANLQR010000322.1 GCA_947492135.1 Deltaproteobacteria bacterium | reverse complement strand
TTCATGTAGGTCTTGAGGGCCTCGTCGTTGCGGTTTTGCCCGCGCAACACGTCTCCCAATTCGGTGTAGACGAACTGGGCCATGGGGTCGAGTTCGACCACCTCGCGCAAGACCTTCTCGGACTCTTCGTATTTTTTCGCCAGGTTGAGCTGGGCGCCGCACGGCAGCCCGTACTCGCTCTTGTCGGGCTCGAGCGCGAACGCCTTGCCGTAGGCGCCAGCCGCTTCGGCGTGTTGCTCTTTGCGTGCCAAGATGTCGCCGCGCAGGGCATGCACACTGGCGTCGTCGCCCTTGGCGGCGATCGACTTGTCCACCAGTGGCAGCGCTTCGTCGGGCTTGGCGTCGGCAAGCTTCACCCGCGCGAGGCCTGCGAGCGCCTCGGCGTGGTCCGGGCTCGTCTGCAGAATGTCGTTGTAGACCTTCTCCGCTTCCTTCAGCTTGTGGTTGCGGGTCCACGCCGCCGCGGCCTTGAGATCCGCCGTGACCTTGGCCTGCGCCGCGGCCGGGTCGACCTTGGGACCACTGTCGCAGGCGACGAGTGAGAGGGATGCGAGGAGCGACGCGAGCAAGCAGGCACGCATGGGTGGCTAGCGTGCATCGACCGCGTAGCTTGGGCAAGGGGCTGCCGGGTCTTTGGAAAATCGGGAAAAAGCTGGCCGCGTTTGGATGGTAGGCTGTGCTCGACGTGAGCGAGCGACCGCATGGCGCCAACGCGAACGGGCTGCGGACCCATGTGAAGGCGGCTCTCGCTCGCTGGGTGCTGCACAAGCGCCGCGACCTTCTCGACGGTGGACGTCCGCGTCCGGCCGCCCATGACGAAGCGACCCACCCCTGGGACGGACGGCGGCGCTTTGCCGAGGACTACGTGTTCGCTGCGGTGCAGGACGATCTTGGCCTGCTCGTCCGTTTGGAGTGGCTCCCGGGGCGGGCGGCACATCGCGTCTGGCTGATGCTCTTGCGCGATGGTGAGGCCTGGTGGATCCCACCCGAGCAGACCATCGTCACCCAGGCTGTCGTGGATCGATGGCACGTCGCCGGCCTCGCGCTTGATTGTGTCAAGCCGCTGATGCGGTGGACGCTGCGCTACCAAGGTCGCCTGCACCCGGCGGCGCCGGCGACCCCGCGCGCTCGCGAACCCGGTCGCCGCTGCGAGTTGAACCTGGTGTTCGACGCCACCGGTGACCCGTTTGTCCCCGGCGTCGATGACGATCCCGAGCTGGTTGCACGGCGACTGGGCGAGGCCCAGTGGGATCCTGCGTTGTTGCGCGCGGTGCGACGCGCGGCGCGGCGCGGCTATGTGCAGGTGGGCCGCTTCGTCGGCACCGCCGTGCTCGGCCATGACGTGGCGCGGATCGATGGTGTTGGCGTCCGCCAACACGGTTGGGGTGTGCAGGACTGGGGCGCACCCGAGCGTGCCGTGCAGAGTCTGATCGTCGACGGCGACACCGTCGCGTGGATCCAGCAAGCCGAGTTTCCTGCGTTCACCCTCGAAGGCGGCTTTGCGGCCGGCCCGTTGGGCTGGCAATCGATCACCGCCCTGCGTCAGGCGGTCCACACCGGAGGCGGGGGCGAGTACAAGCTCGAGATCGATGGTGCACGAGGGCCTCGGATGTGGTCTTTGCCCACCCGCCACGCGGTCGAGATGCGCGTCGACGGTAGGGGCTCGTTCGACCTCGCATTCGTGGGTCGCGCCGGCGGCGTGCTCGGACTGTGGGCGACGCAAGGCCGCACACTGCCGCGGTCCCTGGCCGTGCGCTGACCAACCCTCGCGCCCGCGGGACCGCCGAGCTTGCGGTGCTATTGTCCCGCAGATGCCAGTTCAACTCATCAGCAGCGCGGAGGCGATCGCGCTGGTCGGCACCGACGCGATTCTTCTCGATGTGAGATCGGTGCAAGAGTACGAGGCCGGGCACGCCCCGGGTGCCTACAACATCCCGTTGCTCGAGATGATCGGCGCTGGGATGCAACCCAACCCGCGGTTTGCCGATGAGGTTGCGGCCGCGCTGCCGCGTGATCGCACCGTCGTGGTGTCATGCAAAGCGGGTGGCCGGTCGGCTCGCGCGGCCGCGGTGCTCGACCAGTTGGGGTTCGAGCGCGTGCTGGATCACGGCGGTGGTTGGAGCGGCAACGCGACCGACCCCGGTTGGGCTGGCTCGGGTGGGCCGCAGACGACCGAGGTCGAGGCTGGGCGCAGTCATCAGGACCTCAAACAATGACCCGCCCTGAACTCGTGGGCCTCCGACACCTCGCGCTGTGGGTGCCGTCGGATCGCTTCGACGCGACGGTGAAGTTCTATCTCGACGCGGTCGGCATGACGCTGCACTGGCAGCCCGATGCCGACAACATCTACCTCGCGTTGCATGGCGATAGCCTCGCGTTGCACCGAGCCGACGTCGCTCGGGTGATCGACCACCAGCGGTCGCCGTTGGACCATCTGGGTTTCTTCGCGCCCAGCGCCGCCGCAGTTGAGGCGTGGCACACCTGGATGCTCGCGCGGGCCGTGCCACTGGGGGCAGAGATCGTGCAGGGGCCGAAGACCCACCGCGACGGCGCGACATCGTTCTACGTCCGCGACCCGGCCGGGCATCTCGTGCAGCTGCTCCATCTCGCTTGAGGGCCCCACGGACCGGCGCGCGCCCTCGAGGGCAGCGGGTCAGCGGGCGTCGAGCCAACGCTTCGCGGCGCGGTCGTCATGGAAGCAGCGCACGTGAACGCCGGTGGTCGGTGCGACGACGCTCGCCGCAGTGCGCAGTACGGCAGACGAGGCGACGATTGCCACGCGGCTGACGCCACAACGGCCGATGCCTTCGAGGAGTTCGGCGGCGAACACGGCGAACCCCGACTCGTACCCCGCGACATCCCGGAGGTCGACCAGCACGCCCGCGGGCGCAGCTTCACCGTCGCGCCAGTCGTCGAGCGTCGCGCCGAGCATGTCGCGGGTGACAAAGCCGCCGCCGAGCACCCGCACCGCGGCGTCCGCGAGATCGCACGCGACGCGCATCGCTGACGGGGTTTGCGTGTAGTGCCGAGCTTCCATCTCGACTCTTCCAGACGCGCGGGCAACCGATGTATTGCGACCTCGAGCGGTGTCGAGGCGCTAAAACCCGTTGTTCCATAGCGTAGGGGGCAAAACCGTGACGCGCAAACGAACAAGGGCCAGCGCTCTCGCAAGCGCCGGCCCCAAGCTTGGGTCCACTGTTCGTTCTCGGGCGATCGAACGCCGCGAACGGCGTTCCGACTCAGCCGCTGCTGTCGCCGCCCGAGCCACCACCCGAGCCGCCATCCGAGCCGGCGCTAGGGTCGTCGACCATGCCGATGTTGGATTCACTGGTGCACGTGACCATGCCGTTGACCTCGTCACACGTGATGGTGATCTCGACCGCGCGGCCCGGGCCCGGGGGTTCGAAGGGCCCTTCGACGGCCGTTGCGAGCTCGTCGTCACTGTCGTCGAACAATCGGATCTGGACGGTGTCGAGGCCCTGGCCGTCGATCACCCGGTTGGGGTCGGGCACATAAGCGAATCCCGGCGGCTTCACGCAGTCGAAGTCGTGCGTGAGCATCTGGGTGTTGCCGTCGTTCTGGAAGGCGGTGACCCGAAGGGTCTTGGTCGCGAGGAACTGGCACTCGGCCCCCTCTCCGTCGACGGTCAAGATCCACTTCAAGCCGATGGTCGCTGGCGTGGTGGCCAGGCTCGCGTCGACCTCACGAGAGCTGCCGCCGACAACCTCCACCGTGTCGTCGTCCTCGAGTCCTCCGATGTTGTCCATCACGATGAAGCCCATCGAGTCGATCGCGGTCACGAGCAAGGGATAATTCCCGGCGTCGATTCCATCCAAAACCAGCGGCTGCGATGGATCACAGTCGGCCTGTGCGGACTGGACGTCGTTGCCGACCTCGGCGCGGACCGTCATGATGTCCAAAGGTGCGCAGTCGTCGGTCGCGCCGATCGAGTAGCGCACCGAGATGATTCCGCTGGGCGTGTCACCGCCGCAGGCGAGGATGGCGAGCATCGCGGAGGCGAAAAGGGGGCGGAGGCGGGAGGTCGTGTAAGTCATGGCGGGCTTTTCGGGGTTGGCGGGCCGGTTCGAGCGCTCGGCGATGGAAGGGTTCGACGTTTGTCGGCGCCGTGCAAGGCCAACCGACGTGCGCACCCGCTGATCCGCCGACTTCGGACGCGGGGTTGCCACAGGATGTTCACCCCGCGGCCCACGGTGCCGGTTTCTTGCCTGCGCCGGTGGGTTCATGCCACCTCCCCAGTGGGGAGATGTCACACCGAAGTGCTCGAGACCACATCCCGCAAGATCGGATTGTCGTGGCTGGCCGGCCTCGTGTGCGCGGCACTGCCAACCCTCGTCGCTGCCGGCGTGCCGAGAGCCTCGGTGGCTCGGCCCGTTGCGCCGTCCGCGGGGGCCCCTGTGGCCGACCCGGCGGTGCTGCCCGCCGCTGACAAACCCGCCGCCGGCGAACCCGCCGCTGACGAACCCGACGCTGACGAACATGGTGCGGCGCCCGGTCGGGAGATCCCCGAACACACCCGCGCCCCGGCTCATCCCGATTGCAACCACACCGTGCCGCTGTGGGAGCACGTCGTCGATGCGGGGGAGCACCTCGGAGGCATCGCCGGGCGCTACGGGGTCCGTCGCGCCGACCTGCTGAAATTGAACCCGACCCTGACGAACCCCGACATGATCCGCGTGGGCCAGCGGCTGCGCGTGTGCCCGTCGATCGCACCGCGCGTTCGCAAGACCATCGAGGTCGCCGTGCAACCGGGCGACACGGCGGGCGGCATCGCGCAAGCCCACGGGCTGACGGTGTCCGAACTCGTGGGGATGCAGCGGGGCAAGCTCGTCGATCCCAATCGACTAGGCGCTGGTCAGCGCCTGCAGTTGATTGTGGACGGCGGCATCGTGCCCGAGTTTCTTCCTGCCGAGGTCGTAGTCAAGCCGGCGAAAAGTGGAGGTCGTCGAGCTGCGGGTGGGGCGCGTGCGCGCACAGGCGTCAGCGCTCAGCTCGCCCTCGACGCGACGAATACCTTCGTGAAGCGGCCGCACCTTGCGTGGGGCACCGGACCGACGATCCGCAGCATCGAGCGGGCGGTGGAACAGTACAACCGCAGGCATCGCGGTGCGCCTCAGGTTCACATCGGTGACATCAGCAAGCGCGGTGGCGGGACGCTACAGCCACATCTGTCGCATCGCGCCGGTGTCGACGTCGATGTCGGCTATGTGCTGTTGGGCGCCGATGGGCATCGTACGCGGTTCTCGGGGGTGACGACGACCAACCTCGACGTCGCGAGAACATGGGCCTTGGTGAAGGCCTTCATCGATACCGGCGCGGTCGAGGCGGTGTTCATGGACTACAACCTTCAGCAACTGCTGTACGAACACGCCAAGGGGCGCGGCGCCAGCAGCGACGAACTCGACGAACTGTTCCAGTACCCCCGTGGTCGCGGTCGCTCGCACGGCATCATTCGCCACTGGCGAAGTCACCAGCACCACTTTCACGTCCGCTTCCGCTCGTAGGGCGCGGCCGATTCAGCGCGGCCGAATTCGCAAGCGGATGGCGCCATCCGCCCGGGCTTCGCTCTCGATCTGCAGCGATGGATCGAGACCGAGCCGCGCTCGCGTGACCTCGGCGATCAGCGGCACGACCAGCGTCCGTTCGAGCCGCGTGCGGTCGGGTTCACCACACACGAGCACGGCATTGCCGTGGGCATCGGCGACGAAGCCGAAATCCTCGACACTCTGGCACGCGCCGGCCGCCACGCGGACTGCGACGGGGGCATCGCCACACTCGAGTCCACCCCGCAGGGCGAGAGGCTCGTCGGCCTGCTCGACGTTCAGCCCGAGGGTTCGCAAGGCGTGCACGACCTCGGCGAGCGAGCCCAGGGCGAGGCGGACCTCGACGAACCGACTCACGGCTTGGGGCTCGGGGTTCGCGGCTGCGCGCAAACCGGGCACGCGGAATCGGTCACGTCGACGTACCAACCGCAGTGCGTGCACCCGCAGGCGGTTCGGATGCCCGCGCGCTCCGATGCTAGCGGCGGTGCCTCGAGAACGACCCCGAAGTGCGCGAACAGATCTCCGGTCGGCGGGAGCCGGCGAAACCTCGCGTCACGGTCGGCCACAACGGCAAGACTGTAGCGGCGAAGGCGTGCGCGCGGGTTGCGACCCCCGTCGAGTCGCCCCAAGAAGCGGACAGCCGCGCTCGAAGCCAGCCGATCCGTGGTGAAAGGCGCAAATGTTCAGTAGGATACGGCTTGCGTCCCTGTCCGCGGCGGGCCAGGATCGACCCACGGGTTTACTCGGTGACGGCAGATCACAATCGGGATCGACGAAAGGCGCGCCGCGTTCCGATGAGCGCGGCATTCAGCGAGGCGGATCCGCGAACCACGACGCCCGTCAGTGATCTCTCCGAGACCGGTTGCTGCGTCCACATTGGCAGCGCGCTGCCGGTCGGTTCGGTGATCGACCTGCGGTTCACGGTGTTTCCCGACGAGCCCATCCTCTTCGAGGGACGGGGTCGCGTGGTTCGCCACTGCGAGGATCCACCCGGTATGGGCGTCGAGTTCGTCGAGCTCGACGAGTCCGCACGCGACGTGGTGCGCAAGATCATGCTTCGCGACGAAGCGGCGAAGCGGCTGCCAACGCTGGCACAGCGCCACGTCGGTTTGCGTACCCATGGTCTGGTCGCGCGGCTCGTCGAATCGAAGAAGTGATCGTCGCGACGGGGTCTAGCCCCGCGGGGTCCTGCCTGGCTGGCGCGGCTACTTCGCCACGCGGCGGACGAGCTCTGCGATGAGCGCGACCCCAAAACCGGTCGCGCGCTCCTTGGGAAAAGCGGGACCCGCGAGATCGATGTGGCACCAGCGCCTATGCTCGGCGCCGGGCGCTCCGGCGAGATGGGCGTACACGAACTGCGCCGCACAGCTGGCCTGGGCATTGTTGCGGTTGGCGACCGAGTTGCGCATGTCGGCGACCGGGCTGCGGAACTCGTGAGCGTACAGCTCAGGGGCGAACGGCAAGGGATGGACGAGGTCGCCGCTGATGCGCCCGGCTTCGATCGCTTGGTTCTCGAGCGCGGCGTCGTTGGTCACGACCGCGGCGTGAACCAGTCCGGTGGCGATCAGCTGCGCGCCGGTGAGTGTGGCGGCATCGATCACGACATCGGCCCCGAGTTCGCGTGCGGCCCAGCTGACGCCGTCGGCCAGCAGCAGTCGCCCTTCGGCATCGGTGTTGTTGATCTCGACGGTCTTGCCCGAGTGCATCCGCAGGATGTCATCGGGCTTGTAGCTGCGGGCATCGACCGCGTTTTCGGCAATGCACAGCAGCAGCGATACTCGACACGGGGGGCCCTCAGCCGCGAGCACCCCGAACGCGCCGAGCACTGCCGCGGCGCCGCCCATGTCGGCCTTCATCGTTTCCATCATGCCGCGGGCCTTGATGTGGAGACCGCCGGTGTCGAAGCAAATTCCTTTGCCGACCAGCGCGACGTGCAGCGCTGCAGCTTTGGGCCCGATCGTTGCGATCAGCAGGCGCGGCGGCTCGCTCGCGGCGCGCCCGACGGCATGAATCCCGCCGAGCCCATGGGCGAGCAACTCATCGCCGATGATCTCGCGGATCTCGATGCTGTCGCCCAACGACGCCCGGGCCTTCTCGGACAGTGCCGTCGGGTGGAGTTCGGAAGGCGGGGTGTCGACGAGCATCGCGGCGTCGCGCGAAGCCGCGACGGTCTTGCGCACGCGGAGGTCGGGCACGAGCTGCTGGCCGTCAGGCCCGAACGCGACAATCTGCACTTTGACGGCCGACGCATCGCCGCGCGCGGAGTACGGCGGTAGCGCCCGCGCCACTGCGTTTGCTGCCGCCAGAAAGTGGCTCGCGTCGTCGAGCAAGAGCACCACGAGCGCCTTGCCTTTGCTGCCCCAGCGCATCGACTCGAGGACGTGACGGATGCTGTCCGCGCGCGACGGTGCGTTGTAGCGCGACAGGCGATCGGGCAGCACGCCCACGTGCAGCCAGGTGGGGTCCTCGGCGAGCGTCGAGTTCAGCGCGCCACGATCACCGGGCTTGGTCTGGGCGACGAGCTCGGTCAGCAGTGCGGTGCAGCGGCGATCCAGCAGCCGCGGGGGGAGCTTCGAGGTCGCCCCGGGTCGCGACTTTCCCTTGGGCTTGGCCAGCCGCGACGCAGGCGCCACGATCACGAGGTGTTGGAGTCCCGACGTCGTCAGACGCCCCGAGGTCACGAATCCAAGTTCGATCACGGTCGCAGCGTACGACGAAAGTCGCTCGCCGTGTTCAGGCCGGCCGCGCGCGACCGCTGGCCCAACGCCGCAGGGCGGTGACGTCTTCGGCGCGCAGCACCGACAGCGGGATGCTTGCAGCGAGCGCGGCGGCGAAGTCGTCGGGCCCGACCGGGCGACTCTGGGCGAACGCGAGCAATCGGGCTTCGGCGAGGGCTGCTGCGATCTCGGCCCCGCTGTACCCGTCTGCGGTTCGGGCGACGCGGGCGAAGTCCGGCCACCGAGATCCGCTGGGTGCCGCCGGATTACCCGCCATCGCGGCGGTCCAGTGCACCTGGGCGATCTGCTCGCGCGCGTCGGCGTCGGGCAGGTCGATGAAGAAGATCTCGTCGAAGCGGCCGCGACGAAGCAACTCCGCGGGCAGCAGATCGACCCGGTTCGCGGTGGCGACCACGAACACCGGCCGGGTGCGCTCTTGCAGCCAGGTCAGCAGTCCACCCAGGACGCGCGCTGCAGTGCCGGCATCGCTGGCCGAGCCTTCAGCGCCCGCGAACGCCTTGTCGAGCTCGTCGATCCACAGGACCACCGGTGCAATGCAGTCCACGTCGGCGAGGGCTTGGCGCAGGTTTGCTTCGCTCGCACCGACAGTTCCGCCAAACAGCCGCCCGGGCTCGAGCCGAACCAACGGCAGGTCGAGTTCGCCGGCGCAGACCCGCGCCGCGAGACTC
>CANLQR010000321.1 GCA_947492135.1 Deltaproteobacteria bacterium | reverse complement strand
GTCGGGTTCTGGAACCTGGCCTCGACGCCGTAGTTGCCTTGCGGCGAGAGCACCACCCGCTGGAAGAACTCGGTCGGGTTGCCCGCGTTCTGGATCTTGGTGTGCTTGACGTCGGAGAGATCGCCACCAGCGACGGGCCGGGTGTCGTCGAACGAGTAGACCTCATCGACCCGCAGCGCTGCCTTGGCGTTGGTCACGTTCAGCCAACGAACGGCGAACTCGATCTCGAGATCGCCCGGCAGCGGATACGCGTAGCTGAGGCTCAGGTTCCAGTTGTAGTTGGGCTCGACGCGGCCACCGGCGCCACGGGGGACGACATAGACCGGGAACAGGCCGGGGTAGCGGTTATTGCCGGCACGCAGCGAGATCGGGTAGCCCGACTGATAGCGGAAGCTGGTACCGAGCGTCAGACGGCCGGCCTCTTGGAGGTCGAACGAATAGAAGCCGTCGAGCTTGACCCGGTGCGGGATGTTGAACGACAGCGGCCCGAAGCTGTTTCGTACCAACTCGGGGATGTCGTACTGCGTGCTCGCACCGATGTTGATGGCGCCTGTGATCGGGTCGACGAAGCCGTCGTAGTTGCCCACCAAGCGGCTGTAGGTGTAGCTACCCAGCAGCAGCCAGTTCTTGGCAAAGCGCTTCTTCGCCTCGAAGGTGAAAGCGTCGTAGTTGCGCCGCGGCCGGGAGAACAAGGTCCCGACCTTGGTGAAGGCATCGGCGAGGAACTCGCAGCGCTGCAGATCGCGGGCGACCTGGCTGCGGTTGTCATCTTCCATGGTCGTCGCGTCGAGCTCGGCCTGGAGGTCCGTGCAGCGGTTCTGCTGCTTGGCGATGTCATCGCCCGACACCCCGACGCCGGGGTTGGCGATGATGAAGTTGAGCCCACCGTTGGTCGAGATGTCCTCGACCGCGCGCCCGAGATCCGTGTGCAACCAGCGGACACCGAGGGTGAGGTCCTCGATGACCTCCTGCTCGTAGCCCATCTGGAACTGCTGGTTGTACTGGCCCTTGAGGCGCGGCACCACCGCACCCTCGGTCAACTGACCGGTGCCGGCGTTGAAGTCGGTGCAGTACTCGGTCGGCTGGCCGTCGGCGTAGCGGTCGTGGTCGACGCCATCGACGCGCACCTGCGAACCAACGCAGTCAGAGTTTCGATAGGTTCGCTGGACGTTGACCAGACCGCCGAACACGCGAGCATTCAGCTGCAACGGGAGCGGCTGATAGAACCACCCGTAGCTCGCGAACAGACGGCTGCGACCCTCATCGGTCCAGTCGTAGTTGATCCCGACGCGAGGCGCGACGTTGTCCCAGATGAACACCGCGCGGCGACCGAGGATGTCGCGCATGTCCTGGAGCTCCCAGCGAACGCCGGCGCTCACGAACAGGTTGGACAAGATGGCCCACTTGTCCTGCAGGAAGATCGCGTAGTTCTGCGTGGTCACCCGCGCGTTGTACGAGTCGACGCGGATACCGGCACCCAGGGGGCTGGCGATTGCGCGCAGCTCACCCTGCTCCTGCCGGACCCGACCATAGCCCACCGCCTGGCGGGCGTCGGGGTTGTCGGTGTCCACGAACACGAAGCGATGGTTGTTGACGCGGGTCGCCGTGTCGATGTCGTAGGTGTCGCTCGCCTTGTTGTAGCAATACTCGCCACCGCCGGACGCACCACCCTCGCAGTTGTCGTAGAAGTCGCTGTCGTTGCGACCCGAGTAGCGGTTGTCGGTGATGTCCTCGACGTGATCGACCTGAGCACCGTACTTGAGCTGATGCGCGCCCGCGGCGTTGAAGAAGTGCGTCAACGCGAAGTTACCGTTGACCCGCCGGGTCTTGCCCTCGCTGTACTGGCCCAGACCACCCGACAGCCACTGCCGCACCGGGCAGGTGAGACCGGGCAGGTTGGGATCGTTGCAGGCTTCCTCGGCGCCGGGCACCAGGTCGAGCCGGTTGTCGCGGTCGAGCAGTGAGAACAGGTTTGCGCCCTGGCTGTCCTGCTCCTGCGTCGCGACCTGGTTGATGATGTCCGGGTTGTCGACCTTCCAGGCCTCGACGGTGCGGAACTGCGCGAAGCTGAAGTTGGCGTCGATCTCGAGCTTGTCGTCGGCAACACGGCCGTTGTAGTTGAGGCTCGCGATCGTCGAGTTGTCGCGGTCCCAGCCGAAGTGCTCGTTGACCACGCCGTTGGCGATGCGAGATCCGCCGCCCAGCGGATCGGCCGACGGGGTGGTGCCGAACGAGCTCGGGTCGAGGCTGCCGGACACCGGGCGCCGGTAGGTGCGGCGGTTGTACCCGGGGTTGGAGATGATGTTGAAGCGGATGCGGTGCTTGGGGCTGATCGCCCAGTCGAGCCCGCCGATGAACTGAAGGTTCACCGTAGATGTCTTGAACTTCTGCTCGGCAAACTTCTCGGTGGCGATGTAGTCACCACCCTTGACGCAGTCGAACGCCCCGTTTTCGTACGGGCACTCCTCGTAGCCACCGGAGCCGTCCTTGTCGAGGCGACGGTGGAACGACTGGATCAGCGACGCGCGGCCACCATCGCTCTCGATGCCAGCGGTGAAGAACAGGCGGTCCTTCACGATTGGGCCGCTCATGACGACGACACCCTGCATCAGGTAGTCGGGGACCTCTACGGTGCGCAGCGCGTTGTCGGTCGCGATGATGAAGCGCGGCTTGGCGAGGCGCGGGGTGTAGGTGAACCGAGCCACGCCGCGGAGCTTGTTGTTGCCCGAGACCCGGCGGGCGGCGACCTGGCCACCGGAGGCGTCGCCGAACTCGGCCTCGTAGCCGGCTTCTTGGATCTCGACCTCTTCGATGAACTCCTGGACGATCGACGCGCCCACGGTACCGAACCGCGGGTTGTTCACGTTGGCGCCCTCGACGGTGTACTTGCTCTCTGCGCCGGTCGTACCGGCCAGCGAGATACCCGCGGAGTCGACCGAAGCCGTCGCCGACGACTCGACCACCGAGGTGAAGTCGCGGTTGGTGGCGCTGCCGACCGGAATGTTGCGGAACTCCTCCATGTTGACCTCGCGGCCAACGGCGGTGCCCTGCTTGACCGGCGTCGACTTGACGCGAACAACCCGGCGAAACTCGTTGTTGGGGTCGACCGAGAAGTTCGCGCGGAACTTGGCCGAACGCGGAAGCGTCGCCACCTTCGAAACGTCGGCCTGACCGGCCAACACCTGGATGGTGTAGGTACCCGGCGGCAGGCTACCGAACGAGTACAGACCCCCGTCGTTGGTGGTCGTCTCCCGCGTACCCTGGAGGCAGGTGCACTGCAGTACGACCAGCGCACCTTTGACCTTCTCCCGGGTCTTGGAGTTGGTGACAACGCCGTTGATCGACCCGTCGTCAGCCGCAAAGGCGGTCTGCGGCGCGAGCATCATCGTGGCGGGCGTGACGACACCTGCAACGATGAGCCCCGCGTGCAACGGGAGCGTGAGTGTGAACCTTCGAAAAGAGCGGGCGCGGATCACTTTCGTGAGCTCCTGCAACGTGGGGCTGGACCATGTACGACATGACCGGCGACCCCATCAGATGCGGTCGCCGGTATATCACAGAGCTTTTCCGGTGCGCACGGCCGCGGGACGGCTGAGCCACCAAACACGACGGATGACGAAGACTGCAGTTCGGGGAGCCGGCGCGAGTGCGCAGCTGCCCAAGGGGTCGCCTGGGAGACCATTCGCGGCCAACGGGGCGTGCTGGGCTAGCCTTACACGCAAGCCGTCACCGAGGCCGGCAGTGTGCCGGCGATTGAGCAAGCGCACGGCTCCGCGTCTGTCGACGCGATCCGAAAGCCAGCCCCGCACCAATCTGCTTGACGGCGGCTCCGGTTTCCCGTGCGCGGCCCAAGCCGCTCCTCAAAATCGGCCGTGCAGCACGAATCCCGTGCCCGCCCGACCGCCGAAGCTCGGTGCGATCTGCAGACGGGCTGTCCGCGCGCCGCGGTTGGCCCGATTGCCCTGAGCGAAGACCACCGCGCCAGCAATCAGCGCAGCGAGGCCAACCCCACCGATCGCGGCGAAGCCGACGATCGCCAGAGTGTTCGCCAGGGGACCATCGGCGCGGGCCGTAGCCACCCGTGCGAGGTCGTCGATCGCCGGCAGGCACTCGTCGGAGAGATTGCCTTGGTCGCCGTTGCCAGGACTTGCGTTCTCCGTGCGGATGTAGGCGGCCGCGTCGTCGGCATTCTTCAGGCAGGCATCGGCGAACTCGCTGTCGACGAGGTTCGTGACGTCGCCTTTGGCGTTGGCCAGCTCGCTCTTGAGCGAGGTGCTCTTGACGACGAAGAACACGCCGAGTCCCACGCCGGTGAGCATGACGCCGCCGCCGACCCCCATCGTGACGGCGCCTGCGAGCCGCAGTTTCTTGGCCTTGCGTTCCGCCGCAGCGGTTCGCTGGGCCTGCGCGAGCTCGGCCGCCGAGGGTCCACTCGCGGCCTGCTTCTGCTCCTGGCGGGCGATCTCCGCGAGGAATTCGTCGCGGCGCGCCCGAGCATCGGTGAGCTCACCGGCCAGCGCCGCGTCGGCCTCGGCGACGGTGATGAAGCTCTTCATCACTGCCTCCGCGCGGCGGAGGTCCTTGATGTCGCCGGCGATCCCGAACAAGCCGTTGTACGCGAGCGCGATGTTGTAGAGCAGCAGCGGATTGCCCTCGGACAAGTCATAGGACTTCTCCCAGGCATCGACGGCCTCCTTGAACTTTCCCAGACGATACGCGGTCCGCCCCTGGTCGTAGAGTTCTTTGGCAGTCGGCCCCGGCTCGGCGGCGGCGGCCGAAGCAGGGCCTGTTGGAACCGCCACGCCGACCATCAGCAGCACGGCGAGCAATCGTCTTTGCACGGCACCAGCGTACCACGACAACTGCGCGCCCGTCACAGATCGACGATCTCGATCGCCTCGGCCGACAGCGGCAGTCCGAGAAAACCCGAGCCCACCCGTGCGAACCGCTCGCGGCCATCGGTCGCTAGCATGATGCAGCGCGGCGGAGCACTGGGGCCGAGCATCCCATGGAGGTGGAGCAAGCTCGCCACGGCCGCCGCGGTCGTCGCGGCCGAGTCGACGATGGCCAGCTCGGGCCCGACGATGCGGCGGATCGCCCCGACGAGCAGCGGAAAGTGCGTGCAGCCCAGGACCAGCGTGTCGACATCGGCGACGAGACTCGTGAGGTACTCACGCGCCACCGCCTCGGGGATCGGACCCTCGATCCAGCCCTCCTCGGCGAGCGCCACGAACAGCGGACAGGCCCGACCGGAGACCACCGCGTCGGGCCGCAACGCGGTGATAGCCCGCGTGTACGCACCGCCACGGATCGTGCTCTCGGTCCCGATCACCGCGATGCGGCCGCTTCCAGAGGCGAGCACTGCGGCTTGCGCCCCAGGCTCGACGACGCCCACGACCGGTAGCCCTGGTAGCGCGGCCTGCAGCTCGTCGATCGCGACGGCGCTCACGGTGTTGCAGGCCACCACCAGCAGCTTGATCCCGCGTTCGACCAAGGCACCCGCGGCCCCGAGCGCGTAGCGGGTGATCGTACCGGGACTCTTGGTTCCGTAGGGCAGCCGCGCGGTGTCGCCGAGGTACACGAACGACTCACCCGGCAGCGCCTCGCGCAGTGCCCGAAGCACGGTGAGCCCGCCGACCCCCGAGTGGAACACCCCGATGGGCAGCGCCGCGGCTCCGAGCTGGCCTGCAGCGCTCTCGCTCGGCGTCACGCTGCTCATCCGCCGCGCACGAGGAGATTCTTGGCGATGACCATCCGCTGGATCTGCGAAGTGCCCTCGTAGATCTGCATGAGCTTCGCGTCGCGCATGAGCTTCTCGACGGGATACTCCTTGGTGTAGCCGTAGCCACCGAACACCTGGACCGCGTCCGTGGTGCATTTCATGGCTTGATCGGCCCCCACCGCTTTGGCGATCGCCGAGGTGTTGGTGCGCCGGATCTGATTGTCCACTTCCCACGCCGCCTTCATGTACAGCAGGCGCACCGATTCATACGCCATCGCCATCTCCGCGATCATGAACTGCACCGCCTGGTGCTGAGCGATCGCCACCCCGAAGGTCTTGCGCTCCTTGGCGTACGCCACCGACTCATCCATCGCGCGCCTGATCATGCCGGCGCACTGGGCCGCGATCATCGGCCGCGACTTGTCGAAGGTCTCCATCGCGATCGCAAAACCCTTGCCGGGCTCCCCCAGAATGTTGTCGGGCCCGAGCTTCACGTCCTCGAAGATCACGTCGACGGTGTTGGAACAACGCTGCCCCAGCTTGTTCTCCTTGCGACCGATCGAGACCCCGGGGAGGTCCCGAGGGATGACGAACGCGGTGATGCCCTTGTGGCGCGCGGCCGGGTCGACGGTCCCGAACCCGGTGAAGAACCGGGCGTAGGCCCCGTTGGTGATCCACCGCTTCTGCCCGTTCAGGATCCAGCCGTCGCCCGAGCGTGTCAGTCGCGTCCGCATCGCAGCGACATCCGAACCGGCCTCGGGTTCGCTGCAGCAGTAACTGACGAAGCCAAACTCGGACGTCAAGCCACCCAGCCACTGCTGCTTTTGCGCCTCGGTGCCCGCGAGCATCAGCGGCAACGCCCCGAGGTGATTGCACATGATGCTGGTGGCAACACCAGCGCAGCCGTACGCGAGTTCTTCGGCGATGAGGCAACCCTCGAGGGTGCTCAGCCCCAGACCGCCGTAGGCCTCGGGCACCTCGACGTTCATCAGACCGACGTCGAAAGCGGCGCGGAACACCGGCAGCGGCATCTCGCCTTTTTCGTCGTACTCGCCCGCGACCGGGATGATCCGCTCTGCGGCGAACTTGCGGGCCGCGGCGGTGAAGGCTTGTTGTTCGTCGGTGAGGTTCAGATCGAACATGCTCGCGTTGATACCACGACCTTCAAGGACCCGCGCGATCCTGTTCGGACGGGGCGCGGGCATGACGCGCCGCCCTCGCCCGCGCTCGCGCATCCTTGTCTTCGCTCGCGGTCACCGCTGCGCGACCCCCAAGCACGTAGCCGATCACGATGCCCAGCAGCAGGAGCCCGGGGATGTAGACAAAGTGAGCGAGTGTCATCGTGGGCTAGCCCTTGTCGATCCGCCGGCGGAGCTCGTCGAGGTCGCGCCGCTGGGCAGCGGCACGCCGCCACAGCAGGACCCCGTACACCGCGAACAACGACCAGATCACGCCATAGGCCCACACGACGTGCTCGTAGTCCGACGCCGTCTTGGCGGCGGCTTCGGCCTCGCAGGCGCGAACGCACTGCACGGTCTGCTGGTCGAGACCGGTGACGGGTTCGTAGGCGTCGCCCGCTGTGGTCGGGTCGGTGGTCGGTTCCGGGGCCGGCGCCGGCCCGCGGAGAAGGTCGTTTCTCATGAGGCACCTCCAAGCTGTCGCCCGCGTTCGTCGAGGGCGATCCAGGCATCGTCGAGTTCAGCGGCGTCCTGCTCTTGGCGGATCCGCACGAGCAGTACACCAAGCGTCAGGCACACCAACGCACCGAGCGCCGGCCACAGCGAGTTCCACATCTGAGGTGGCAACGAGCCGACCACATCGGTAGTCGGGTGCGTGGTCTTCCAGATCTTCACGGCGTAGTAGATGACAGGGACATCGACGGCGCCAAACACGGCCAGCGCCGCGGCAAGCCGCTCGGACCCCGCCGCACCATAGCGGCGCAGCAGCACGAAGGCCGCGAAGATCATCCACAGCAGACCGGTCGACACCTGGCGTGCGTCCCACGTCCACGCCCGCCCCCACGAGGCATGACCCCAGATCGGCCCGGTGACCAGCACGGCCAGGCCCGTGATCAGCACCAGCTCGCCGGTGGCGATCGACACCGCCTCGGCCATCCGCGACCGGTTGCGCAGCTGGATCGCAGCCGCGACGCCGCAAGCGATCGCCAGCGCCATCATGATCCACGCCAGCGGCACGTGGAAGTAGAAGATCTTCTGGACCGTGCCCATCTTTTTCTCGATGCCGGTGTGCAAGAAGATGCGCTGCACGCTGTAGGGGATCGAGATCGCGGCAGCGGCGAAGAGGACCAGCGGGAGTCGTCGAGTGATGGACATCGGTGTTGCTCCGTTCTTAGCGTTGCGAGCGCTCGGCCCGTGGGCTCGGACGCCCGCGGCGCGAGGGCGACGCGGCGGTGCTGCCGAGCAACACCGGTTCGAACAACCACGCGGCCAGACCGACCAGCATGGCGTCGAGGGCAGCGAGCTGGCCGAGGTAGGTCGTGAAACCGGGATGCCCCTCGAGCAGCGCCCTGGTGGCGACCAACGCAAAGATGAGAGCCGGCGAGGTCAGCGGATAGAGGATCACCGATAGCAACACGTTCTTGCCGCTGGCGGTCGCGAGCCCGGCGGCGAACAACGTGCCGACCGCACAGTAGGCCAGACACCCGAGCACGAGCAGCGCCGCGGCCTCGAGCGGTCGCTCGAAGAAGACCTCGGCCGCGGGGAACAACAGCGCCAGCGCCGGCATCAGCATGGCGCCACAGCCGGTCACCACCAGCAGCGTCACACCGAGCTTGGCAAAGTAGATCGAGACCCGATCGACCGGCCAGGTCAGCACGGCGCGCAAAGTGTCGGCCTCGCGCTCGCGATCAAAGATCCGCGTCAAGGTCAGCGCCCCGACGAACGCCACCGCCAGCCAGAGCATGCCGGGGATCGCGAGGGTCTGGTCGCTCGCGGGCAAGGCCGCGAACGACAGCGAGAACATCACCAGCACCACCAGCGTGAAAAACCCGGCGGTCAGGACCAGCTCGAGGTCACGAAGCTCCTGCCGGAGGTCGTTCTGCGCGAGCAACCACGCCTGGCGGGCCACAGGCACCACAGAGATCGTTGTAGCACGCCGCGCGCCCACGGGCGTCGTTGCCCGCGAGCTCCGCGGGCCCGGCCGAGGCGGATCGGGCTCAATCACTGGCCTGGTCCTGCCCGACGACGGGGGCCTGTGCTCGGCTTGCATCGCCGGACTCGGCGATCGAGCC
>CANLQR010000320.1 GCA_947492135.1 Deltaproteobacteria bacterium | reverse complement strand
CGGTGCCAACCACGATCACCAGGCTGCATCAGATCGGGATGATGCTTACGGAACCAGCGATTCCGTTCGGCCTGCCGGGCGGTCGCGCGATCGAACGAGGCCAGGCGCTCCTCGAGTTCGGCGACGGGCGCCGCAGCTTGGTCAGAGCTGGCCTTCGCGGGCGACGTCGGTGGCTGCCGAGTCGGCGATGGACAGTCCGCAGGACCTGCGCGACATCGTGCTTCGTCGCGGCCGGCGCGGCGAGCCAGCGCACGCACCGGATCTCCCGACGAGTCGATCACCTACGCGGGAACGACGGGCTACTACGCCTGGATCGTGAAGTCGTACGCGGGCAGTGGCACGTACTCTCTGGTCCTCGATCTGCCGTAGGCGAAACCCGCTCGGTCAGAAGTCGAAGCCCGCCTGGGCCTGCACGACCACCGCGTCGATCAGGCCCTTGGTGCGGTCCGCGTTGGGCGAGAACTCGGGGTTCTTCGTCAATGACCGTTCGATCCGAATCGTGCTCGAGGACGGGCGCGTGGTTCTGCACGTCGCGCCGTTGCGCACCGAACCGGCGAGTCGGCGAGTCGGCGGCACGCCCGCGGACGCTGATCGCGACCTGCGCGAGAAGCCGCGCCGCTGATGGTCTCGACCGCCTCGCGCTCGCTTCACGACATTGCTATCGTGAGGAGGTCAGCTGCTGCCCTCCCGCACAGCGTCGGCGCCCCCAGACGCGGCCGTCATGCAGCCATTCGCTCGAACCGCCGTACTCGCCCTCGCGCTCGCCCTCGTGTTGCCCGGCTGTCGCAGCGATGCTGTGCCCGCTGGCGACGGCACTTCGGGCACTGCCGGCAGCACCTCGACCGGCGAGAGTGCGACCACCACGACCACCACGAGTTCGAGCAGCACGGGCCTCGGCGCGGACACGAGCAGTTCCGACGGCGGTTCGACCACCGAACCGCTGATCCCGATCGATTGCACCGAGTCGTGCATCGACACCACATCCGAGGGCGGGATCGCGCTGTGCTACTCGTGCCGCTGCAAGGCGGCATTCGACAACTGGCTGCCTGCGCCCGAGGAGGTGCAGTGCAGTGCGGCGATGCCGATCGTCTCGTACCACGCTGACCTCTCGGGGCCCAAGATCGTTCTCGAGCCGTCACTACCCGAAGCGACCGCGTGCGCGAACCCATCGTTGCTGACCGGATCGTGCCAGCAAGGCAGCAAGATCGGCCAGCTGCAAAACGGCGACGTCATGATGCGCTGGATCTGTCGCGATCCCTATCTCGACCTCGACGGCGCGTTGGTCTACAGGGACATGGGATTGATCGGTCAAAACGTCCGTACCGGCGTGGCGTGCTTCTGGGACGACATCGACAACATCACGCACGACGATGACATGCCGCCGCTCGACCTGATGGAGGCGAGCGACCAGGAGCGCGCGCGCCACCAGGAGGTCTTTTATTTTACCGACGGCGAGGGCTGCAAGGGGTGCCACGATCACGATCCGTTCATCTACACGCCGTACCTGCAGTCCGCCGAGTGGATCACCGTGGCGGTGGACAAATCGCCGTACGCGCTGGTGAATCTCGATGGGACCCTACGGGCGACCGGCAACCTCCACCTGATCTCGCCGCAGGCGAACGCATGCCTCGCGTGCCACCGCATCGGCAGCCAGGACACCTGCGCACGCATCGCGCAGGATTCGGTCGGGCTCAACAAAGACGGAGCGTACGAGCAGCAGGTGCGCGACGCGGCGCAACCCGGGAGTCCGCACTGGAAGCTCGCGTACTGGATGCCGACAGCCTCCGCGCCTGTCGCTGACTTCGCGACCTGGACAGGTCTGTTCGGGGCAGCACGCGATCACATCCTGGCGTGCTGTGCCGCGCCGGGCAGCGATGTGGGCGAGTGCCTGTGGGAGCCGATCCCCGCCGAGGGTTGATGGCGCGCGGATCAGCCGCCGGGCGAGCCCGCGGCGCTGAGCGCGAAGTCGGTCATGTCGCTGTAGGTACGCGCCGATCCACGCGCTGTAGGTGTCGCATGGTCAGCGGTCGGGCTCGCGCCCGCGCTCGACGACGCGCGCGCGCACCCGGATGACGATCGGGCGGGCGATGTACTGGTCCCACGCGGGCTCGGTGGTGAGTGCCCGCATCGACCACGAGTCGACGTAGCCCCGAACATCGAGTTCGATGGCGCCACGGATCGGCTTGATGGCGCACTTGGTGCGGGCGTACAGCGCTCGCCAAGCAACACCTGACGGTAGGCAGGCGCACGCCCTCAACCTCGACGCGGCCCCATCCCACTGTCACACTGTTGCCGAGATGCGTCGTGGAATCTTCGCGCTCGCCTGCGCATGCGCCTGCGGTCCGGTCGCGAGGCCCGACAGCAACGGCACGACCAGCGACGACCCGACGACGACGAGCCCGACCACCCAGAGCAGCGCCACGCTCGACCCGACCTCCGAACACACCACCGATTCGGGCTCGACGACCGTCGCGTCGAGCCCGAACCCGACGACCGATCCGACCACGCTCGACACCTCGGACACGACCACCGAACCGTGCGACGAAACCACAGGCTGCGACGACACCGGTGTCGTCGACGAGCTCTGCGACCCGTGGCTCAACGACTGCCCCGTCGACCATGAGTGCACGCCGTGGGCAAACGACGGCTCGCTTTACTGGAACGCATTCCGCTGCTCACCGATCGCCGACAACCCCGATGCGATCGGCGACCCGTGCACCGTCGAAGGCTCCGCCATCAGCGGCATCGAGAGCTGCGAATCCGGAGGGTTCTGTTTCTTCGTCGATCCCGAGACGAACACCGGCACCTGCGCAGCGATGTGCACCGGCTCGCCGGACGATCCGATGTGCGACGATCCCAGCACGACGTGCGCGATCGAGTTCGACGGCTACATCACGCTATGCCTCGAGGCTTGCGACCCACTGCTCGACGACTGCGACGTCGGAGTCTGCGCCCCGTCCGACGACGACTTCGTGTGCGCCATGCCGCTCGAACCCGACACGGCAATCGGCGAGGCTTGCTACCACCACTGGGGCTGCGCGAGCGGAGGCATCTGCACGGCTGCAGAGCGCCTCTCCGCGTGCGACGGTGATCGCTGCTGCGCGGCGATCTGCGACATCACGCTCCCGGAGCCGTGCGAGGACGGACTCTTCTGCGATCCGTGGTATCGCCAGGGTCAAGGACCCGGTGCCGACCCACCGATCGGTGTCTGCGTCGCGGGGTGATCGCGTCGCGTCACTCGCATCGACCTCGTAGCACCGACTGCGGGACGAAGGGACGCACCGCGCGATTGTTCGTCGTCATCCAAGGCCCGGGAATCGGTCGCAAGCTCGACCTCGAGCGGAGGACGACGACGATCGGGCGGTCAGAAGTCGAAGCCCGCCTGGGCCTGCACGACCACCGCGTCGATCAGCCCCTTGGTGCGGTCCGCGTTGGGCGAGAACTCGGGGTTCTTCGTCAGTGACCGATACAGCAGCATGTCGGCCTTCGCCGAGATCACGAAGCTGTCGATGAAGCGCAGAAACTGCTTCTCCTTGGCCCGGATCAGGTACGACGCCTTGACGCCGTACGTCGAGTTGAACAGTGCGGACAGCTCGCGGTCGCCGGTCCAGAAGCTGCCGACCGGGCCGCTCGCGGCGTACTCGTTGCCGTCTCGATAGAACAGCGCGGAGTCCTGAACATGCCAACGCGCCCGCACCCGGATGACGATCGGGCGGGCGATGTACTGGTCCCACGCGAGCTCGGTGGTGAGTGCCCGCATCGACCACGAGTCCAAGTAGCCCCGAACATCGAGCTCGATGGCGCCCCGGATCGGCTTGATGGCGAACTTGGTGCGGGCGTACAGCGCCAGCCGGTTGCGGCCGCCGGGCAAGCGCTCTTGCACGGCGCGCTCGCCAAGCAGCACCTGACGGTAGGGGTTGGCCTGGAACCCGCGCAGGACCGACCCGGTGGCGCCGAACTGCAGGACCAGCCACGGCGTGGTCACCTGCGTCCACGACAGCTGCATCGAATCGATGGCCAGCTTGCGCGTCGTCGTGAGGTCCGAGCCCCCGTCGAAACAGGTGTCCGAGCTGTCCAGGGGGCGTAGTTCGAGGAGCTCCTGGGCGACACCGTTGTTGGCGTCGCAGACCCGATCGAAGTTGTGGGTATAGTCGACCGCAAGCTGCGAGTTGCGCTCGAAGAGGTCGACGGTGACTCCGGCGTTGGCCGTGCCGGACCGATAGTCGCTTTCGCCAGCGAAGCCGCCGCCGACCCGGAGCGTCGCGTACTCGGTGAGAAACCGCAGGCCGAGCGTGCCGTTGTGGCGGACGTCGTTGAACTTGGTCGCGGCCGTCACCGCGTCGACGCCGAACACCTGAGGCGTCGCGCCGGACACCACGTCGGCGTCGTAGCCGACACCCAGGCCGAAGTGCTCCCCGAAGTCCTGTTGGTAGGTGACCTGGGGATGTACGACGTTGAGCGAGGTGTTCGGTGCCGGCTCGGCGAAGTACGTCACCGCGGCCCGCACCTGGTCGTCGCTGCGCGCCGGCCCCGATGAAAAAAACGTCGCGAACGACGTCGCGATCGTGGCCGCAAGCCCAACTCGCGAGGACCTCAGTTGCACCCGCAGCCCCCTCCGGCCGTGCCACTGCCTCCGGCTGCACCTTCGCGGTTGCTCATCACCTGCGCATCGGCGGCGGCCTCGAGACCATCGGCGTTGAACTGCATGATCGGATCGGCCAAAAAGGCCTTCTCACTGGGCAGCACGGCGCGGGCACACCCCGATGCCATCGCCAGGACGCCCAGGCAGGTCGCCATCGCGAGCCGCACGAGCGCTGGGACCAGCGGGCCTTGCTCAGAATGTGAATGCGAGTGCACCGGAGTACTCCTGCAGGGATTGGGCCTCATCGGCTCGGAAGATCACGTGATTGCGAAAGTCGAAGCGGACGCCGATCCCGCGCTTGAAGATGATCCAGAGTCCGCCACCAGGGCTGGCGAGATAGCTCCAGCGTGCGGACGACAGCGCATCGGCCTTGCCCCGCGTGAACACGGCGCCGCCGCCGATGCTGACGAAGAACGTGAACGGGATCGCAGGGCTGAGGTAGAGGTTGGTGGACAGACCGAACACGCCGCGGCTGGTCTCGCGACCCGCCGACGGCCCGACATAGGCCTCGAGCCCAGCGTTGGGCGACAGGAACACCTGCGGGCGGACCAAGAACAGCCCTTCGCGGCCGAGTGCGCCCGCCGACAGGGTGCCCCCGGCGCGCGCGGTCAGCAGATTCGGCGGGCCCAGGATCTTCGTGCGGAGCTTGCGGCCGAACCGGCGGATCGCCGAGGGCGTGGGTTCTTCGCCGACGGCCGCCGACAGCAGCAGGATCTGCTCCGAGAGAATCCATCCAACGACGCCGCTGTCGAGCTGCACGCGAGTCCAGCCGCCACGCTTGCCGCGTTCGACCATGCGCACGGTGTCATCGCGTCGGACCTGGGCGATGACGCGGTAGCTGAAGCCGGCCCCCGAATAGACCTGCGCGTTCTCGGACAGCACGCGGGCCAGCGGTCCACTGTGCCGAGCCTGCGGCGAGCTGGTCTGGGCCTTGCGGGCGTGGGCCGGGACAGCGATGGCACCCGCAGTCACGAGGCATACGACCAGGCCGACGGCGGGTCGCGCGGTCATGGCCCGCCGTCCAGCCACGACTGGATGAGGTCGAGCTCTTCCCCGTCGGGCTTGAAGAGGTCGCCGCCACCATGCTTGAGCGTGCTTCCGCCGGCCGGCTCTGCGTACAGCGGCGCGAGCTCGGCGAGATCACAGTCGCTGATCTGCGCCGTGGTGACCCGGAAGTTCTCCTGCCACTGCGCCGGCCAGGCCGACAGCGGATCGGTCGGCAGCGGGGGCAGGCTGTCCGAGACATCCTGGAGTCGGAAGATGCTGTTGGCATCGGCGGCGCGATGGCAGCCCGACTCGTCGGCGCAGCCGTGACGATCGATGTACTCCGGGACGATGCGTTCGACATAGAACGACCCGGTCAGCACGCAGCGGTTGGCGACACCCACGTCGGGGCCGGGAGAGACGATCTCGCAACCCGTCGCTGCAACCAGTGCGTAGAGGCTGCGGCGTCCACCGAGCGTTCGAAGCACGACCGCATCGTACACGACGACACGTCGTCGTGCGCGGGGGCAGGCGACCACAACATTGGTGGTCATTGGTGGACGCGCGAGGCGGTGGACCCCCGAGGCCTTCGCCGCTACGTTGAGCCGGCCGATGGTCTCGCCCCACGACGATGCGGCTCCGCCCGCTGCCACGCTACCCCGCGCCCCCGGGACCCGCTGCGTCCGCACGGCCTCCGAGGCGATCGCATGTCTACGCGAAGCGACGGTCCCGGCGCCCATTCTCGAGGTTGCGCGGACGTTGCAGCAACAAGGCCACGCCGCTGTCCTGGTGGGCGGGGCGGTCCGCGATGTACTGCTCGGGCTACCGGTTGCCGACTGGGACGTGGCGACGTCGGCTCGCCCCGAAGAGGTCCAGGCCGCGTTCCGGCGCACGGTGCCGACTGGCATCGAGCACGGGACCGTCACTGTGCTCGTGCGTGGCACCGATCGGCCGGTCGGCGTCGAGGTGACCACGTTCCGTGGGGAAGGGGCCTACACCGACGGTCGGCGACCCAACGAGATCACGTTTCTTCGCGACCTCGTCGAGGATCTGGCGCGCCGCGATTTCACCGTCAACGCGTTCGCCTGGGATCCGATCGCGCTGGTGTTCACCGATCCATTTCAAGGTCTGGTCGACCTCCAGAGTTCGACGCTGCGCGCGGTCGGCGAGCCCGCGCGGCGATTCGCCGAAGACGGCCTGCGGACGATGCGTGCCGTGCGGTTGTGCGCGACGCGATCACTGCGTCTCGATCCGGAGACCGCCGCTGCGATGGGCGGCGCGCTCGAGGTGCTGGCCAAGGTCAGTCGCGAGCGCGTCCATGTGGAGCTGACCAAGTTGCTCGGCGCGGTCGCGCCCTCGCTGGGCCTGGTGCCGATGCACGAAACCGGAGTGTGGCCGCACGTACTGCCCACACTCGACGAACAGGCGCGGGCCGAAGCGATCGCAGCGGTCGATGCGTTGCCGCGTGATGCGGTGCTGCGACTCGCCCGGCTGCTCGGCCCGGTCGCGCGTGAGGCTCCGGCCGTCGTCGAGGCTGCGCTCGAGCAACTGCGCTTCGGTCGCGCCGACCGGGTGCGGCTGGCAGCGCTGCTGGGGACTGCCGCACTCGGGCTCGCCACGCTCACCGACGCCGTGCAGATCCGTCGGACCGCCGCGGCGGTGGGACGCGACCACGTCGAAGACGCCTTGTTGCTCGCAGCGCCGTCGAGCGCGGTCACGGCACGATTGCGTGCGGCGCTGCAGGGCGCAGTGCTTGCGACAGGTGAACTCGCGGTCGGTGGCCGCGATCTGGTGGCGGCAGGACTCGCGGCGCCCGGGCCCGCGCTCGGACAGCTGTTGCGTCGGCTGCTCGACCACGTGCTCGAGCAGCCCAGTGACAATCATCGTGACCGCTTGCTGGCCCTGGTGGCGCAGTGGTCGAGCGCCGATGCGAGCTAGTCTCGCCCGCGCTGCGCTAGCGTCCTTCGAGGTGCGCGAGTTGTCGCAGCTGGGCGTCGAGGATCACGTACCCGCGAGCGTCGCCCGTCATCCGCACGGGGTTGAGGTCGACCAGGTTGAGGCGATCGCCAAATCGCTCGGCCAACCACGACAGCCGCAACAACACCTCCGCGAGCGGTCCCGCGCCGGGGTCGCTCTCGCGTCGTAGGGCCGGCAAGGGGATGCGTGAGAGCACCGCGTGCGCGACCGACAGCGCGCCTTGGTGGCTCATCGGCGTCAGCGCGAGGATCGCCTCGAGCGGATGCGTGCCCGAGATCGGTCGGGCGAACACGGCGATCTGGCCGCCACGTAGACGGATGAGCCCGGCATGAACATCGAGGCCGAACGGGACGTGCTCGGCGACCACGACGCCGTCGAGCCGCGCGGTCGGTGCCCTGCGCTCGACTGCATCCACGATCGCCGCGTACGCGCGTCGGACCGCTGCAGCGTTGACGAGATCGAGTTCGATCGCCCCGATCTCGCTGCGCCTGCGGAGGTCGGGAGACAAGGCCTTGAGTACGACTGGAAACCCGATGCGCTCGGCAAAGCCCGAGGCGCCGCTTGCCGAGTTGGCCACCGCTTGCCGGGTCACCTGCATGCCGAACCCACGCAGCACCACCTTGGTTTCTTGATCGGACAGCGACTCGCCCGCGTTGTGCAACACCTCGGCGGCGCGCTCGATGCCGTCGTCGGTGGCAGCACTGGGGGCGGGTGGGGGTGCCTCGAGCAGCGCACGATGGCCGGTCTCGCGCAGCAGCACGCGCTGGGCCAAGAAGGCCGCGGTCGGGGCGTCGGTGGGCAAACCCGGGCGGGGCCTCTCCATGCCCACCAGCGCGCCCGTCATCGGCAGGGCTCGTCGGGCCTGGGCCCACACCTCGGCCGCCGCCGACGGCTGCAGGCGCGCTCCGGCAGCGGGTGCGTTGCGACTCTCGACCAGCTGCGCGTGCACGATCGCGATCACGCGGGGTGAGGGAAACACCGGGCCGGTGCGGTGCTCGAGCGCATGAGCGGCCACCGCGAGGTCGAGCTCGGGCGCGCGCGGCCGATCGAGCGCAACCTCGGGAACGCCGATCGGCACCAGCACGGTGGAGCTCGAGGCGTGCGGCATCCACTGCGCCCATGCGATCGACAGCGCGCGGGCGCCAACGGTTCCGAGCAAAGAGTCGCCTTCGAGCGCGCGATCAACCAACCACGTCGGCAGCCACCGCGGCGTCGGTGCCAGTGCGATCCGCACCGCGTCGTGTCCGAGTGCGCGGACCAGGCCCATCAGGTCGCCACCGACATGGCCGACGGCGATCGACCGTCCCGCGCCGATCCACAGCGTCGCACAAGGCCCGAGCCAGGGCTGCTCGTCGTCGGCGTCGAGGGCATCGAT
>CANLQR010000319.1 GCA_947492135.1 Deltaproteobacteria bacterium | reverse complement strand
TTCTATGCCTGTGGCACCGGTACGACCGTCGATCACATCCAGGCCCACATGGGATCGGATGACTCGTTCGAGGCGTTCGGTGGCGGTTTCGACGCGAAGTACCTGGTCTCCAGCGGCGGTGCCGATGATGCTTTCGACCTCGACCTGGGCTTCAACGGCACGTTCCAGTACGCGTTCGTCCATCAGGATCCCAGCGAGGCCGACAGCAACCACGGCCTCGAGTGGTCCAACGGCCCCGACAGCTTCACTGCCACGCCGCTCACCAGCCCGTGGATCGCAAACATGACCTTCGTCGGTCAGGGCGACGGCGGCAACGCCGGCAAGAGCATCGGCTTCAACATCAAGCAGGGCGCCGAGGCGCATATCTTCAACTCGTACTTCACCAACGTCACCGGCTCAGGCGCGACGTTCCAGGATGAGGCGACGATTGCAGTGGCCGAAGGCAACGGAATCGTGGTCGAGGGCACCTTCTGGGGTACGGCCGGAGCGTTCGGGCATCAGGGCGATGGCCCCTACAGCTGGGACGACACGATGTGGGGCGACTTCTTGACGGGACAAGACGGCAACCAGACCGACGTCGATCTCGGTCTCGACGGGACGTGGACCACACCGAACATCAAGCCGGCTGCGGACTCTGCGGCAGTCGGTGGAGGCGTCGACCCGGGCAACCCCGCGCTCGAGTCCACCACGTATGTCGGCGCAGTGGATCCCGAAGCTGCGGACGACTGGACGCAGGCGGGCTGGATCAACTACGCGATCTGATCCACCCCCGAGTCGGCCACTTTTTTTCGAGGGAGTGCGCCAATCAGGGCGACCGCCGTTCGGGTGGTCGCCCTTTTCGCGTGCGGGCCCCCCCCCGTGGAGTGGCCCAGCAAAGCTGCGCGGCTCGTGGTGCAACCCGCGAACAAGCCGTAGCAAAGCTTCGCGGCGTCGTGCGTGGTTCTCGATCGACGCTGTGCCGAGGGTGCTCGGCCCGAACGTCGCGCTACGCTCTGGGGAATGGGACGACAGCTTGCCTGGATCTTCGCGGCGGCGCTTGGCTGTGACAACGCCGAGCGATCCGTCGAACCGACGGCGGCGCCAGCCCGCGAACCCAGCGTAACGGCTCGCGCGCTCGATCGTACCGCGGCCGCCATGCTTTCCCACGTCCCGGCCGACTCGCCCTACGTGCTGGTCACTGCCGAGCCGCTGCCGCGAGGGTACGTCAAGCGCATCGAGCCGTTGGTCGACGCGACGCTCGCGGCGTGGGAGCGCGCGCTGGCCGGTCCGATTCCGACCCGCGATCCCGAGTGGGTCGCGTTGGTCAGCAGTCTGCGCGGGCACATGAGCGCGCAGGGGCTGCGCGAGCTGGGCTTCGCCACCAACCCGCGCTGGGTGTTCTACGGCTTTGGCCTCGCGCCGGTGCTGCGAGTGGAACTCGAGGACGGACGCAAGGTGGCCGAGCTGATCGCTCATGTCGACAACGCCGATGGACGCTCGCGTGAGCGGGTGGGTCTGGGCCATCGGTTGTGGAGCGTGAGCTCGCAACCCGACGACGTCGGCTTCACTGTCGCGGTGGTCGGCAACGAGCTGGTCATGTCGGCGTATCCGCAAGCGATCGAGAATCAGATGCTCTCGCACGTCCTGGGGCGCGAGGTACCGTCGCGCTCGCTGACGGACAGCGAGTGGATGCGTACCGCGGCGCGCGACCATGGCCTGGTGCCGAACTTTGCGGGAATGATCGACTTCTCGCGGCTCGCTGCGATCCTCGACGGAACCGGCGACCCGCTCTCGGCGCAGGTGGTCGCAGCCTGGGACCTCGAGCTCGACCGGGGCCCGTGTACCGCGGCCTGGCGGTCGTTGCTCGATCAGGCACCACGGCTGTGGTTCGGGCTGCGCGAACTCGATGCCCGTGGGATCGGTTCGGCATGGATCTGGGAGCTCGGCCCGGGCCTGCGCAAAGCGCTGTCGCCGGTCGCCGCGCCCATCGCTGGACTGAGCCGATCGGCGCGCCGCGATGGCCTGGCCGCGGTGGGCGTAGGCATCGACGCGATGGCCGGGTTCGCGGTCTTGCAGCGTCTAGTCGCCCGCGACCGGCTCGGTGCTTGCTTCGAGGAAGGCGACCTCGATCTCGAGGGCGTGCCGACGTCGACGTGGATGATCGGCCTGCGCGGGGGCAGTGCCGTGCTCCACGAGTGGGATTTTCGGCGCAACGAGCTTCGCGGCGTGGTCGTCGCGGGGCTCGACGATCCGCTCGAGTGGTTGGGCACCGTCGCACCGAGCGCGAACGTGGGCCCGCTGAAGCGACGCCGCCCGGCCTTGCTCGAGGCTGTGCTCGCCGGGGTTCGTCTGCCGGGTGGCGAAAAGGCCTGGATCGCTCGCGGGCCTCATGCGCTCGGTATCGCCAACGGTGACAAGGCTCATCGCGTTCTGCTGCGGGCGGTGAGTACCGAGCGTGACGATGGCCGGAGCTGGGCGTCTTGGAGCGTGGATCTGCACGCTGTGATCGAGTCGATCCCGCGGGCCGAGCTCGATCGTGCCCTCGCGGAGATGGGCCCGGCCGAACGTCCCTGGGTCGAGGCCGCGCTGGACGTGGTCGATCGGTGGGACGGACACCTGGCCCTCACCGCGCATGGGCTCGAGATCAGCGGCACGCTCGCGTTCCGCAGGCGTTGAGGGCCGACGCATCGGCTGCGACGCCCGTGCGCTCGTCGGCGCGGTCTCGGCTCACGTAGCCGGGCCGACGATCCGTGCGAGCGTCTCCTCGTCGAGTGGCCGACACACGTACTCACTCGCGCCGCCACCGATGCAGGCCACGAGGTGGGTTTGCGTCGGCCGCGACGCGACGACGACGCGCCGGTGGGGCACGCCCGATTGACCGCGGATCGCCGCGAGCAGCGTCAGCCCGCCGGCCGAACAGGCGTCGGCATCGACGACGATGGACTCGACGACACGCAGGCGGCAGACCGTGAGCAGTTGGTGAAAATTTGCGACGATCTCGAACTCTGCGCCCGTGCCGATCAGGCTCTCACGCCACTGTTGCTGGGCGTTGGCGCGCTCGGCCACGATCATGGCGACGCCCCGCACCGGCGCTCGCGTCGCCTCGCGAATCGCCGCGAGTTCCTCGGGAGACAACAACGGTCCGGCACTCTCGCCATCATCCACGGCGGCCTTGCGCGGCTCATGTTTGCGCGCTTTTCGCTGGCGCGGCTTGCCGTGGGAGGTGTCGTCGTCGTCGTCGTCGTCGTCGTCAGCCGCGGGTGGGTCCTCGTCCTCGCCCTCGTCGCCGTGCTCTCGTTCCGTTTCGTCGTGCTCGTCGGCCGCGTCGCGCACGGCGACGAAGACCGCGTCGGGAATCACCAGGCTCAGCGCCCCGGTGGCGAGCCCGCCGAGCACGAGGCGGCCACGGGCCAGGCCCAGTGGCCCGAGCAGCGAGGCATCGGGCGCCTCGCGTGAACCCTCGCGAAAAACCACGCGATAGGCATCGCCGAGCTTTCCCTGGAGCCCCTCGTTGAGCGCGGCGCAGAACGTGTTGACGCACTCACCCATCGCGTCGAGATCGTCGCCGTCGAAGGTGAGCCTCTCGATGTTCTCACGAATGGCCCGCTCCGGTCGCACGACCAGTCGACCGGCGCACGCGATCGCAAGCGCGAGCTCGAAGACGAGGTACAACGTCCCGGAGTGCGGCTCGGCCAGCTCCAGACGCGCGTAGTATTGATTGCCGCCCGGCAGCCACTCGCGCGAGCACTCGAGGTCATCGAGTGTGGTCTCCTCGCTGACGACGGTGCCGACCAGCCCGGGCAGGGCGTGCCACATCCGCGTCAGGGTCTTGTCAGCGACGAAGCTCATTTCGCGACCGGAGGATCGATCGGACCCTCGAGTGATCGCCATCGCCCGCGGCCTTCCAGTGCTTGAGGACGGCTTAGGGCAGGCCCGGGATAGGCCGCTTGCAGGGCCTGCTGATCCAGGGGCACGGCTAGCGAACGCCGATGAGCCGCTGCAAGATGCGCTGCAGCTCATCGACCGAGATGTTCACGCGCTCGACCACGCGGCCGTACAGCATGACGGTCGGCACGTTGCGATCGCCCAGCTCGCGCTGGGTCTCGTGAAGCGTGTAGAGCACGGTCCGCTCGATCCGGGTGAGCCCGTCGCGCGCGTCCGGCAGCACATCCTCGGGGCGCGCCGTCCCCGTGCGGACATACGGTGACTGAGCCTCGTCGCGCCGCGCCATGGACGCTCGTGAGCCTACCACGGCCCGGCGCGCCTCGAGTGCGTGCCACCTCGATTCGGCGACTAGCGCCGCGCGATCGACCTCACTCGAACCCGCACTCGATGTAGATCTCCTGACTCGGCCCCGCGCACGTGCTCGTGCCGACGCCGCCCCAGTCCACCAGGCTCACGCACGGGCGCAGCGCGACCCCCGGGTTCGCGCAGCCGCAGTCGGTGCCGTCGACCGTCACCTCCATCGCGCCCGCGCAGTCGTTGCCCACGCGCCACGTCGACCCGTCGCAACCGATCGAGAGGCTGGTGCCGTCGTGGAGTGCGTTGCACAGCAGCGTCGCGGCCGCGCCGGTGCACGTGCGACCGGCTTGGTCGAAGGTGCCCACGATGGTGATCGACGTGTGGTCGTCGGCCAGGGCGCTGCGCCACACGTTGAAGTCCGAGCACGCGATCGGGTTCGGCCAGAAGCCGAAGGCGAAGCTCCACTGGTACCAGACCTGCTGGTCCTGGCACTCGGCGCTGCAGCTGTAGACCATGGGATCGCCGGCGCCATCGCACTGCTCGACGCCCGCGTGGACGAAGCCGTCGCCGCAGCTCGCCGGGGTGCAGTCCGTCAGGCACGCGTCGGTGCTCGCGGCGTTGCCGTCATCGCACTGCTCCGCGCCCTGGCGGACGAAACCATCGCCGCAGCTGGCGGTGACGCAGGTGCCAAGGCAAGCGTCACTGTTCGAGGCGTTGCCGTCGTCGCACTGCTCGCCGTCCTGCAGGGCCCCATCGCCGCAGCTCGCCAGCGTGCAGGTCGACGTGCAGCCATCGGCGTCGCTGGCGTTGCCGTCGTCGCACAGCTCCACGCCCTGCTGCACGTGCCCGTCGCCGCAGCTCGCCGGGGTGCAGTCGGTCAGGCACGCGTCGTCGTCAGCGGCGTTGCCGTCGTCACACGCCTCGGTCGGATGCACGAAGCCGTCGCCGCAGCTCGCCAGCGTGCATAGCTGCGTGCAATCGCCGGCCGTGCCGTTCGCGGGCCCGGCGTCGCACGCCTCGGCGCCGTCGACGACGCCATCGCCACACACCGGATCGCCGGGGGGCCCCTCGCCGGGCCCCTCGCCGGTCTCGTCCGCCGGCCCGGAGGGCTGCCCGGTGCCCTCGCTGGTGCCGGAGCCGGTCGCAGCAGCACCGCTACTCTCCTGCTCGAGGTCTCCAGACTCAGCGCCGCCGCTGTCGTCCAGACTCGCGGTCCCGGGACCGAGCGTCACGGGCAACGAGTCCTGCCCTACGTCGTTCGCCCCCATCGAGCAGCCGCCACCGAGCGTGAGAGTCCAACCGACGAGCAGTGCCGCTGCGCGCGTCCCCATGGTGGATCACCTTGCCGCCGTCCGCCCACCGAGGCGAGCCACTCTTGTCGCGCACTGGTTGCCAAGGCAACTTGCGCAGCCTCATGGGGCGCTGGGGCCCCGCCACGCTCGCCGGTTTGGCGAGCGTGGGCAGGTCGCCCGATCATGGGCCCGATGGGCGTGTCGCCCGGATGAACAGGCGCGTCGAACGCCGACCGTACGGCGCGCGAGTGCCCACTTGCCGCGGCTACGCCTGCTCGTCGTCACGCTCGGCAGCCGGCGCATTCGCTGGTGCGGGCGCTTTCGTGTGGCTGGGAAGAACAGCCCCCACGAAGCTGTGACCAAGGAGGAGGGACTTCCGCTCGATGGTCAGCCGGGTGCGTACGACGACCTCGACGAGTTCATCACGTTTGTCGTCACCATCAACGACGCGACCTTCGACGGGCAGATCGATACCCGCATTGATCGTCGTGACTACGAGAACTGGTGGATCTTCGTCGCGATGGTGGATCAGAGCAAGAGGTCGAGTTCCTGCGCGGGTGGATGATCGATCGCTGGGCGTTCGTCGACGGGATCGACTGAGCGATCGTCCACGGCGCCGAGGTCCTTGGGCCTGGGAAGCTTCCGGTGCTCGAGCGTCACGCGGGGGGCCGTTGGTTGCAGGTCGCCGTGCCGGCCGCTCGGCCGAGCGCAGACACCACCCGCTCGATCGCGGTCACAGCATGCTTGCCGCTCACTCCCTGGATCACGACGCCAGTCTCGACGCGGCCGCGAACCCGCGCGTCGATCAGCTCAGGGTGGCCTCCGTCGATCGTCAATGCGTCGATCGTCTTGGCGACGGCCTGCCGATCGGCGCCCGAGACGAGCGGAATCCAGACCGCCATGCACCGCTGATCGAGGGGGTGATCATCGGCCCACTCGAAGAGCTGGGCGCTGGCGTCAGGCAGCTCCAGCGCCTGGGTTTGAGTGGTGCCGCTGTGGAAGAGACTGATGCGTCCCTGGTCCGGGGTGCCGAGGACCCAGATGTCCGTGGGGCTCCGCGCCACCACCATCTGCGGCGCAACCGGCACGGGGAGCTCCTCGACCACGTTCCCGCGGACCCGCAAGAGGGCAGGTCCGGTTTGCGCTGCGGCGCGCGGGACGTCGCACACGAAGTGGGCGGCCCCCGAGTCGTCGATCGATCCTGAGTGTGCGGCTTCGGTGCACGGCGTGGCGATGCTCTGCCACGCGACGCCGTCGAACGACGCGACGTATCCGCGGCGCTCGCCTTCGACGTCCGCCGCGCCGAACAGCCAGACGCGGTCTGCGGCGTTCGAGCGGACCTCGAGATCGAAGGCCGAGACGCCGGCGCCTGCGGGCAGTCCAACCGTGTGCTCGCGCGACGTCGAAGCGTCGTAGTGCAGCATCGACACCACGTCATCGGTGACCACCGCAGCGTAGATCTGCCCGGTTGGCAGCGAGGCGAAGGCTCGCACGTCTTTGCGGCCGAACGCCGGAGCCTTGGCTTTGCCGCGCAGCACCACCAGGCGCTTTTGTGCCGCGATCGCCTTGGCGACCTGCTTTTGCTCGGAGGCGGACGGTTCTCCGTCGTCCCCGAACGAGTGGAATCGCGGCGAGAACGCCTTGAGCGCGAGCAACGAACCGTCGCTCCACAACCCGAACGACGATGGATACCAATCGAAGTGACGCGCTCGCGTGGCGACGGGCGTCCACCGGGCGTTGCTTCGGCGGTACACCTCCGCGGGAATGTCGGATCCACGCCCACCGCCGAGGAACTCGATGGTGAGATACGCACCCTCGGGCCAAGAACCTCCCATCCCATGGGCGAACCAGCTGTACCCGGTGGTGTCGGTCATGTCGAAGTGGGGTGCTTGATCGCGGATCCCTCGAGTCCAGGTCGGATCGGTCGACACGCTGCCATCCGCAGCGAGTCGGATGACCACCGGCCCCAGCGTCGCGAACACCTGGCCATCGGTGGTTTGCGCGAGACTGATCGCGCTTCCATTGCTGTCCGCGCTTGCGACCTCCACCAAGCGCGGTGCCTCGGTGGCAAGCATCGGGGCGCCGGCGACGGGGACCACAGCACCAGGATCGACAGGCGGTGCGGCCGTGGGCCTCGCCGCGGCGGGCGCGGGCGTGGGCGTGGGCGTGGGCGTGGGCGTGGGCGCTGCGGCTTGGTGCTCGAGGGCCGACTCGGCCCCCACAGGGCACAGCCGCCGACCAGCGCGCCGAGCGTGAAGACACGAGCGATTCCAGGGAAGTGGGAGCACAGCATGGTCGGGTAGGGTGGCGACGCGGGAGCCACAAGCATCGTTCCACACCCCTCGCGTCCCGTCGCGATGGACTTCCCCGACGTTGATATGTGTGTAATATTAGGAATATGAGATTAGAAAAGCTAGCGATGGGGCTGCTTGCGTGGGGTGGTTGTGGTCCAGCGGTCTCACTGCCGGATGAACAAGACACTGGTTCGACTGGCAGCACCGCGAGCGCCGACACGACCACCGTCGACTCTGCCACCACGGTTGGGACCAGCCAGACGACGATGCCGGGCACGAGTGTCGGCACGAGCGTCGGCACGCTGATGACCAGCGCGAGCGACACCAGCGATAGCACCGACGTGACCGACGACGGCTCGGCGTTTTTCCCGGGGGCTGACGACGGCGGAAGTTCGATCTTCGAGTGCGATCAGTTCGCGCAGGACTGCCCGCGCGGAGAAAAATGTATGCCTTGGGCCAACGATGGTGGCAGCTCGTGGAACGGGACTCGATGCGCGCCTCTCGATCCCAATCCCCAGCAACCCGGTGAGCCGTGCATGGTCGAAGGCTCTGGGGTCAGCGGGATCGACAACTGCGCGCTGGGTTCGATGTGCTTCGACGTCGACCCCGAGACCAACAGCGGTGAGTGCGTGGCGTTCTGCCAGGGCAACGAGGCCAACCCGAGCTGCGCGGACGCATGCTCGCAGTGTGCGATCGGTGGCGAGGGTGTGCTGATCTTGTGCATCCCCGAATGCGATCCGGTGGCGCAGGATTGCGACCCAGGCGAGGGCTGCTATCCGATCAACGACAGCTTTGGCTGCGTCACGGATGCCGGTGGCGACAGCGGCGCCATCGGCGAGGCCTGCGAGTTCGTCAACGTGTGCGATCCGGGGAGCTTGTGTGCGCCGACGGAGAACGTGCCGGGGTGCGCGGACGCGACCGGCTGCTGCACGCCGTTTTGCAACGTGGATGTCGTCGACAACTGCGATGCGTTGCTGCCCGGCACCAGCTGCGTGCCGTGGTTCGACGACGGCCAGCGTCCGGACGGCTGCTGGAGCGGGACGATCGGCGCGTGTCTGCTACCGATCTAGATGCTGACCAAGATGTGGCGGTAAGCGGGACGTCCACGACCACGACCACGACCACGTCCACGTCCACGACCACGTCCACGACCACGACCACGACCACGACCACGAGTTCCCCGGGGGGCTTGCTCTCGAAC
>CANLQR010000318.1 GCA_947492135.1 Deltaproteobacteria bacterium | reverse complement strand
ACCCGAGCGCGCGAACAGGAAGTACGACATCAACGTGCCTCACGCCAAAGCCAGCACCGCCCACAGACGTCGGCCCAGAACGCCTCGAGCCGGTCGTACAACCGCCCACCGATGTCCATGCGCAGCCCGACGATCGTGTCCTCGTCGAGCAGGATGAACACCGTTCGATGCGGCGACCCGGGTCCCAACCCGAGGGACGGCCGAGCGCGTCCAACGATCGAGCGTAGTCGGCGAGCGCCTCGACCTCGTAGCTCGCGAACACCGGCAAATCGAGCCCAGGCACCGGCACGTCGCGGCTGATGATCAATGCTGGGGCTCTCGTTGACGAGGTTGCCGATGCGTCGCATCGTCTCGCGGATCTCGAAGTCGAGATCGAACCGGCTGCGATCGACCGGCGGCAAGAGCCACTCGAGGCCGCCTCGGAGTGTGTTCTCCAGCTCCGCGACGATTGTGACGCGCGGCGAGACCCCGCGCATCAGATAAGCGAACTCGAGGTGGCGACTCACCCGACCCCGCTTCTTGTCCGTGAGTGCGAAGCGGTAGCGCAGCACCCGAGCCGGGCCATCGTCGGTGGGCATCTCAAATCAGCGGCCCAGCTGCGGGGCATCGACGTGCTCGCGCTGTACGACGACGAGCTCGTCTTCGTCCGGCTCATGGTCGGTCGTCAGATCCGGATCCCCACCGACGCGCGCGTCGAGGTCACGACCGCGAAGAGCCGAAAGGGCAAGCCGATCTTCCGCGACCTCCTGAAGGTCACGTGGCGGCTGGACGGAGGAACCCAGTCGGTGGTGTGGTTCGTCGTGGACCTGCAGGGGTGGCTCGACGCGCTCGGGCGCGCACGACTGAGTGCGTCAGTGCCGACCTGACTTCACCCCAGAGCCTGCGCGAGGTCGTCGCGCAGATCGGCGACATCCTCGAGCCCGACCGAGAGCCGCACGAGCCCGTCGCCGATGCCCAGGGCCCGACGCAGCGAAGGCTCGAGGCCGGCGTGAGAGCTACGCGCGGGCAGCGACAGGAGCGTCTCGGGGCCACCGAGACTCGGGGCATCGATGCCGATCCGCAGCGACCCCAGCAGCGCGGTGGCTGCGTCGAGTCCACCATGCAGCTCGAAGCTCAGCATGCCGCCAAATCCGTCCAGCAGCTCGCACGCACGGGCGTGTCGAGGGTGGCTCGGCAGCCCGGGGTAGTTCACGTGCTCGACCGCCGGATGGCTCGCGAGCCACCCGGCGAGGGCGAGCGCGCTGGCGTTTTGCTGCCGGACCCGCACCCCCAGGGTCTTGAGACCGCGTTGCAAGAGAAAACAGGCGTGCGGATCGAGCGTTGCCCCGAGGTGGTCGAGCTTGCGCCGGACCTTCTCGATCAACGCAGCGCGTCCGATGACCGCACCCGCGACGATGTCGGAGTGGCCATTGAGGTACTTGGTCGCGCTGTGGACGACGAGATCGAAACCATGCGCGATGGGGCGAAAATTGACGGGTGAGGCGAACGTGCTGTCGATCATCGACACCAGGCCGTGCTGTCGTGCAAACCCGGCGATCCCCGGCAAGTCGGCGAGCTCCAGCGTTGGGTTGGTGAGCGTCTCGCAGTAAAACAGCCGGGTCGTCGGTCGCAGCGCCGCCGCCCAGGCGCTGGGGTCGTCGGCATCGACGAAAGTCGTCTCGATCCCGAGGGGCTCGAGGTCCCCGGTGACCAGCGCGTGCGTGCCTCCATAGAGGCAGCGCTGCGCGATGATGTGATCGCCGGTGCGCAGGACCGCGAGCATCGCCGTGCTGATCGCTGCCATGCCGCTCGCAGTCACGACGGCCGCATCACCGCCCTCGAGTGTGGCGAGCTTGGCGTGCAACACCTCGTGGTTGGGCGAGTTGTTCAGCCGCAGATAGCGGATGTCGTGATAGTCGGCAGCATCACCCGACTCGTACGTCGACGACTGAAAAATCGGCAGCACGACCGCACCGCGTACCCGCGGCTCGGGCTCGCCAGCGTGAATGAGCTGGGTATCGAGGCGCTTCATCGCCGCAGCGTCGCACAAAAGCGACGCCTCGCAACGGCGGTCGCGCTAGCGATGGCTTCGCGAGATCACACAGGCATTGACCCCGCCGACACCCATCGACAGCTTGCCAACGACGCCGGGGGCCGCGGGTCCGCCTTCGCGAAACGCGAAGCGCCCGTGCACCTTGCGAATCTCGGGATGCAGCTCTTCCCACTCGATGGTGGTCGGGTAGTACTGACCGGTCGCATGGCCGAGATACTGCGCCGTCAATTCCCAGCCCGCCCCGGCACCCATGCCGTGGCCAAAGGTGCCCTTGCGGGCGCTGAAGCGGCAGGTCTCCGGGAGCAGCTCACGCAGCACCTGGATCTCGTTGTGGTCCCCAGGCGTGCCGGTCGCATGCATGTCGAACTCGCGGATCTCGCTGGGCTGCACCCGCGCCGCGGCCATGGCGATGCGGATCGCTGCGACCGCACCATCCTTGGACGGCGTGATGATGTGGTCGGCGTCGGCGGTGATGCCGACCGAGACCGGCTCGAGGCCCAGCGGGATCCAACCCTTGGCCAGGTAGTGTTCGAGATCGCCGATGATCCAGATCGTCGAGCCGCCCGCGACATGGGTACCGCGCAGCCCTGTGAGCGGTTTGGAGACCTCCCCGTCGTGGGACAGCACGCGGGCGTTGTAGAACGTGCCCACGCTGATCGGGTTGGGACTCGGATCGGTGGCGCCAAGCACCACCAGCTTGGCCTCGCCGCGCCGGATCGCCTCGATGCCCAGCTTGAGCGCAAACCCGAAGGTCGAGCACGCGGCAAACGGCGCGAAGCACATCCCGGTGATCTGTCCGAGCATCGAGATCTGCGAGGACGGCGTCGAGGCGATGTTCCACAGCGCCGACGCCGAGACCTGATCCCAAGGCGCTTCGGGTGCCCCCCAGCTCGCTCGCAACTCCCGTGCGGCGCGTTGCTTGTGCTTGATCACCGCGGCCTTGGCCGAGTCGACGTCGCCCTCGATATCGACCCGCTCGATCTTGCGCAGCGCCGCGAGGTAGCTCGCCAGACCATCGGAGCGCGCCGCCCAATGCGCCCGCCAGGCATCCTGGGCATCGTCCTGGTCGAGCGCGTCCACGGTTGCGGGATCTGCAGGCGCGCTCGGATCGGAGGTGCCCGCGAGGTGCTCGCGCAGCGCCGCGTTGCGCTCGGGCTCCGCCCAAAATCGGTTCCAGCGCCGCTGGGCGCGATCGAGGTCACGACCGATCTGATCGTAGGTCGTGATGTCCGTGAGCCCGCCTCCGACGATCACCTGGGCTTGCTCGCGAAGCTCGCGAAGCTCGGCCTCGATCTCGGGGTTCTGTCGCAACGCCTGGATGAAGGCCCCGATGGCGAACTTGCTCGGGCCGCCGAACTTGCGATCGAGCAAGCCGAACCGACTCGGCGGAAAACGAGCATCGATCCAGCTCTTGTAGTCGGCGAAGTCGAACGCCGGCTCGCCCACCAAGAAGTTGCTCGGACCGAAGCCAGTGAAGGGCGTCAGCCAGCTCTCGGGTCGGGCAAGCGCGTCACGAAACGCGTCGACGTCGCTCGCCCCGGGGGCGACGACGCCCCAGCCAAACACACCGATGCGCCGTGGGTCCATGGTTCTGGGCTGTTGTAACCGACCTCGATACCGGCTCGACAGGCCTCCCGGGCTGGCGGCGGTGTGCGTAAAGCGCGTGGCGGGCGGCTACTCGCGCTCGATACCCGCGATTACCTCGTCGAGCGACGGGTGCGGCGCCCAGCTCGGGAGCTGTCGGGAGGCCCGCGTCCAGCCGATTCCCAGGGCCCGTTGGTAGCGACAAGTGCCGTACTGGGCAACGATCAGATCGAGGTAGGTCTCGAAACCCACCCAATCCGACGAGTCCATGTCGGCGCCGTGATCACTTGCCACCACCACGATGTCGTGGGCCCCGCCGAGCACGAGATCACCGTGATAGTACTTGGCATAGTTGTCGATCACGACCGCTGCGACCGGCGGGCGCGGGTCGGGAACGGCACCAAACAGTCGGATGAGCTGGTCGTCGGCGATGGTGTTGACGAACGAGTCGAGCTCCCAGTGCTTGGACCACGCCGCCGCGACGGGTAGCAGGTTGATGGCGCCGGGCGGTGTGCCGTAGTCGGGATATTCGAACGCGGCACTTTTTCCCGGGTAGTCTTGTCCGCGCAGCCCCCACTGCAAGAAGACGCCGTCGTGAGCGGCATAGAAGGCCCGCAGGGCCGGCGGCAGCGCCAGGCCGAGCGCCGCTTCGGCGGCAGCGAGCTGGGCTTCGCTGGCGGGAGGTCCGACCGTGAACTCGTAGATCTCGACCTCGGGATGCGCTCGCAGCTGCGCGACCATGGTTTCGAGTCGCTCACGGAACGAACGCCGCGGGGACGAGCGCCGCACGATGCCCTCGAGAATCGCCCCCGGAAAACGCGCTCGCTCGACGTTCGCGCCGGTGAAGTCCGCCTCCGTGCAATCGGTGTGCTCGAAGTCGGCCTCGGTGAGGTCGGCGTCGGAGAAGTTGCAGCCCCGCAGATCCGATCCGGAAAAGTCGACGCCGCGCAGCGACGCCCGGGAGAAGTCGGCGCCCGCGAAGAACCCGTCGATCGCTGCGCTGCCATCGAGCTTGGCACCGCGAAAATCCGCACCGTCGCAGGCACTGCCGGAAAGATCGGAAGAGGCCAGGTTGCGGTCGCGTAGCGACGTGCCGGCGGCGAGTTGCTTGTGCCGCAGCACCAACTGAGTCCCCGCCTCGGCCCCGCCTCGATAGATGCACAACGGGAGTCCCGCGACGCTGAGCAGCTCCCAGCTGCCGCCCCCACCGCCCGCGGCAAGGAACTCGGCGTGCGCCGCAAGCAGCTGGGCCAGAGTCTCGGACGCCAGGGGTCCACTGCTGGTGGCGAGATTGCGTCCGAACTCTGGGTTCATGGCGCGGTCGCCTCGAGGAACGTCCGATCCCGGAAAATGTGGGTGCATTACGCAATAGCGTACCCAAGCCACCGCCCGGGTCGGCCGGTGGCGACTGTCGCCGCCGGAACAGCCGCTTGCGGGTCGTTGGAGACACGGCTTCGGCCGGGCAGCGCTTGATGCTGGTGCCGAACCCGATCGCGAGCCGCTTGGGCTCATGGTCGCACCACCTCGAAGATGCAGTTGTCGGCCAGCGCCGCCGCCCGGGCCAGCTCGGCCTCGCTGCGCACGGTCCAGGCCACGAGCGCCACGCCGAATCGGCGGGCAGCGCTCGCGGCCCAGTAGGGCAGACAGCGCAGCTCGTAGCCGACGTAGTTGGGCATCGCCAGCGGCGCGAGCAGCAGCCGGCGCAGCGCAAATTTTTCGAGGCGCGACAGATCGGCGGCGTCGAACTCGCACGACAGCAGTCCGAGCACCCGCGAGCGTGACGCCCGACGCAGTCGAGCGATCGCGAGCGGGTTGAACGACTGCAGCGCGATCTCTCCGCGATAGTTCGCGAGCGCCGCCGTGACGGCGTCCTCGAGCTTTCCGGGCGCGCGGCCGGACTTGAGATCGAGGATCAGCGGGACTCGGCCTCGGACCCGTGCAAGCACCTGCTCGAGTCGCGGGATCGGCTCATCGGTACCCGCCAGCCGCAGGCTCGACAGTCTCGACCACGGCGTGTCTGCGAGCGACCCCGAGGCGCCGGTCATGCGCCCGAGTTCGTCATCATGGAACACCACCAGCTCGCCGGTATTGCCGAGGTGCACGTCGAGCTCGATCGGGTAGTCGGCCGCGACCGCGGCGTCACAGGCCGCGAGCGAGTTCTCGGGCCGCTGTGCATCATGCAGACCGCGATGGGCGATCGGTCGTGCGAGCAGCCACGCCGGCGCCCGTGGGGTCATGAACGACGACGACGGCAACAACGGTTTTGGCATCGTTGGGGAGGCTTGGCATGATTTGCGCGCAACAACCACCGGCAGCGGATCCCGCACGACCGCCGGGCCGGTGTGCTAGGGTTCGCGAGCATGGCCGATCCGCCGAAGCGAGCCGTGTGGTTCCGCTACACCGATTCAGCGTCGGTCGGCATCGAGATGGTGGTCGCGATCACGGCCTGCGCTGTCGGTGCGTTGTGGCTCGAGCGCAACGTGACCCACTGGGCGCCCTGGACCTCGCTGCTGGGGATCGGCGTCGGGTTGGGTGCCGCGACCAAGGCGGTCGTGCGGGCCGCGCGGTCGTATCGCCGCCAGCTCGCGGAGTCGGCCCTCACCGAACCACCCCCACTACCGCCCACCGCGTTGCCCACCGACGGCGCCGCGCCGCCCGGATCCTCGCTGCCATCCGACCCGCAAGCGTGACCACAAAGCCCACCGTTGCACGGCCAATGATCGGGGTTTGACCCCCGACGGCAGGCGCTCTACCGTGACTCGTCGTGGCTCCGCGTTTTCCATTCACCTCGTTCCCTCAGGGCTGGTACGTGGTCGCGTTTTCCACCGACGTCGGCGTCGGTGAGGTGGACGCCTACTTCGGCACGCTCGAGCGGACGGTCTGACATGGACGGCACCTTCGATTGGGGCGAGTGGGCGTGGATCGTCGCCTTGTCGATTCTCGGCGGGGAGGCCATCTTGTGGATCGTCGGTGGCTACTACCACCTGCGCTACTACGTCCGGCGACGACACGAGCCCCAGACCTGGAAGTGCCAGCCCAACCGATTCTTGCGACCCGACCAGCAGCGTCAGGCGATGCTACTGAGCACCGCCAACCTGGTGGTCGGTGGGCTCATCTCCGGCACGCTGATCTACGCGTTGCAGCACGGCTTGAACACGCCGATCTACTTCGAGGTGGCCGAGTACGGCTGGGCCTACACCCTGGTGAGCACGGCTGCCCTGTTCGTCATCGTCGATGCGCTCGCGTACTACGCCCATCGAGCGTTGCACGCCAAGATCGTGTTCCGTCACTTCCATCGCTGGCACCACCGCTATGTCGCGACCTCACCGTTCGTGGTGACGGCCATGCATCCGGTCGAGTTCCTGGTGTTCCAGGCGGTGACCTTCTTGCCGCTGTTCATCCTTCCGTTTCACTACGTGTCGATCATCGTGGTGCTGGTCTACGTGTTGACGCTCAACATCGTCGACCACTCGGGGGTCCGGCTGGTTTCGCGGATCCCGTGGCAGGGGCCATCGATGTATCACGATGACCACCACGTCTATTTCCACTGCAACTTTGGCCAGCACCTGATGTTGTGGGATCGGCTCCACGGCACGCTGCGCCGGGTCGATCGCCGCTATGGTGCCGATGTGTTCGGTGGCAAGGGCGTGCCTGCGCAAGCCAGCGGCGAGCCCCGCGACGAGTTTGTCTCGTACTGAGTTGCGGGTGACTACAACGCGAGGACCGCGTCCACGCGGGCACGGAGCTCGGCGTCGTCGACGGTTGCCCCCAGATGCGCGAGGGCCGGACGTACCGCGGGCGCATCGTCGACCCTGCGACCGAGCTCGCCGACCAGGGCGCCTGCGATCGCGGGGTTGAACGCTCCACGGATGGTGGCGTCGGCGAGCAGCGTCGCCGCTTCGGCACCGAGCTGGTGGTCGGCGAGCGCAACCAGGGCCGTCCGCGCGACGGCGTCGTCGTCGTCGCGCAGCAGCTCGAACAACGCCTCACGCGCGCGTGGGTCGAGCTGGTAGCGCAGGCCGCTGGCGGCCTGCATGCGCACGCCGAAGTCCGGGTGATCGACGTGGGCGAGTAGCGGTTCGAGGGCGTCATCGTGGGCCTCGTTGCCCAGACCGGCCAGCGCCGCGATCGCGTCGTCCGGCTCGCGCGCAGCTCCGATCGCTTCGAGCAGCACCGCGTGACCGACCGCCCCGATCAGCGGGTCGTCGACCGCCACGCGGCGCGCCACGGCACCCAGGGGATACAGCGCCGCGCGGCCGGCCGGCGAGCCCGCCGACTCGTCGGCGACCTCGACCAGCAACGTCACCGCCTCTGGCACCGGGTGCCGGAGGAAGGCAAAGCGCTGCAGCCAGGCGGGAAATGCCGGCTCGTCGCGCAGCTCGGACCGCGACAGCAGCTCGATCATCACATGCTGCGCCTGGGTCGTCCCCGCCGAGGCGAGCACGTCGAGCACCAGCGATCGCGCGCCACTGTCGTCGACGTCGTCGAAGAGCGCCGCGAGCTCGGGCGCGAGTTCCGGTGATGCCCGCAGCAGTCCGGTCGCCTCGACCGCGAAGCCGGGCCGCGGCAGCAGTCCGTGGCCCGCGGATCGAACCACGCGCTCGACGTCGACCATGGTCGTATCGCCGGCAAACTTGCGCGCGAGCTCTCGTTGGGCTTCGAGATCGCTAGGGGGTGCCACGAGGTCGATCGCGACCGCGCGATCGGCCGCCGGCCAACCGCCCGAGGCGCCGTCGGTCTGTCCGAGGCGTTGCAGCGAGAATCGTGCGTCGGAGGCGAACATGCCGTTGTCGCCGTGCACCCCAGTCGCGCGCAGCGTCTCCTGCGAAGCGATGGACGCCGGCAGTCCGTCGGGGCTCGCGTGGAGCTGGGCCTCGCCGCGCACCACCGCATCCCCGCCGGCAACGGCGTCGAGCCGCGCGTAGCCGAGCAGCTCGCGATGGACGCGGCCGTCGCCGACGACCGAGTACTGGGCGTGGGCCAGGCCGTTGCTCGCCGGCACCTGCGCGCGCCAGCGCGTGCCCTGGGCCGGCGCGACCGCGAGGTCGACTTGCGCGAGCACACCGGCCATGACGTGGCGGAACAGCGGCGGCGCGCTGCGGTCGAAGACGATCTCGCGGCCATCGTCGCCGTCATGGAGCGTGACGAACGCCTCGGGACCGACGAGCGTCTCGATCGAAGGGATGACGTCGTGCCCATACAGCGACAGCTCGTGCCGGTCGAGCCGACGGATGACGACTGCGAGGCGCGTCACGCCTTTGGCCACCTCGACGACCCGCAGACCGATCTCCCCCGCGAGGTCGATGCGCGCCTGCAGCGGTGCGTCGGCAGGCATCCAGCCCATGTGGTCGGCGTTGGCATCGATCGTCCACTCGAACGCGTAGAGGTGGACCTGTCCCGCGACC
>CANLQR010000317.1 GCA_947492135.1 Deltaproteobacteria bacterium | reverse complement strand
TATCACACCGGCGTGGAAGTCCGCATCAGCCGCGGGGTTTGGGGCAAGGGACCGACCACCGCGTGGATGCGTCTGCAGGTCCCGCTGGTGCTGGGCGAGCCGACCTCGCCACTGGAGGCGCTGGTCACCGTTGCCGACGCCGGCAACGGGGTTTGCACCGTGCTCGACCCGCGGCAGTACACCTTCGTGAACCCCGATCTGAGCCTGCATCTCGATCGCTCGCCTCGCGGGGAGTGGTTTGCGCTGGACGCCCGCTCGACCGCCGATTCGATCGGGCTGGGTCTCACGCAGAGCGAGCTTCACGACCGCGATGGCGAGCTGGGTCGGGCGCTCGCCAGTCTCGTGGTCGAGAGCCGTGACGACGCTGGCGTTGGCCCGGCGGACGGGCCTACCATCGAACCTTGAGCGCGCCGCCGCCACCTGGGCCCCACGGTCCGCCGATCGAGGGGCAGTGGTCACCGCCTGCCGTTGCCGGCTGGTCCGGGTCCGCCGGGCCTGAGCCAATCGCTCCGGTCGCGGCGCCGCGCAAGTTCTCACGTGCGCGTGCGCTGCTGAGCAAGTACGGCCGGATGTTGTGGTGGCTGCACTCGTTCTACGCGTTCGGCCTCGGGATCTTCGTCGTGCTGTTCGCGGCCAAGGGCTTCGCACACGCGCGGTTTCTGACGATCACGCTCGCGTTGGCGTGGGTCGTCGTGATCTTGTTCTTCCGGTTTTTTGGCAGCGGTGCAGGGCAGCAGGTCGAGGGCAAGGGCGCCAAGATGCGCTTTTTCGTCATGACCTACGTGCTCAAGAACATGTACCAGGGGATGTTGTTCTTCCTGCTGCCGTTCTACTGGCGGGCGGTCACGCTCGATTCGCCCAACCAGTGGTTTCTGGTCGTCCTTGGCGCTTGTGCGTTCTTGTCCACGCTCGACGTGGTGTTCGATCGCATGTTGATGCGCTGGAAGGTCGCCGCTTCGGTCTTCTACTTCTTCACGCTGTTCGCGTGCCTCAACCTGGTGATCCCCGCGCTGCTGCCGAACTCGCGGTCCGCGGTGACCTTGGTGGTTGCGGCGGCGGTGTCGGCGGTGGCATTTTGGAGCATGCATGTGCCGCTGCGCATGCTCGGTCGGCCGCTGGGCGCGACGCTGCTGATGACCTGGACGGTGGCCTCGCTTGCGGGCGCCTACTTTGGCCGCGCCGCGGTACCCCCGGTGGCGATGCACGTCGTGGCCGCGGCTGTCGGCCCCAAGCTGCTCGACGACGGTCGCCTCGCGCTCGAAGTGACGAGCCTGCACGGATCACTGGTCCACGAACTCTACGCGGTCACCGACATCGTCGTGCCCGGAGGCAAAGGCGATCGGTTGATCCACGTCTGGTACAAAGACGGCGAGGTCGTGCAGCGATCCGATGACGTGGATCCGCATCCCTTCGGCCTCTGGGACACGGTTCGGCTGCAATCCAAGCTCGCCGCCGACAAGATCCCCGAGGCGAAGGCCGGGCACTGGAGCGTGGATGTGTACACGCAGGACGAGCAACTCGTCGGGCGCGTCGCGTTCACCGTCATCGAGTGACGGTCGGGCGATCCTCGCAGGCTGCTAGCGCACGCCCGCGAGCGGGTCGTTGCTCTTGTCGACGTTGATACCGTCGGTGCGGCCGGCCTTATCGGGCTTGGTGGGTCGGGTCGCGGGTGGGTTTCCACTGGGCCGCGGACCGCTGGGTCGCCGATCGGGCTCAGCGACGGCGCGCTCCTTGATCTCGACCAAGGGCGTGCGCGTCGCGTCGCCACCTTTGGCGACATCGGGCTCCTGGGTGTCGTCCGAAATGGCGCCCGCCTGGAACACTTTCGCGGGACCGCTGGGAGCCTGGACCGTGGGGGCCTCTGGCGTTCGGTTCATGAACCACCAACCCCCGCCACCTGCCGCGAGCAACACGACGACCGCGATCCCGATGATCGCACCCTTGCCGCTGCTGGGCTCGTCGTCACCGCCACTGGCGTCCGGTTGCTGCGAGGCGAACGCGGGCTGGGCCATCATCGGCTGCTGGTGGAACGCCGGTTGGGCCATCATCGGCTGCTGGTCGAACGCGGGCTGAGCCATCATCGGCTGCTGGTGGAACGCGGGCTGATCCATCGGCGTCGAGAACGACGGCGACATCTCGGGTGCGGCCGCCGCAAACTGTGACGGCGCAGTCATCTGCGACACCATCGGATAGGGCGTCGGCCCGAACGCTGGATGCGGCACGACCGGCGAGTTGTTCGCCGCCTCGTCGGCTTCGCTGCCTTCGTTCTGGGCCGCCGATTCGAGCACCTCGTAGAGGCTCTTGATCTCCTCATCGAGCTCGGCAAGGGCATCGGCTCGCCCAGCTCTCGCGAGCTGGTCTCTTTGCGACTCGAGCTGCTCGAGTCGTGCGAGAGAATCGGAGATCCACGCTTCGTTGGTTGCCGTCATCGCCGCTGCTCCGTGGTTGCGGTGTTCCGGTGCGCGTCTACAGGCCCCGAGAACTCGCAACCGACACTATAGCGGCGTCGATGGGGGGTCGTGCGGGTCTTTGGCCGCGCTGGGCGCGGATTGTTCGATGGGGCTTCTCGGGCGTGGCCCAAGGCGTCTTTGGCGGCGACATCCGGCGCGGTCGGCGGGCCTAGGTCGATCCAACAAGAACGCCCGAACAGCGCGGGACGCGGTGGCGGCGCTCGATCCCCTCGCGCCCACGATCCGTAGCTGGTAAGGATCCAATGTGACCGAAACGGGCGCCGAGGGGGACCGCCGGGTCGGAGAAGCTTCGGCTGCGCACGAGGCCCCGCCGCCCGCACAGGCCGAGGCGGCAGGGGTTGCGGCCGACGGGGCTGCCGCGGGCTCCGAGGCAGCTCGACTCGCGGCCACCGCAGCAGGCGCAGTCGCTGCATCAGGGGCGCGGCCGCGCGGACGCAAGCTCCCCTGGTGGTGGATCTTGCTGGGCCTGATGGTCGTGGAGTTCTGGATGTACGGCCGGCGCGGCTACGTCGAGGTCTGCGTGGGCAAGCAAGGTGAGACCGATTTCTCGCTGACGACGGCACCCCGCACCGACGACAACCGGTGGAAGTTTCCGCGCTGTGAGCAGCGCACCAACCTGGGCCTGCTCAGCAAGTACGACGACGTCACGGCCGAGGCACTGTCGGTGGCCTGCCGCGGCGCGACGATCTTTCGCAACCAGGGCCAAGGCAAACAATGCATCGCTGGTGAGGCCGGCTGGGAGCGTCGGATCGAGACCCGCCACTGTCCGCCCTGGCATGCCCCGTTCTACGAGCATCTGTTTTGGTTTCTGAAGTGAAGGACAAGAATCGAGCAGACCGTACCGGCGTCTCCGATCCCGGGGTCTCGGAGCGGCTCGACGAGACAGTCGTCGGGGGCGATGAGTACGAGCGTGTCGTCGAGCCCCATCCGGCGGGGTCGAAGGTCGGGCGCTACGTCATCCTCGATCGCGTCGGCCAGGGCGGGATGGGCGTGGTGTACTCGGCTTTCGATCCCGAGCTCAATCGCCGGATCGCGCTGAAGATCCTGCACGGGGTCAAGCAAGGCGCTACGGGCCACAGCGGGCCACCTCGACAGCGACTGCTCCGCGAGGCTCAGGCCATCGCGCAGGTCTCTCACCCCAACGTGATCTCGGTGTTCGATGTCGGAACCGTCGGGGACTCGGTCTTTGTCGCAATGGAATTCGTCGCCGGATCGACGCTGACGCAGTGGCAGGCCCGCGAGACCGACCTCGCGAAGATCGTTGCGGTGTATGCGGCTGCCGGCCGGGGCCTGGCGGCAGCCCACGCTGCAGGCATCGTGCACCGCGACTTCAAGCCCGACAACGTCCTGATCAGCCCGGATGGTCGTGCCCACGTACTCGACTTTGGACTGGCCCGTGCGGCGCCCTCGGCGAGCGCTGCAGGCGTGGCGGTGCGCGAATACGGCGATGCCGACTCGGCGCCGATCGATCTCGAGAGATCCGACATTCTCGACTCGCCCCTCACCTTGGAGGGCGCGGTGGTCGGGACGCCGCGGTTCATGGCACCCGAACAGCACGCGGGTGTCGCTGCCGACGCTCGCAGCGATCAGTTCAGTTTCTGCGTGGCGCTGTATCAAGCCGTGTACCGCCAGGATCCGTTCTTGGGGGCCACGCTCGAACGCCTCGCGCTGGCCAAGCAACGCGGCCAGATCTGCCACCCCCCGCTCGATGCTCGCGTCCCGGCGCACATCGAGATGGTGATCATGCGCGGGCTCTCGCCCCAGCCGAGTGAGCGCTGGGACGACATGCTGGCACTGGTGACGGCATTGACGTTCGACGCCGCGGCGTCGCGGCGCCGGCGACTATTCGCGCTTGGCACGATCGGCCTGGTCGCGGCCGCTGCGACAGCAGGCGTGTTGCTCGCGCCGACCGACACCCCGAACGCGAACGAGCTGGGGTCCCAGTGCTCGAGCGCGGGTCGTCTCGCCGACGTTTGGGACGACACTCGTCGCTCCGAGGTGCGCGCGGCCTTCGGCGCCGTCGCGGTGCCGTACGCCGAACAGGCCACGGGTCAGGCGATCGAAGCCCTCGACGACTACGCGATGCGGTGGTTGGCGTCCTACGACGACGCTTGCGTGCGGCACGATCGCCACGAGCAGTCGACAGCGCTGTTCGATCGGCGCATGCAGTGCCTCGCCCAGCGGCGCCAGGGCTTCGCGGCCTTGGTCGAGGTGTTCGCGAACGGCGATGCCGAGGTGGTCCAGCGGGCCGGCCAGGCGACGTCGGGTCTCGCGCCCCTGGAGCCCTGTGACAGCGCGGAGTACTTGCTGGCCGCGATCGAGCCGCCGCCCGCCGTGCTCGAGGTCGAGGTCGCCGCGGTCCGTGCCAGCATCGCGGGAGCCCAGGCGCTCGCTGCCGCCGGACGCACCAAGCCGGCACGCGAGCAGGCCGAGCAGGCCGTCAAAACCGCGGACGTGCTGGCGTACGCACCGCTGCGCGCGGAAGCCCGAGCCCGACATGCTGCCCTGCTCGAGGCGTTCGGCGAGTACGCGGCAGCTGAAGACGAACTCCACGAGGCGCTGCAGCTCGCGACCACAGCGAACCATGATGAAGTTGCGGCCAGTGTGGCGCGCGATCTGGCCAGTGTGGTCGGCGATCGGCTGTCGCGACACGCCGAGGGCCTGCGCTGGGCGGGCCTGGCGGGCAGCCTGCTGCAGCGGCTCGCCCTCGGTGGGCTCGCGCGGGCGCGACTCGACATCGTCGAGGGCAACATCCTCTATCGCATGGGTGACCTCGCGGCAGCCGAGCTGTCGTACGATCACGCGATCGAGTTGACCGAACAATTGCGGGGCGTCGACGATCCGCTCCTCGCAACGTGGTTGGTCAATCTCGGCAACGTGTACTACCGGCAGAATCGCCGCGAGCTCACCTTGGCGACGTTCGAGCGCGCCGCGGCGATCTCGGAGGCGGCGTATGGATCGTCGCATCCGTCGACGGCCTACGTGTATTTCGGCCTGGCCAACGCACTGACCGCGCTCGAGCGCTGGGACGATGCCGAGCGCCTCATCGAGGCGGCCCGCACCGTGTATCGCGCCGCCTTTGGTGACACGCACCCGGTTGTGATTGCCTGCGTATGCAATCTCGGCGTCGTCGAAGAGGGGCGGCGCCAGCTCGCAAAGTCGCTGGAGAGGTTCGCCGAGTGCTCCACGCTCACCGCCGCACACGTGGGTCGGGAGCACCCGGACTTTGCGCTGAGCCTCTACAATCTCGGTCGGTTGCACCGCGAGACGGGCGAGCTCATCAAGGCCCGCAGCGAGCTCGACGAGGCGCTCACGATCCGTCTGCGAGTCCTGGGCGCCGATCACCGCGAGACCCTGGACGCGCGAGCGGCAGCCGCGATGCTGCGCTGGGCCGAGGGTGATCTGGCGGCCGCGATGCTCGAGTTCGAAGCGGTGATCGAGGCCATGGAACGAGTCGGGGCCGATCCGCTGGAACTCGCCGCCGCACGCTTCGCCTATGCACGCGTCCAAGCGCTGGCCAGCGGCCCGAGCGAGGTCGGCCTCGCACGGGCTCGGGCCGCTCGGGAGGCCTACGTCCAAGACGGTCCGCCCTCGGCGCTGCGGCTCGCGGAGGTCGAGGATTGGCTGGGAAAATCAGGCGCCGCGAACCCGGGCCGGCAAGCTCCCGAGCAAAAATGAGTCGCGCGTCGTCGCGCGGTCCAGCCGCTTAGAATCGCCCGACGAGCACTGCACCCGCAAACCCGCGTCCCATCGAGGGCGATACGCGGACGCTCGCGCGGGCCGACTGCGATCGGCGGTTGCGCTTGATGCCGATGGCGAGCATCGCCGCTCCGGCGCCGATCAACACGGGGGTCAGCACTGCGCCCGTGATCGTCAGAGCGTTGGCGACGCGCCCGCGCTTGTCCGCGTCGTCGCGATCGCGCGCGAGGCCATCGACCGTGTTCTGCTGGGCCTCGGTGTTATTGGGGCATGGATCCGGGAACGAGGAACAGATCGCAATCGCCGCACTCTGAGCGATCTCGAAGTCCTCTTCGGCCCGCGGTGCATTGACCGCGCCGGCGATGAGCAAGCCCAACGCACCAAAGCCCAGTGCCGCCGTGATGGCGCCGCCGACGATCAGGCCGGTACCGTTGTTCGCCGGCGGAAGCACGATCGGGGGCACCGTGGTCTTGTCCCCGTTGTCCGTCTTGAGCGGCGGGTTGTCGTCGACCGGGGTCGCCGCGGCCTTGGCTTCGGCTTCGGCCTTCTCGAGAGCGGCGTTGAGCTCGTCGCTCTTCTTCTGCACGGCAGCACTGATCGCGCGGCCCGAGCCGTACACGGCGCGGTACTGCTGCAGGTACAGCTCGTAGGTCTTCTTGCCCTCTTGCAGGTGGCTGAGGTCTTTTTTGCCATCAGGCGCGGGCAGGCGATTGTAGGCGTTGATGTGCGCGTCGAGGACGTTGAGCAGCAGGTTCTCGCGCGTGACCTGGTTGCTGCCCTCTTCTTGCAGCAGGACCATCAAGCGGGTCCACGACTCGGCAGCGCCTTTGAAGTCACCGTCGCCGTTCTTCTTGTCGCCCTCGGTGTACAGGCGGTCGATCTCCGCGGGGCTGGGCGCGAAAGCGGCTCGAGCGGGTAGCGAGGCCACGAGGACCGCACCCATGAGGGCGGCCGAGAACAGGCGAGTCAGCCCCTGGGGGTAGAGCATGGCGCGAGTCTTGCGGGACAAGGCCCCGCAAGTCAATCGATCAAGGGTGCCGAGCGACCTGCTGCTGCCGCAGGTCGCCTTCATGTGGCCAAGCGGGCCGCGGCCGACGGATCGACCAGGCACAGCCGCTCGTAGACCGCGTCCGCCTGCTCGTAGCGAGCGCCCGCTTTGGCGGCCGCTCGGATCGCACGGACGAAGCCCTCGAGACAACGGGCGGCGAGCTCGGGTTCCCACGCGAACAGTTCGTGTTCGCGAAGTTCGCGCTCGAGCGCTGCATAGAGGCCGCGGGCGAGCATCGGTTGAGCACCGTCGAGTAGCGCGCCGGCGAGGGCGAGGCGCCGCACGAATCGCTGACGTGAGGTCGTCGAGGCGTCGATCCGAGCCTGACCCACGCGCATGGCGTCGGTCGCTTTGCCCGACGTCAACAGCCCACGGACCTCGGCAAACACCTTGGCGTCGTCGTCGTTGCTGCCCGCTGCCGCTGCACTCGGCGCAGCGCCTGATCCCGCAAGGACCGTCTGCGCGATCCAGGTCTTGGTATCACCGTTGGTCAGCGGTGTTCCGTCGCGGGCAAACAGATCGGGCAGCTGTGGCATCCGCACCAGCAGTCCCGCGAGTTCCGCGACCAGTACGTCGCGTGCGGGCACGAACGCATCGCCCAGATGTGCGAGCGCCTGGTAGGTGAAGCGATGGAGGTCGAGGCAGAAGCGCGCCATGCCCAGCGCCGCCTCACTCTCGTCGATCAACGCCTCCCACTTGCCGTTGGTCTCGAGCGTCACGAGTTGCGTGCGCTTGGCGGGCGCGAGCGGTGGAATCTGGCTCTTGCCTCCGACCTCCGATGGCGGCGGCCCGTCGAGATGGATGTACAGCCCGGTCCGCATCAGGCGGTAGCTCGTGGGATTCGAGCGCGAAGCCTCGCGCAGCTGGTTGGCGGCGGACACCAGGTTGCGCCCGGACTCCTGCAGGAACGTGACCACCCCTTCGGCGCTCGCTGGGGCTGCGGCGGTGGGGAGTGCCGGGGCAGCGGCGACTGACGGTGTGGCCGTGGCCGTGGGCGCGACTGCGGCAACCGCCGCGGGAGGCGGTGGCGGTGGCGCGACTGGTTTTTCTTCGGGGATCGCCAGGAGCATGCGTTGCAGGCGTTCGGAGATCGGCCCAAAGCTCGGACCTTCGCTCGCCATGCGCTCACGCGTGGAGGCTGCGAGCCGTTTGACAGCGATCTGGACGCCGAGGACATCGCCGCGATCCTTGGGTTCTAGCTTCACCTCGCCCAACGCTTTGTCGAGCTGGTCCACCAGCCACGACATGGCGCCCGTGCGACCACGAAGTCGTTCGGGTTGCAGCCCCTCCCAGTAGCGTCCGAGCAACCCATCGAGCACCGCCAGACCCACCGAGAACTCCGCGAGCCCGGAAAGCTTGAGCTTGGCGAAGGCGAGGTAAGCCGCCATCAGCAGATCCTTCCCCTTGGTCTGAAGCAGCTGCGAGGTGTGCGTGTGGACGAGCTTCCACTCGACGTTGCTGTCCGTCACCGACTCCATCTTGGCGATCTCGACCCGGGCCGCCTCGTAGGAAAGCTCGTAGCGAGTTTCGGCACCGGCGGGATTCGGACCGGGGATGGCCGCCAGCCAGGGCTCGGCTTTCGCGGTGAACTCCGCAAATGGATCGGCGACAGGTGCTGGTGCGGCTTGGGGTGCCGGCGCGGTGTCGGGGGCGGCGGCCGGGATCGGAGCCGTGGGCGCTTGCGGAGCCGCCGTGCTGGCCGCAATCGGCGTCGTGTCGGACGAGGCGGCACCGGGGCTCGCGGGCAGGTTCGCCCCTGCGCGTCCGAGTGCATCGGTCACGCCGCCCATTCCCGGTGCGAACTCGCCGAGTCGGTCGCGCGCGCGTGCGGTCAGCGTCGCCCACAACTCGCGCGTCGCCTC
>CANLQR010000316.1 GCA_947492135.1 Deltaproteobacteria bacterium | reverse complement strand
CCACCCTGATCTTCGTCGGCATCGTCGGCATCGTCGGCATCGTCGGCATCGTCGGCATCGTCGGCATCGCCGCGACCATCCACCTCATCATCGGCGGCCAGGGGCTGGGCGCCAAGATCCTCCACTCGAGTCGCGCCTTCGCTCGCGCCTTCGCTGGCGCTCTCGCCTTCGCTAGCGCTCTCGCCTTCGCTAGCGCTCTCGCCTTCGCTAGCGCTCTCGCCTTCGCTGGCGCTCTCGCCTTCGCTGGCGGCGCTCTCGCCTTCGCTGACGCTCTCGACGTCGCCGCGCGTCTCCCCTTCGCTGTCGGGTTGGCTCTGCACCCAAGGACCGGCCTCGGTCACGCTCTGGGGGGCATCGATGGGGTCGCCATCGCCATCAGCCACCGTCCAGTTGAGGACCTCTTGGCCCATCGCCTCTCGATCGTCGTACAGCACCGACTCACCGAACTGTTCGCGCATGACGGCACGGCTTTCTTCGGTGAGCTCACGAAACTCGTGAAGGTCGGGCATGTCGCGAAGGCTTCGGAGATTGAAAAATTCTAGGAATTTCAAAGTGGTCCCGTACAAATGCGGCCGCCCAGGCTCTTCCTTGCGGCCCACCATCCGCACAAGGTCGTGGTCGAGCAGCACCTTGAGCACTGCCGAACAGTCGACGCCGCGGATGTGATCGATCTCAGGCTTGGTGATCGGCTGGCGGTAGGCGACCACAGCCAGGCTCTCGAGCTGCGAACGTGACAGCTTGGTCGGACGCTCCGACAGCAGCTGTTGCACCCACCGTCCGTTCTCGGGATCGGTACGCAGCCGAAAGCCGCCGGCGGCTTGGGCAAGGATGACGCCGCGGCCCTCGAGGTCTCGGCCGAGTTGCTTGAGCGCGAGCTGGATCTGACGAACGCTCGCGTCCTTGAGAATGTGGCGGATGTCGCGGACGCCGAGCGCCTTGCTCGAGGCGAACAACAGGCTCTCGACGATGGAGACCAAGCGCGGCGCGGCCTCACCCTCGATGCCGCTGAGATCGTCCTCTTCGGAGACCGGCAACTCGGACGACAACAAGACGTCGGCAACCGGCGGCCGCGACTCCGCCTTCGCCGAGGGCGTCGGCGCGACCGCGGGCTCCGCTTCGGGGTCGTCGGGCACCGCTCGCGTCTGCCGCGAGGCGACGCGCGGGCCAGCGTCGAGTCCGGCGACCAGATCGTCGAGACTCGCCGACTCGGTCGACGCCGGGCCCGGACGGGGGGGCCGCCCCCGCTTGGGCGTCTGCGTCGTGCTATCGGACATCGTCGTCGTCGTCCGCGGGTGCCGGGTGGTTCGCCGCCGCACCACCGTTGGCCGGAAAGGGCTCGTTGGCGACGGCCGGCTCATTGGCCGGCTCGGGGCCGTTGGCCGCGGGCGACGGAACCGCGACGCTGGGGTTCTGCGCCTCGTCGTCGATCGCCGCAAGGGGTTCGTCGGGGCCCGCGTCTTGGGCGTATGTGGCGGCGATGCCGGCCCTCTCACCCTCGGTGGCCGCGGGGTCGCCGAACCCGATCGGCTCGGATTCGTCGTCGTCCACCGCGTCGTCGTCCGAATCGGTGGCCGAGTCGGCCTCGACGGGTGGGACGTGGCCGAAGCTGGCTTGCTCGTCGTACCCGGCGAGCGCCTGCTCGGCCTCCTGCGCGGTCGCCGACCGCTCGATGAGCAGCGCGTCGCTGTCCTCGGGCTGGTGAACTCTCGCGACCCCGAGGCGCACCAACTCGAGCACCGACATCAGCGTGACGATGAGCATCGCGCGCAGCTCTTGCTCGCTGGCCCACGTTCGCTCGAGAAACACAGACTCGAAGTCGAAACGCGAACGATCGAGCAGCAGCGTCATGAGCTGCTTCATCCGAGCGGCCACGCTCACGCGCTCGATCACGACATTGTGGGTCTTGAGTACGCGGGCCCGATCGAGCACGCGATGATAGGCCTCGGCAAGGCGATACAGGGTGACCGGCGAGAGCCCTGAGTCGACCGACTCGACCTCCACGCTGCCGCCGCGGTGGAAAACGTCGCGACCTGACACCGGCATACGATCGAGCTCGGCCGCGGCTGCGCGATAGCGTTGGTACTCCAGCAGTCGCGCAATCAGCTCGGCTCGGGGATCGGGACCACTTTCGTCGCTGCCCTCGGCAGCCGCAGGGTCGGCGTTGGGCGTCGAGACCAGCTCGCGACTCTTGAGGTACGCGAGCGTTGCAGCCATCACGAGGTACTCGCCCGCAGTCTCGAGATCGAGCGCGTGCAAGACCTCGAGGTACTCGAGGTACTTCTCGCAGATGAACGAGATCGGGATATCGAGGATGTCGAGCTCGTGGCGGCGCACGAGGTGCAGCAGTAGGTCCAGAGGCCCTTCGAACTGCGGCAACTCGACCTCGCAACGCCCATCATTCGGCCCGTCACCCGGACGCGGGCCATCACCCTCGATCGTCACGTTCACCGATAGACCTACGAGACCAGAGCGAACGCCAGGTTGCCGACGTTGATGATCGGCATGAGCACGAAGCGCAGGACCTCGGGAAGCGCGAACACCAGCACCATCAGCATGATGCCCCCGTAGCGCTGTAGGAAGTCGTCGATGTGCTGGTGGCGGCTACCGAGCAACCAGCCCAGCACCTTGCCGCCGTCGAGTGGATGCAGCGGAATCAGATTGAACGCGAACAAGACCAGATTGAGGGTGAAGAACATGCGCACGGGCATGTTCGGGTCGGCCACCCACCCCGAGCCTACGCCCGCGATGGTCAGCACCCACACCAACAGCAACATGACCGCCGCCATCAGAAGGTTCGACAGGGGCCCGGCAAACGCCACCAGCGCCATTCCTGCGCGCATGGTGATCTTGCGCGTGTAGTGTCGGGGCTGGGTCTGCACGGGCCGCCCCCAGCCAAACAGCATGCCGGGGCTCATCAGACCCAGCACGATGGGCAGCAGCAGCGTGCCGATCGGGTCGACGTGGGCCACGGGATTCAGCGTCAGCCGCCCCTGCCCCTCGGGCGTGGGATCGCCCAGGCGATGGGCCGCCAGGGCATGCGAGAACTCGTGGACGGTGACCGCGAGGATCAGACAGATGACGTACAGCAGCGCGCGGCGCAGGTCGCCGACATTGATGGCGAGCAAGCCGAACGCGGCGAAGGCGACATGGGGGTTGGTGACGATCGGCAAGGGGGCGAAGTCCCGCGCAAGTGTGGGAAGCCCGACGACGGGCTGCAAGCCTCTGCGCGCAAAGGGCCGCAGATCGGCGTCCAGAGCTGGCACAGGCGCCCCTGGGGCAGCGCTGGCCCGCCCCCCGGTCGGGGGCAGGCCTGGTGCCTCGCCCCACGCGCCTGGCTCGACGCCGATGCGGGATCGCGCACCCTCGAGGACGCCGGGGGACGACGGCTAGCAGCCGTTGTTGTTACCGGTGGTGTCGCCTTGGCCGTCTTGCACCCACTGCATGAGCATGGTCGCAAGCGACTCGACCTCGGAGATGCACAGCTTCGGGTTGGCCTGAATCACGAGCTGGCCACCGAGCGCCTGGATACCCACGAGCCCCGCAATCGACACGAGCTCGGGATTGTAGGCGACCGAAATGTCGGGGTAGTTCGGCGCGTCGCTGGCGTCGGTGCCAACCGCCACGAGCGCGTCGAACCCGGCGATCTGAGTGAGCACCGGGTTCTCGTCGATGTTGATGCCGAGCGCCATCTGCAGCAGCCCGTCGAAGCCGAAGACACCCGTCAGCGCGGCGTTCTCATTGATGATGATCGCACCGCTCAGCTCGGTAATCGCATCGAAGCCATACACCTCGACGAGGTTCGGATTTTGCGAGATCGACAGCGACCCACCGAGCACGGTGAGGTTGTTCAGCCCGGCCAGATCGGTCACGCTCGTGCCGAACACCTGCACGTTGCCGCCCACCTCGGTGATGCAGGCCATGAAGTCCAGGCTATCGACTGCGGGTTCGAAGATCTTGATATCCCCGGTGATCTCGACGTGTCCGTCGAGCAGCGCGTAGTCCGCGGGGTCATCGATGTAGACATCACCCTCCCAGACCATCGTTCCCGGCGCGTCGCATGCGACCACGCGCCCGTCCGCGGTGTCCGACGTTGGATCCGTGGTCGGGTCGGTCGTCGGATCGGTCGTGTCATCGGTGGCGTCGGTGGCCTCGGTTCCGGTCTCCGCGCTCGGATCGGTCGAAGTCTCTTCGGCAGTCGTGGGCGAGCCACTGACGTCTCCGGTCGAGCCGGCGGTGGCCGTGGCATCGGAGTCTTCTGCGGGGCACCCCATGACGAGGATGGCGGCTGCAAGAATGGCTCGGCGAGTGTCGAGGATTTGACGTTGGTGGCGGTACATGATCAAGACGTGCCCTCTGGAACCCTGATGGGTGCTCACGCACACGGTAGTTCGATCGGGGGATCCGACGCAAGCCTGACGTTGACGTCAGGCTCGGCCGCACGCCGTGTTCATTTTTGTGCGCTCGCGCATGGTCTTCACCACAGCGCGCTCGACTCCGGCGCCATGAGCGTCGCGTCAGCCTGGCGCGCAGGTCCAGGCCCTCGCTCGAAGACGCCGCTCAGGCGCGCGGGTGGTGGCGGTCGTAGGCCGCCCGCGTATGAGCCGCACTGACATGCGTATAGACCTGCGTCGTCGAGATGTCCGCATGGCCCAGCAGCGCCTGCACGATGCGAAGATCCGCCCCGCCTTCGAGCAGGTGCGTGGCGAAGCTGTGCCGCAACTTGTGGGGCGAGATCGGTCGGGTGATGCCCGCCGTGATCGCATGCTCGCGCAGCCTCGAGAACCACCCCTGCCGGCTCAACAAACCGCCGCGGCCGTTGAGAAACAGCGCCGCTCGAATCGCCGATTTCGCACCGGGTCGGAGCAACCGAGGGCGTCCATGGCTCAAGTACTCGCGCAGGGCGGTCGCGGCGTAGGCCGAGATCGGCACGAGCCGGTGCTTGCCGCCCTTGCCGTCGACCGTGGCGTGTCCTGCATCCACGTCGAGGCGCACCAGCGTGAGCGCCAACGTCTCGCTGACCCGGCAGCCGCTGCCATACATGAACTCCAGCAGCGCAGTGTCGCGCAACGCCAGCGGCGTGCTCGTGCCCGGAGCCGCCAGCAGCGCCGCGATCTCCTCGCGACTCAACAGCGTAGGAAGCCGCTTCGCGAAGCGCGGTACGGCGACACCTTGGGTGGGATCCGCCCCGAGGTCACCTTCGCGCCGCATCCACTTGAACAACCCCCGCGCCGCCACCCATCGGCGGGCCTGCGAGCGCGCCGACTGCCCCGGGCGGCCCAGGTGCGAGAGGAACTCGAGCAGGACGCCGCCGTCGAGTTCGGCGGCCACAGCGGCGCGGACGTCGGTGGTCGTCGCCCGTGCGTCCATGAACGCCGAGAGCAAGGCCAGGTCGGCTGCATAAGCGGCGATCGTGTTGGCCGCCAGACCGCGCTCGACCTGGAGATATCGAAGGTACTCGTCGATCGCCGCGTCGAGTGACGCTGTCACCGCTGGCCCTCGGTCAACCCGAGCGCCTCGCGTACCAGTTCGATCACCTGAGGCGCCTGGATCGGCTTGGTGATGTAAGATGTCGCGCCCAGCGCCAGTGCACGCTGGCGATCCTCCTCGGCGCCTTCGGTGGTGATGATGATGATCGGGACGTCGCGATACGCCTCGTCGGCGCGCAGCCGCTTTATCAACTTCAGGCCGTCGAGAATCGGCATGTTGATGTCGGTGATGATGATGTCGAACTTCGTCGACGCGATGCGCCGCAAGGCATCGACGCCGTCGTCAGCCTCGACGACCGAAAGGCCGCGTACCCGTGACAGCGCGAAGACGATCATCTTGCGCATCGGCGGGCTGTCTTCGACGACGAGGGCCGTCAATTTTGGGGGCACACCGGGGCCGCTTTCGTTCGCCTGCGTCATGTTCCTACCAACCGTTCGAGAGCAGTCCGAGAGAGCGGAACATCTTGTGCGTGGGCGCGGATCCAAGCGGTTTCGATGCCGACGCCCGCATGCTCGGACACCAGCTCGAGCAGACCCGCGTCACCCTCGTCGAAACTCGATTTCTGCGGCAAGAGCCGCTCGACACGGACCAGACCCACCAGCCGCGTGCCGGCATACAACGGCAACTGCAGCAGCACTCCGGGTTCGGCACCGCTGGGGGCATCGTGGGTCCAACGCCCGCCTCGCTCGATCACCTCCGCGAGCGCACCGAGTCCGGGCAGCGGCAACTCCGCAAGATCACCGAGCTCGGCACCCTCGCGGAACAACGGAAACAGCACCTGACGTTCTTCGTCGGCGATATAGACCGAGAAGCGGCCAGCGCCGACGAAGTTGAGGAGAATCTCAGTGAGCGTGCGAAGCACTTCCTCCACCGTCGTCGCGATGTGAAACTGGCTGCCGGCGACATACATCGCCGCAAGCCGGTAGTGATCGCGCTCCAGATCGTCCCCTCGACTGCGAAACCCGTCGCGGCCGCCCGCGCCGCTGCCGGCGAGCCGTCGCAGGTCGGCGCACTCGGCCTCGAGCTCTGCCACCTGGCGGGTGAGTCGATCGACCGCCCTCGCCGCCTCGCCGGTATCGCCCGCGCCTGCAGCCAGCGCAGCCCGCAATCGCCCGTTCTCGGTGATCAGCTCGCGTACGAGCTGCTCGCCCTTGGAGAAGAACTCTCGCAGAAACGCCTGCGTACGCGCCTGCAGCGAAGGCCCAGCCGCATCTTGGCTCATCGGTGCCTGGAAGCGTATCACAACCCCGAACGGACCACGAAATCGGAGATACTCCGGACGATCCCGTCCAGCGAGGCCACTTCGAGGGCGAAACCGGCAGTGATCGCCGATTGCGGCATCCCACTCATGACGGCGGATTCGGGATCTTCGACGACCACATGGCCGCCAGCGGCCCGGGCGGCCCCGGCGCCTTCGGTGCCGTCAGAGCCCATCCCCGTCAAAACGACCGCACACAGCCGGGCGCCGAAGATCGTCGCGGCTGAACGAAACAGCCGGTCGGCCGACGGCGTGGCTGTGGCCGGAAGGCCACCTGCGGGGATAACCCGTGCACAGGGGCCCGCCGGACCCTGCGCCACCTCGAGATGGGTCCCGCCTGCCGCGACGTACGCGGTCCCGGTCAGCAGTGCGACGCCGTCTTCGGCCTCGACCACGCGCATGGGCACGACCCGATCGAGTCGCTCCGCGAAGGCCCGCGTGAATCGTGCCGGCATGTGCTGAGCGATGAGCACGGTGGCCGCGAGGTCGCGTGGCAGCTGGGACAACAGGTGCTGCACCGCAGGCGGGCCGCCCGTGGAAGCCGCGATCGCGATCGCGACGCGAGGCAGCACGAGTCCCGTCGGCCCCGGCGTCGCCGCGGCGCCACTGCCGGGCGTTGCCCGCTGCAACGCCGAGGCACGCTCGTGTAGACGCAGCACCTGCACGACATGGAGGCGACGCACCAGCTCGACCTTGGTGCACAGGTCGTTTTCGATCGTGCGGAGCTCGGGTGTCACCTCGGCACCCGGCTTCGGGATGAAGTCGAGTGCACCGAGTTCCAGCGCGCGGAAGACGTCATCCCGCCCGCTATGGCTCGAGACCACCAGCACGGCAGTCGGGCGCTTCTGCATCAGCAGCCGCAGGAACGCAAAGCCATCGATCTCCGGCATCTCGAGATCGAGTGTGATCAAGTCGGGCCGGAGGTCGAACACCAGCCGCAGCGCTTCCTTGCCATTGGTGGCACGCCCGACGACCTCGACGCCGGGCATGCGCTCGAGCATGGCCACGATCGTCTGACGATTGTAGGCCGAGTCGTCGACGACCAGGACACGTAGCGTATCGGGGGGTGGGCCGGTCATGGCGGCAGCGCGCGGCGGTAGACGAGATCGTTGGACAGGTGGACGAGGTCGAATCGAGTGCTCAGGTTCAGCAAGCTCTCGGAGTGTCCCAGCAGAAGGTAGCCGCCGGGGTTGAGGGTATCGTAGAACGCTTCGAGGATCCGCACACGCGCCGCCGGCGCGAGGTACATCAGCACGTTGCGGCAGAAAATCACGTCACACGACCCCAGGACCATGTAGCGATCGGTTGCGAGCAGATTGAGCTGCCCGAACGAACACATGGCCCGGAGGTCTTCGCGGACCTCGAAGCCGCCTTCGACCTCGCGAAAGTAGGTGCGCTGATGCAGCGGATCGGTCGTTCTGAAGCTCGATGGGCCATAGCAACCTCGCCGAGCCCGGGCGATCACCTTGCGGCTGATGTCCGAGCCCACCACCCGCAACGACCAGCCCCGCAGCCTGACACTATCGCGCAACATCATCGCGATCGTGTAGACCTCTTCGCCGGTCGAGCACCCCGCGCTCCAAACCGTCAGCCGCCGCGAGCTGGCCAGGCGTGACGCGAGCTCGGGGATCAATTCGTTGGTGAACCCGTCGAGCTGATATTTCTCGCGAAACAGATAGGTCTCGTGGGTGGTCAACCGCTCGATCGCGTCCTCGAGCTCGCGCGGCCCCGAGGGATCGTAACGCAGGTAGTGGTAGTAATCGTAGAAGCTCGACAGGCCAAGCGCTGCCAGTCGCGGCCCGATGCGGCGTTGCAGAAAGAACGGAGAGCCGAGCCCGTGGGACAGCCCGCAGTAATCCTCCACGACTTCTTGCAACAAGCGCGCTTCTTCGGTTGAGATCGGCACCAACCCGCAGTAGTCGCGGGGCCCCTGTGGTGGACTCGAGCTCACCTACCGCCGCTCCGGCGACAGTGGACCGCCGAGTTCTGCGACCGCGTCCGCAATGGCCTGACGTACGAGGGGATCACGCTCGTTTTCGTGGCTCTGCAACAGCGGCTGCAGTGCAGTGCGATCTCGACCACGGAGCAACGCCTGGGCGGCGGACCACCGCACGTCCCAGCGCAAATGGCCGAGCAACCCCAGCAACGCCGCGGTCGCCCGATGGCTATGCGTGAAGGTTGCCAAGGCCCGTGCTGCCGCCTTGGCGACCTCGTGATCCGCGGACAGGCTGAGGCTCATCAGCATCGTGAGGTCCTGCTCGGCCGGCGATCGGCCCAGTCCGGCGATCGCGTGCACGACCACCGCCGGCGCGCTGTCCTCGGCCACCATCGCCCGCAACCGCG
>CANLQR010000315.1 GCA_947492135.1 Deltaproteobacteria bacterium | reverse complement strand
CATCGAGGCGCTCACGCTGTTTGCCTTCTCGTCACAAAACTGGGACCGCCCCCACGAGGAGGTGTTCCACCTCATGGAGCTGTTGCGCCGCTACCTGGTGCAGGAGCGCGAGGAGATCCTGAGCAACGGGATTCGCCTGGTCACCGTGGGTGACTCCGAGCGCCTGCCCGCGTACGTCCGCGACCCGCTCGTCGAGTTGATGGCGGCGTCGGCCGACAACCGCGAGATGGTGTTGTGCCTGGCGCTGTCCTACGGTGGCCGCGAGATGCTGACCAAGGCGGTGCGCGAGATGTGCCGAGCCGCCGTCGCAGGGCGGCTCGAGCCCGCCGACATCACCGTGGACACCGTCGAGTCCTATCTCGATTCGGCGCGCATCTTGCCACCGCTGGACTTGCTCGTCCGCACCAGCGGGGAGCACCGGCTGTCCAACTTCTTCCTGTGGGAGACCGCCTACGCCGAGCTGCACTTCACCGAGAAGATGTGGCCAGAGTTCGACCGCGACGACCTCATGACGGCGCTGTTGGACTTTGCCGGACGCGAGCGTCGCTTTGGTCAGACCTCCGCACAACTCGGACGAACCGACGTGACGCCGCCTGACAACGGCGGCTCGAGCCTCGACTAAAGAAGAAGCGCAACGATGGGCGACTTCGCCACGCGCCTCGCGACTGCCGCGGTACTGGTCCCGGCCCTGCTTGCGGCGATCCTGCTCGATCCGACACCGTGGAGCGTGGTCGCGTTCGCGGCGGTCGTCGCCGCCCTTGCGAACGACGAGTACCTGCGCATGGCGCTGCCGGTCACCCCAGCCGATCGCGCGCTGGGCCTGCGTACCGGCGCTGCGGCAGCCAGCCTCGCGATCGTGGCCGCGCCCTCGATCTGGGGCATCGCCACGCTGCCTCCTGCCCTCGCGGCCTCGGCCCTGCTGCTGTCGTTCCTCGTGCTCTCGCGCAAAGCTGCCCTCGAGGCAGCGGGCCGGCACTTCGGTGTCTGCCTCTCAGGCCTGGTGTACGTCGCCGTGATGATGGCCCACCTCCCGCTGCTCAAGATCGGCGGCAAGCCGCACTGGCTGGTGATGACGCTGTGCACGGCGTTCTTCGCCGACACCGTCGCCTACCTGTTCGGTCGGGCTTGGGGCAAGCGCAAGCTGTACCCTGAGGTGAGCCCCAAAAAGAGCGTGGAAGGTGCGTTCGGCGGCATTCTCGGGTCGATCCTCGCGACCGTCGGCGTCGGCTCGCTGTGGACCTTGCCGGAGCTGGCGATCGGGCCGGCCGTGCTACTTGGCGTCCTCGCGAGCGTGTGCGGTCAGGCCGGGGACCTGGTCGAGTCGATGATCAAGCGCACGTTTGGCGTGAAGGACTCGAGCAAGCTGCTGCCAGGACATGGCGGCATGCTCGATCGAATCGACGCGCTGCTGTTCGTCTCCCCGGTCGTCTACTACTTCGCGCTACTGACGAGCTAGCGGACCGGCTGGAGGCTTCTAGCCACGCCCGGCAGGCAGCTCCTTCATGCTCTTGCGCTTGGCGTAGTAGTAACCCCCTGCAGCCGCGCCACCGAGCACGACCAGCGGCCAGAACACGACGCTGGAGACGATGGCTCCCACAGCGTAGGCCACCCCGACGGCGCCTGCGCCCGTGACCGCGGCAACCGCCTTCGACTGGCCCGTCGACGCGCGCTTCTTGCGGGCAAAGAGGTAGGAGCCCGCGGCCACCGCACCACCGATCAGAAGTTGGAATACCATTCGGGTCTCCGGCTGCCGTTGGACCAGTATAGGCGACATTTCATTTCTCGCCCGCCGCCCCGAAAAGTGACGTGCGTTGGGGCGGGTAGACGGTCACGGGGCGTCGGGCCCATACTTTGCGGCCTTGAGCGACTCTGTGGAACACGACGAGCCGGACGCGAGTGGCGACGCCGCCCCGCAAGACACGAGCCCCGAGGGCGCCGACGCGGCGCCCGAAGGGACGGGACGTCGTCGGCGACGCCGTCGACGCGGGCGCGGGCGCGGCTCCGCGGAGGGTGCGGCGACGGCCAGCGGCGACGCGAGCACCGGCGCGGATGCAGGCACCAACCCAAACGCCAACCCAAACGCCAACCCAAACGCCAACCCAGACGCTGGCGCGGTGAACAACGCTGACGCGACGTCGGCTCCGAGTCGAACGACGCACGCACCACGGCCGAGCCAGGCTCCGCGCACGCCCCAGCCGCAACGCGCCCCGCAGACCCAGACTCGATCCGAGCGGCACGATCGCTACGAGACGCCACAGACTCCGCGTCCACCCTCGCGGGATGCGGCCGCGTTTGCTTCACTTTCGGCGGGTCTGTTCAGCCACCTCGACGATCGCCAGGTCGCGTGCAAGGTCGACGGCTGTACTCGCGCGTGGACGTGGACGGCCGCCGAACAGATCGAGTCGTTCGGACAGCCGCCACCCAAGCGCATGTGCGCCGAACACCAAGCGGCGTTGAACACGATCGAAGATCGTGAGATCCGCTGCAGCAATCCATGGTGCGAACGAACCTGGACGTGGACGAAGTCGGCCCAACTTGGCCAAATGGCAGGCCAGGCGGCGGGCCGTGCCGGGGTCGGGTCGACGTCCACGCGGACCGAGCACATCCCGACACGAACGTGTGATCAATGTCAGCGCGACGAACGAGACCTCCGTGACGCCGAGGTCGCGTGCCGCGTCGACGGCTGTCACAACACGTGGACGTGGACCCGCGACGCCCAGCTCAAGCACCGGACATGGCTGCGCCACGCCCCGGCGATCGGTGCTGCGAACCCTGCCAACCCCACCAGTCATGCGGGCGAACCCGACGGCGATCGGCCCCGTGGCAAACGCAGGCGACGCGGCCGATCGCAGCGCAGCGGTCTCGACGGACCCGCGCCGCGGATGTGCGAGTCCTGCCGACAACGACTCGGTGCGCTCGTCGATCGCGAGACCACCTGCAAGGTTCACGGCTGTACCCGTACCGTGACAATCGATCGGGAATCGCAGCTGCGAGCCTGGGTGGCGAGCGGCAATCAGGGTGTGACGGGCGAGTACGCGCTGCCCAAACGCATGTGCGACGTCTGTCGGGAGTTCTGTCGGCTCCACCACGACCGCGAGGTCGCCTGCGGTCGGGTGGGCTGCGATCAAACGTGGACCTACAAGACCGGTGCTCAGCTCCAGGCGTTCCTCGCAGGCCGCTTCGAGGACCCACTGCGGCTGTGTGCAAGCTGCGTCGCGAGCGGACACGCGCGTCCCGTCGAGGTCCTCGAGGGCGTCGAGACGATGCCGTGCATCGTCCCGCATTGTGAGGGTATCTGGCACTACGCTATCGGCATGGAGATCGCGGCCAGCGATGACGGCGACACACCGACCGACCGGATGTGCAACTCCTGCAGGGCCGACCGCGGCGCAGCTCCGCGACCGTTGATGCAACCACGTACTGCCGACGACGACACCTCGCCCGACGAGGGTGAACCCGCTTCGCTCGACGCCGAGATCGATGGCGATGCACCGGCGGTGCTCGACCCGGTGCTCGACCCGGTGCTCGACCCCCCCTCGGTATGATGAGTTCTTGACCAACGCTGCGTAGAAGTGGGAAGGTTCGTCGCGCGCACGCTCCCGGCTCACACGATTTCTCCGGCGACACAACCTCGACCACGCCTCCTCCTCCCCCGGCGTGCGCACCAATCTCTCGAACCCGGTTCGTCCCACGACGAACCGGGTTTTTTGTTTCTTCTTCATGGATTGCGTGCGAGCCGCCCTCGCACCCCTGCGCGCTTCGCCAGACACGGCCCGAACCGCCCGTGGTCGAACCCGTGAACGCGAGGCTCGCGGCTCAGGTACTATGCAGGGACGATGGCCAAGGCGACGCCCGACACGCGTGTTCGCGAAGTTCGGCCGATCTCTGCCCCCGGTCCCGGAGAAGTTCCGTGCCTCGAGGTCATCAGCGGCCGTAGCTCCGGGCGGGTGGTCGCGTTGCGATCGCCGATCACCACGATCGGCCGCGATCCCCTCTCGGATGTCGTGCTCGACGACGACGGCATCTCGCGGGCGCACGCGCGGGTTCACATGGCCGACCCGCTGTGGATCGAGGACCTCGCCTCGACCAACGGGACCTACGTCAATGGCGCACGGGTTGGCCGGTCCCGGGTGCGTGAAGGCGATCGACTCCAGTTTGGCCCGAACGCCTTGGTGCGCTTGAGCTACTGGGCCACGGACGCGCTGGCGCGGGTCCTCGCCGAAGCCGCGACCAACACGGGCGAAGCCGTCGCACCGTTACCGTTGTCCGACCGCGAGATGGAGATTGCACGGCTGGTGAGCGAAGGCCTGACCAATGCCGAGATCGCCACGCGGCTCACGATCAGTGAGCGGACCGTGACGACCCACGTCGCGAACATCTATCGACGACTCGGGGTGCACTCCCGTGCCGCGCTGACGCGGTTGTTGCTCGAGCGCCGCAGCGGTCGCTAGCGGCGCCCACGGGTCGCAGCGCGCCGCCGCCAGAGCACAATCAGTGCGAGGAGCCCGGCTGTGCCCGGGGCTCGGCCTGGAGCCTCGGCACCCGACGCGGTGCATCCACAGCCGTCGCTCTCACCACCGCGTGCGCCAGGGAGCGCCGACTCGTCGCCGGTTCCGTCCCCACCACCGTCGGAGGCCGACGGCGCGCCCGAGGTGTCACCGACCCCGCCATCCTCACCGCCGCCGCACTCCTGATCGGGAGGGCACTGGGCGTCATCGATCAGGTAGATCACCTGATCGCTACCCGAGACCATGAAGATGTCGCCGCGGATCGGCGTACCCAGGGGAACCCCGTCGACGCTGTCTTGTGGCCACACCTGGGCGTCCGAAGTCTCGATGCTCCACCGCTCGCGCACCGCAGCGTCGGCCACGCTGCGTTTGCGGCCGGCATCGATCACCCACAGCGCATCTTCGGGATCGTCTTCGCCGCGCACCACCAGCGGACTCTCGGATAGCGGCGTGCCCTCGTCGATCGCGGCGACAGCACTGTCGTCCAGCCGCGCCATGTCCCAAAATGCCGAGAGCGACCACGCCGCAAGCGTCTCGGGCCCGGCGATGCGCCGCCGCACGCCCTCGGGTGCGACCGGAGCCGCGCACGAGAACGCACCGGGACTCGCCTCGAGCTGCGGTGTGGCTTCACCGTCGGTGTCGACGGCGTAGACATACACGTCGTGGCTGCCGCCATCTTGCAGGCTCCGCGGGATCCCGACCTCGAAGCCGTGTTCGCAGGAGCCCAACGATTCACACAGGTCGTCGCGTGCGACGTCGGCGAGCACGGTCACGCCGGTCGCCTGCGGATCGTCGGACGGCCCGCCAAAGTAGACCTGGATCTCGACCGCAGCCTCGGGCGCGTCGGGGTCCTGCGCCCAGCCCCGGATCGACTCGCAGTCGACGGCATCCACGGGGCCCGCGGGCGGCTCGCTGCCGAGCCCCGTGAGCTCTTCGTACGCCGCGACCAGCGACATATAGGGGCTGACATACACGAACCCAACGCCGGCAACGTCCTGCCTGATGTTGAAGTGCAGGTGCAGGCTGGTCGCCTCGCCGCCGAACTCGTTGGAGACCAACCCGATCTGCTCGCCGCGCGCGAGGTCCTGCCCCTCGCTGACTGCGATCGCGCCCCCGTGCAGATAGTCGAATCGAGTGCCGTCGGCTGCGGTCACGTACACCGAGTAGCTGCCGATCGAGGTGACCGTACCGTCTTGCACCGAGACGTAGGGATGCACGAGGTCGTCGCACGTCGAGGCCCGGATGTCCTGGCCCTGGTGGCCGGCCCCAGCCGGGCACAGCGGCATGTCCCATGAGCGGGTCTCGCAATAGTTGTCGTGCCACGGGTAGCTGAAGTTCACCTCATCACATTGCGAACCACCGGGTCCGTACAAACCACCATTGCCCCAGACCTGAGAGTTTGGATACGACGGCGCGTTCTCGATGGGGTAGCGCATCCCCGGCGCGTAGACGGTCTCGTCCGCGGCGCCCTCGCCCGAGCCCGGCACGAGCTCGCCGACCGGCGAATAGAAGGGCTCGGCGTGCGCGAGGCCAGCGCCCAGCGCCGACAGCAGCGCCATCGCCATGGGAATCGAGGTCTTCATCGCGCACCAGCCTTCACGCCGATGTAGACCAGCGCCTCGACTCGGGCGAGCACTTCGGCTTCGTCGTCGCACCAGGCGACCTTGCGCCGGTCACACTCGATCTCGAACGAGTAGGATGCGCCGCGTTCGATCCACGATGCCGACCAGATCTCCTCGTTGCGGGTCAGGAACCCACCCGCCTCACGCATCGGATGCGAAGGCTCGACCGAGCGAACATGCGGGTGTACGCGGGCCTCGCCGCTGCCATGCGTGTGCAACAGGTATCCTTCGGCGTGCACGGTCAGGGCGTACCAGTGCGGGCCGACCGTCGCCGTGACGTTCGCGGTCGGGTCGGCGGGTGCCAGCACTGGAATCGGTGAGCGCGAGAGCGTCTCTTGCACCTGCGTCGAGTAGCGTGTCCGGGCCGCTTCGTTCGTGTCCGCGGCATCGGGCCACGCGACGACCCGAAGCACCTTCTCGCCACCCAGGACGCGCCCTCGCTGGGAGGCCTTCGTGGTCTCCTGCGAGGCGCCGCTGCGCAACGCCTCGTGCCCCTGGGTCGCCGGCGCGGGTGCCACCGCACTACAGCCCAGCATGGCCATGGTCGCGCCGCGCGCGATCCAGGCCGCGATCACACGCGCCGCCAGATGCGGTCGACGCCGGAGGCCCGCGCGAAGGGAAGCAGACACGGTGCGGTGCAAACTCGTCATCGACATGGCTCCGGCGCAGCGACGGACAAAGATACCGCGAGAACCGTCGCGGCGGCAGTCGTGCGTCGGCTCGCCAGCGGCCTCGGCCGCGCGATACGCAAGCTTGCGTAGATCCGTGACCGCTGGCACGGGTAGGATGTTCGACAGTGAGCACCCGGGGTTCCAAGACACGATTCCGCACGCCGTGGGCATGGGCACTGCTGACGACCGGCCTCGCATGTGGCGGCTCCGACGCGGACAACATGACCCAAGCCTGGGAGCCGGACGACGGTACCGCGTCGACCGGCGAGCCGGGCGATGGCTCCGGCGTGAACACTTCGGCCGGTGCATCCTCCGATCCGATCCCGTGCGACGACGTGTGCGAGTCGCCGCCATCGGACTGCCAGCTCGCGCCCGGCAGCTGCGAGATGGGCTCGTGCAGCTATCCCTTCGCGCTCGCCGGCACCCCCTGCACGGGGGGCTGCAGCTCACCGGGGTTCTGCGACGCTGCGGGGACCTGTCTTTGCGCCGAGTCGTGCGCCGATACCTGCGTCGACGGTCCGAACATGACGGCCGCGTGCAATGAAGTCGGCGGGTGTCTGCGCACCTGCACCGCGCCGTTCGAGGACTGCGACGGCGAGCCGACCAACGGCTGCGAGGTCCCGGTCGGCATGCCTCACCAGTGCGACGTCAATGGCCTCAACGCCGCGGGTGGTTGCTGGACGGCGTATTGCGGCGAGGCGCAAGCCGCCGGGGTGTTCAACTTCGGCACGTACCACTGCGTGGACTGTTCGACGTGCGGCACCACCGACGGTGGCCAGTGCCACTGGTGTAATCACGACAGCGGCACGTGGTTTCCAGCCGAGGCCTGCGAGTGCGGCGAGTACCTCGACGCGGTGTGCGACCCGGTCTGACGTCTACTCCCGCCCGCCAACAGCGGTGAAGATCGGCCAAGGGGCGGGGTGATTTTCCCCGACGGGTCGGGACGCCCCACGCATGCGTTGGGCAGGTCCCGAACGAGCTTCGGCATGGTACTTGAACGCCGACGCGCGTCGCGTCGACACCCACCAGGCCCACGATCATGGACACCGAAGCTCTCCTCAACATTCTCTATCAAAAAGGCGTCGACGTCGGCAGCAAGCTCGTCGGCGTAATCATCCTCTGGATCATCGGGCGATTCGTGATCCGTGGGGTCAAGTCCGTCCTCGAGCGCAGCCTTCGCATGCGCTCGGTCGAGAAGACCCTGATCGGGTACGCCGACAACATCGTCACGGTACTGCTGAACATCCTGCTGGTCGCGGTGTTGCTCGGCTTCGTGGGCGTCGAGACCACCACCTTCGCCGGCTTGCTCGCCGCCGCGGGCATCGCGATCGGAACCGCGTGGTCCGGGCTGCTCGCGAACTTCGCGGCCGGCGCCTTCTTGGTCATGCTGCGCCCCTTCAAGAAGGGCGACTTCGTCTCCGCGGGCGGCTTCGTTGGCACCGTGGCCGACATCGGCATGTTCGTGACCTCGATCGACACCATGGACAACGTCCGGACCATGGTCGGCAACGGCAAGATCTTCTCCGAGCCGATGCAGAACTTCTCGACCAACCCGTATCGTCGCGTCGAGCGCAGCGCTCAGCTTGCCCACGGCGCCGACCATCGCAAGGCGATCGCGATCTTGAAAGAGGAACTCGTGAAGATCCCCAACGTGGCCAAGTCACCAGCGCCCGACGTCGAGTTGCTCGACTTCACGCTTGCGGGGCCAGTGCTCGCGGTGCGGCCGTTTTGTCACAACGATCACTACTGGCAGGTGTACTTCGACACCAACCGGGTGATCCGCGAGGCGCTCGGCACGGCCGGGTTCGCGGTGCCGCAGACCCATCATCACCTCGAGCGGGCGTGACAGCCCCTCAGCCCGGCGGCACGAAGTCCGAACAGGTCTCGGCGATCACCGAGACCGCTTCGGCCAAGAACGGCCCATAGGCGTCCTCGCACACGCTCGCGCGACGGCTGGCGGGAAACAGGCCGACGAGTTCGGCCACCGCCCCGCCCGCGGCCTCGCTCGCGCACAGCGGAGCATCTTCGTCCGCATCGGCGAGCAGACCAAGCATCACGACGGAGGCCGGTTCGCCGCCCTTGGCCGCAACAATGGCGTCGAACCAATCCGCGGGCGTACCATTGCTATCGACGTCGGCTTCGTCGGTGATGATCGTGATCACCAGGATCGCGTCATCGCGGAGGAAACCTTCGTTGCAGCCATCGGCGGCGCTCAGCACCGGGTCGACCGCGGCGACCAGCGCGTCGGCCGTGCGCTCCTCGGAGTTACCGTCGACGCCGACCGTACCGATGCAGGTGAACGTGCCCAGCAGATCCC
>CANLQR010000314.1 GCA_947492135.1 Deltaproteobacteria bacterium | reverse complement strand
CCCGCGTGTTGGCCCGCGTGTTGGCCCGCGTGTTGGCCCGCGTGTTGGCCCGCGTGTTGGCCCGCGTGTTGGCCCGCGTGTTGGCCCGCGTGTTCGCCTGCGTGCGACGGTGATCGGGCGTCGCGGCCCCGACCGCGCTCGCGATCACCGCGTTGGCGTCCCGCGAGCTGGCATCGCCAGCGTCGTCGTTGTCGTGCGTTTCACCGTCGTCACCGATCTGGCAGGCGAGCAACATGGCCGACAATCCAGCCCAGACCCCGGCCCAGACCCCGGCCATTGGCGCTGGGCGCCCAGGCCTCGGGCTGGCGGCGCGGGCTCGGTGGGGTTGCGGTCGCGGGGCGAGCATCGGCTTGGCACCTCATCGGCTGCGGCGCGGCCGCATTGAGTCGGGCGGACCCCCGCGATACGCTGTGCGTCGAAAATGGCCTCGCTGCTGCAGGTGCTCCACGATGCGACCGGTCAGGGCGCCACGGAGATCGTGATCGAACCCGGTCGTTCGCCCACGATGCGCACCGCACTCGGCGTCGAGACGATGCCGACCGTGTTGTCGGAGAGCGCGCTGTTCGACGCGCTTGGCGGCGTGCTCGGGCCCGACCAGCAAGGCGAGCTCGCGGTCGGCAATGTCGTCGAGTTCCAGCTCCACGACGGCCTGGTGCGATGGCACCTCGCGGCCCACGCGGGCAACGATGGCGTGGTCGTTCGTGGGCGCACCACCCCCACCGCCGACGGCGTCGCTGAGCTCGGAACTCCGCTCGACCTCCCGCCGCTCGCACCCAGCGAGGGCGACGCCGTGTCGATTCCATCGCCGCCGCCACGCCGCCACCGCGACACCGCATGGGACCTGCCCAGCGTCGCACTGACGCCGCCGCCCAGCGCCGGTGGGGCCATGCCGGAGTGGTTGGTGTCCACCGCGCCCGCCGCTCGCACGACTGCCGATGCGCCCGACTTTGAGTTGCGTCGCCCACCGACCGGCGAGCCGCCCGCGACGCTGGGCGACGCGTTTGACCTGCACCGCTCGGGTTCCCCGGGAGCGCGCGCGATTGATCCGTTCCTCGCGCTGGCCGCTGGGCTCCCCGAGGGGTCGCTGTGCCTCGTCCGAGGTCACGGCCACGGCGAACGACTCGCGCGGTGCCTTGGCGCTTACGCGCTGATCCTCGATCCGGCAGAAGCGATCGGTCGGCGCTTCGAGGGCCATCTCGCCGCGTTCGTCCTCCGCGTCGACGATCCCAGCGAGCTACTCGGTTGGTCGCTGACGCGCGTCGAGGAGGGTGGACGCGTGCTCGTCGAGCTCGGCGTTCGGACGGCCGATGCGGGTCGACGCGTGCTGCTGGGCGTTCGCCATGGCGCGACCGCGGTCGAGTGGTTGCACGCCGTGCCGACCTTCTGGGTCGAAGAGCAGGGCGACCAGTGGGCGTTGACGCGAGTCTGACGCCGCGTTGCGCGGCGCCGCGTTGCCCGGCGCCGCGTTGCCTGGCGCCGCGGACTCTACGCGACGCGGGCATCCATGCGTGAGTCGAACCGGCACACGCAGTTTCGACCCAGCGCTTTTGCCCTGTACAGCGCGGCATCGGCCGCTGCGATGAACGTCGTGGCGTCGGGCGCCCGGGGGAACTGCTCGGTCGAGGCCACGCCGATGGACAAGGTGGCCGCACCCGCGATCGTCGCATGGACGCTTCCACTGGCGAACGCGCGGCGGATCTGTTCGCCCAGTTCCATTGAACTCGCCCAGTCGCGGTCGCGCGCGATGATGGCAAACTCCTCGCCGCCGTAGCGGAAACTCGTTGTCGCCACGCCATCGAGTTTGTTCAGGAGCTGGCCGACAAAGGCCAAAAGCGCATCGCCGACGGTGTGCCCGAAGGTGTCGTTCACGGCCTTGAAGTGGTCGATGTCGAGCAGCAGCAGCGCGGTCGAACCCGAGTTCGGTCCGCTCGACCTCAGCTCGATCGGGAGCTTCTCGTCGAATGCCCGGCGATTGCCGACACCGGTGAGCGCGTCAACGCTTGCGAGGTGGGCGAGCGCCAGGCTGCGCATCTCGAGTTCGCGGGTGAGTGACCGGATGCGGAGCATCGCCGTGAGACGCACCTTCAACTCGAGGGGATCCACCGGCTTGGTCAAGAAGTCATCCGCGCCCGCAGCGACGCCGCGCTCGCGCGCGCCACGGTCGGAGAGTCCGGTGAGGAATACGATCGGAACATAGGAGGACGACCGACCGCGGAGCAGGCGCGTCAGGCGAAAGCCGTCGACGCCCGGCATCACGGCATCCATGAGCACCAGATCCACGTCACCGCGGAGGAAGACCCGTAGGGCCTCGGTCCAGCCGTTGCATTGCGTGACGCGATGCCCCAGCGCACGGACGGTGTTGGCGATTGCGGCAGCGGACGCGGAATCGTCGTCGACGACCAACACGTGGGGGGCCGAGGGCAGGTCTGGGCCCGGATCTGTGCACAGTTCGATCACGGGGTCACGAGAGCGGACTGGATGTTCGTGTCGAGTGCACGATAATCGCGCAGCGAAGGCACGAGGTCATCCTCGAGAGCGTCAGCCACCTCGACCAAGTCGGCATAACCGAGCGCCGGCTGTAGCCCTTCGAGGATACCGACGATGTGCTCGTGGTAGTCACGGACCGCCACCTCGCCCCCCGGATCATTGGCGGCCACGGCGTCCTGGATCAGGACCAAGAACGCGAGAAAGTGCTCGAGGTCGTCGGTCGAATCCCCGAGTGCGACGAGCGCCTCGTTGTCCCGGCCGTCACGCAGCGAGGTCGCGATGGCCGCGTAGCGCCCCGCGAGCGCGTCGGCGTAGGGCAGGGCGGTGGTGGCGGCGCGCTGGGCGAACTTCAGTTCTTCGGCGGTGCACATGGTGAGGGCCTTCAGCACGCCAGGACGCGCGCGGTGGGTTTGTTTGGGGCGACGGCGCGCAGTGAGCGGGGGGCGACCACGCGCAGTCTGCCACTGCGGGGAAGCGCCGGCAGACAGACCTCCACCGCGAGTTCCCCCCCGCAGGCTCCGAGGCCAAGCGTGCCGCCCTGAAGCTCGATCAGGTGCCGACAGTGGACCACCGTGGGGTCGGCCAGGGACTGGGCGGGATCGTCCGAGAGCGCGCGGAGCATTCGAAGGGGTGGCACGTCGAGGCCTGCGATCGAGATGCGGACCACGCGATCGGCTTCGGTGACGACGATATGGAGGTTCTCGTCGACGCCATTGTCGTCGGCGGCGCGCAGCACGGCACCGAGCACTCCAGCGAGCGCGAACGCCAGTGAGATCGGGTCGGCCGCGACGACCGCTCCGTCGGCAGACAGATCGAGCATCACGTTGATGAACTCGGGTTGGACCCGCGCGGTGACCCGAGCAACCGTGGTGGCGACGAGCAGCTCGACATCGGCAAAGATGTACTTCGGGCCGCAGCTGTAGTCGTTGGCTGGGTCGCCCGCGTGATCGTCGACGAGTTGGGAGATGTCGGTGGAGTGAAACGAGTGGTTCATGGGGGCCTTGGGGTGGTCACGCGACGTCGGACAAGACGCGGGCTGCGGTGTCGGGCGAGGCGTTCCGGGCGTGAAGAAGGCTGCGGTTGTGTTCGAGGTCGCGCTGCATGTCGGTACACCACCGCATGAGCAGGGCATCGAGTTGTTGCAGGCGGGAAACGAGTTCGAGTTCGGTGGCGGTCACGGCCGACCGATCAAAGGCGTCGCGAAAGCAGAGTGCGCGGCGTTGGGTCAGGTTGTTGAGGGTCAACGAGGTCGCCTCGCCCCGCTCGCACTGGGCGACGACCTCCTCGGTCAATGCGAGCGCGTTGGCGAGCGCGGCGCTGCGGTTCACGGCGTGCCCTCCACCGAGCCGACCGCCTGTCCCCAGGCTTCGCGGAGGTCACCCAGGATCTTGATCACCGGCACCAGTGGACCGGGGTCCATGCGCATGTTTGCCAGGCTCAGCTGTTCCTGGAAGTAGACGTACAGCCGGTCGAGCGACTCGCACAGCTCCGGCGCGATCTTGTGATCGAGGGTGCCGCGCAACTCGCCGATGATCGCGCCGGCCTTGGACACTGCGATGCCCTTGGCCGCCGTGTCCCCGGCCAGGATGTGCTGCTGCGCGAGTCGGCAGAAGCGCAGACAACCATCGTAGAGGGCCAGCAGGATCTGGCCCGGCGAGGCTGACTCGATCTGCGTGGCTCGGTATTTACGGGCGGCGGCGGCCGACATTCCTCAACGAGAGTTCAGGAACTGTGCCAAGTAACTCTGCTGGCTCTGCAGTTCGCTCATGACCTGCTCGAGCGCCGCGTACTGCTGCTTGAGCGACTGCTCGTAGCGCTCGAGGTAGGATTCTTTGTCCTCGATGGTGTCGCTGTTGGCCTTGATGACATCCGCAAGACCCTTCTTGCGGGTCGTCAGCAGCCCATCCACCGAGTCGGTGTAGCCGTCGATGAGATCGGACATCAGTCCGCTCATTCCGGCGTTCGTGCCGTCACCAGCGAAGTAGGTCGCGGCCCGCGCGAAGTCGGCCGCCAAAGCCCCGTCGAGATCCTCTGCGTCCAGCGTCAGGGTTCCGTCGCGTTGCGTCTGGATTCCGAGATCGGCGAGCTGCAGCGACGAGGCACCACCCCCGACGAGCCCGGGAATGGGGCTCGAAATCAGCCGCCCGAGCCCTTGCTCGATGGTGCGCACGGTGGAGTCACCGTTGAGCGTCTCCGCGCCCTTGCCGACTCCGCTTTGGGCCTGGATCAGGCGCGCGACGGCGTTGTAGGCGTCCACGAAGGCGGTCAGTTTGACCTTGACCCCCGCGGGGTCTGCCTTGATCTGCACCTCGATCGGAGCCGTCGTCTGCGCCTTGAGCTCGAGCGTCGTGCCCGGCAGCACGTCGTCGATCAGGTTGGATGCGTGGGTGACGGGGAAGCCGTCGACCGTGAGTGCCGCGTTGGTCGCGGTCTGCACGGTGTTCGCCGGGACCTCGAGGCCAAGTCCGAGCCCGGTGTCGGCAAAGGTGATCCCATTGTCCGCGCCGCTGTTGCGGCCGACGACCTGCAGGCGGTACTGCGTACCGTCGAAGAGAATACCCGCGCTCGCTGCCGCGCCCGAGCCGTTGATCGCCGCTGCGACCTCGCGCAGCGAGGCGTTGGCCGGCACCGCGATGTCGGTGGTGGTTCCGTCGATGGTCAGCGAGAGCGTTTGCGCGCTGGCGGAGAGGTCGGCATCCGCGTCGGCGAACGGGACCGAGTACGTGCGCTGCGCGCGGGCGAGGGCCGTGACCTCGACCTCGTACACCCCGGGAACGCTGTCACCGGTGGTTGTGACCTTGGCTGCCGAGTCGTTGCTCACGGAGCCGGCGTAGGAGAGAAACTCACCCGAGGTCGAGAGATTGTCGCTCGCTGTCTTGAGGGCCGCGAGCGCCGAGGAGAGCTGGTCGACGACGCGGCTCTTGGAGGTCAGCGCGCTGTTCTGCGACTGCAGCCGTTGGAGCGGGATGCGCTCGACGCCCATGAGGCTATTGACGATGGCGGCACTGTCGAGTCCGGACGCCAAACCGGAAAAGCTGATGGGCATGGATCGCGGACCTCCGGTTTCGTACATCGTCCGGCCGTGGCCGGGCTTGAACCTTCGGTGGCCGCCAACGCGGCCTTCGAAGCTGCGGCCGGTTTCGGGCCGCCTTGCGAGCAAATGCGAAGCTCCCCGGGGGCGGCTCGGTTGCCGCCCCCGGGGAGCTTCTGGTCGACCGCTTTAGAGCAGCGACAGCGCTGCCTGCGGTCCTTGGTTGGCCTGGGCCAACATCGCCGTACCCGCCTGCATCAAGATCTGGTTCTTGGTGAGATTCGCGGTCTCCTCGGCCACATCGACGTCGACGATGCGCGAGTTGGCAGCCGACAGGTTGGTCGAGTAGGTCTCGAGGTTCGACATGGTCGTCGACAACCGGTTCTGCATCGCGCCGAGGCCGACGCGTCGGCTCGAGATTCGCTCGATTGCCGTGTCCAGCGCGGCAATCGCCGTGTCGGACCCTGCAGTCGTGCTGATGGTCGAGGCTCCGATCCCCAGGGCGCTCGAGCTCGAGGTGGCGATCGACACGGTGAGTCGATCGTCCGACGAAGTATCGATGCCGACCTGGAAGGCGAGGCCTGTCGCCTGGTCACCGTCGAGCAACGAGATGCCGTTGAACTCGGTGGTGTTCACGATCCGATCGATTTCGGACCGCAGTGTGCTGAACTCGTCGTTCAGGTAGCCACGCTGCGTGGTGTTGACCGCGCCGTTTCGGGACTGGACCCCGAGCTCACGCATGCGCGTGAGCAGACCACTGACCTCCTTGAGCGAACCCTCCGCCGTCTGGACCAGGCTGACGCCGTCATTGGCGTTACGGCGGGCCTGGCCGAGGCTGCGGATACTGGCTTTGAAGTCCTCCGAGATTGCGAGGCCGGCGGCGTCGTCGGCAGCGGACTCGACCCGCAGACCCGAGGACAAGCGCGAGATGCTCTTGGCCAGATCACCGGCCGTGCGGCCGAGGTTGGTCTGAGCGGTGAGGGACGAGACGTTGGTGCGTACACTGATTGACATGATGACGTTCCTTTCGTGGAGACCCCCGGCTGACCGGAGGTTGGGCGTTCGTGCCCAAGTGACGGGATGGGATGGCGTGTCTGGCGTCCCCGTCGACGCCGAACACGGGTTGGACTAAGCCAAGAGAGTCGAGACTCCGACCGCGGCGACCAGAGTTTCTGGCGCGTTGGCGGCGAGGGGGCGATGAGCGACGCGCCGACGGACCGCGCTGGGGCGCGTCCTTCGAGAGGTCGCTTGGGGAGCTCTTGCGAGCGGACATCGTGTGGTGAGCTTTCGTGCGGGGTTGAGAAGTGGGACCTAGGGCTAGCCCAGGAGGCTCAGCGCGGCCTGCGGGCCTTGATTGGCCTGGGCCAGCATCGCGGTACCGGCCTGCATCAAGATCTGATTCTTGGTGAGCATCGCGGTCTCTTCGGCGACATCGACGTCGATGATTCGCGAGTTGGCGGCCGAGAGGTTGGTCGCGTAGGTCTCGAGGTTGGACATCGTCGTCGACAACCGGTTTTGCATCGCGCCCAGGCCAGCGCGTCGGGTCGAGATGCCCTCGATCGCCAGGTCGAGCGCCGCGATCGCTGCGTCTGAGCCAGCCGTCGAGGTGAGCGTCGATGCGTCGATGCCGAGGGCAGTCGAGCTCGAGGTCGCGATGGAGATGGTCAGACGATCATCGGCCGAGGTGTTCTTTCCGACCTGGAAGGACAAACCCGTGGCCTGGTCGCCGTCGAGCAGCGAGATGCCGTTGAACTCCGTCGTGGCCACGATGCGATCGATCTCCGAACGCAGGGTGTCGAACTCGTCGTTGAGGTAACCGCGCTGGCTGGTGTTCACCGTGCCGTTGCGCGACTGGACCGAGAGCTCTCGCATTCGCGACAGCAGACCACTGACCTCTTTGAGCGAGCCATCGGCGGTTTGGACCAGGCTGACGCCGTCGTTGGCGTTGCGACGGGCCTGTCCGAGGCTGCGGATGCTCGCCTTGAAGTCCTCGGAGATGGCCAGGCCTGCGGCGTCATCGGCCGCGGTTTCTACTCGCAAGCCCGAAGACAGGCGCGAGATGCTCTTGGCGAGGTCGGTCGCGGTGCGGCCGAGGTTGGTCTGGGCAGTGAGTGAGGAGACGTTGGTGCGTACACTGATGGACATGATGACGTTCCTTTCGTGGAACTCCCCCGCAAAGGGGATCGGGCGTTCGTGCCCGGGCGGAAGCGATGGATGACGTTGTCCGCGACACCGCCAATGGCGCGCAACGATCGGGTGACCTCGACGGACGTGCGTGATGAGAACCGCGGTTGCCGGCTTGGCGACCCCGTGTCGGGCCGGCAACCGCGGTCTCACCGGCTTTTTCGGCTACTGCAACAGGCCCAATGCTGCCTGCGGTGCCTGATTGGCCTGGGCGAGCATGGCCGTGCCCGCCTGGACCAGGATGTTGTGCTTGGTGAGTTCGGCGGTCTCGGCGGCCACGTCGACATCGACGATGCGCGAGTTCGCAGCCGAGAGATTGGTGCTGTAGCTGTCTAGGTTGGACATCGTGACCTGCAGCCGGTTCTGCATCGAACCGATCGCCGCGCGTCGAGTCGAGACCCCTTGGATCGCGAGGTCGAGAGCGGTGATCGCCGCGTCGCTACCGGCGGTGCTGCTCACCACAGAGGCAGCGATGCCCAGCGCGCTGGTGTTGGTGGTCGCGATCGACAGGGCCAGGCGGTCGTTGCCGGAGGTGCCAGCGCCGACCTGGAACTCGATACCCGTCGACTGCGATCCGTCGAGCAGTGCGATGCCGTTGAACTCGGTAGTGGAGACGATGCGGTCGATCTCGCTCTTGAGCTGCTGGAACTCGTCGTCGATGTAGCCGCGCTGCGAGGTGTTGTTGGTGCCGTTGCGCGACTGGACCGCGAGCTCGCGCATGCGCTTGAGCAAGTTGCCGACCTCGGAGAGTGAGCCATCGGCGGTCTGCGACAGGCTGACGCCGTCGTTGGCGTTGCGCTTGGCCTGGCCCAAACTGCGAATGGTGGCCTTGAAGTCCTCGGAGATGGCGAGGCCGGCGGCGTCATCGGCTGCCGATCGAACTCGAAGCCCCGAGGACAGCCGGGCGATGTTGTCGGCGAGGCCGTCGGTGGCGGCGGCGAGGTTGCGCTGAGCGGTGAGGGAGGAGACGTTGGTGCGTACGCTGATCATTGGAGAAATCCCTTCGTGGGAAACCGCCGGTGGACGGCGGGGGCGTTCGTGCCCGAGTGGTTGAGTGCGAGCGGTGGCGGACGAGAGTCCGCCGGGGAGGGCTGTGACACCGCGCTAGCGTGGCTTGGCGGTATCACCGGCGCGCCGACGAGAGGCGGCGCGCAGTTCGACTTTGGGCAGCCACGGCGCCAACAATCAGGCACAGAGGCTGGCGGAGGTCGTTTCGCGAGAACGACGATGACGCGCTGCCGCGACCGTCAGCGCGCGCGGGTTCCCGAGACGGGGACCGGCGAGGCTGCGGTACGGACAGTACGGATCGGGGTTCTTCGAGCGAGCGCGGCGATGGCGATCGAGAGATCGATGTCGAGAGTGAGCATGGGGGTGTCCTTTCGTGGACGTTTGTTCGGCGCGCGTTCGTGCGCACTCGCGTCGGGGCCGGGGTTCGCATCTTGCGAACTCGTTTGCCTCA
>CANLQR010000313.1 GCA_947492135.1 Deltaproteobacteria bacterium | reverse complement strand
GTCACCACCGAGCTGGTGCTGTATCCCCGCGAAGGCCACGGACTCGGCGAGCGCGCGCATCAGATCGATTTCATGCAGCGCTTCGTGAAGTGGTTCGACACCCACGTCCGCGGGTGATGCGGTGACACGCGTGTTCAGATCGAACACGCAGCCGGCCAGTCCGCCCGAGCGCCACCAGTGCGCGATCGGCCAGCGCGGACGTAGAAGAGATGAAATCAGCGCCCGCGCGGCTGGGTCTTGCCGCCCGCCGCGGCGCACTTCGGATCGATCCACGTGCCGCCGAGCACTGCGACGTACTTCTTCGTCTTCGCCTCGATCACGGCCCATTGCGCGTCGCACTTCTCGATCTCGGCCCGGTCACTCGCCTTGAACGCGGCGGGATAGCCGGAGACGGTCAGCTCGTGGGCCTCGAGCAGGCGACCGGGGATCTTGGATTTCTCGAGCACCCTGGGCTCAGCTGCACTCGAACTTGGTACGCTATCACGGATGCCCGGCACCCCACGCGAGCCTCCGCGCCCACGTGGTGAAGGACGGCCGTGGCCCGCCGCCGAGCAAGGCCGAGGTCGCAGCGATGACCGCGGCGAGAGCAACCCGCAGAACGAGTGGGTGCGGGAGCAGAACGAGCTCTGGCGTGAGCTGGCTGGCTCGACGATCACGGGATGGAGCGGTCTCGATTGGAACGTCGGAGTCGAGGACGAGGACGCCGAGCGGTCGTTTCTCGATGAGACCGATCCGTTTCGGCAGCTCTGCGCACTGCGGATTCACCGTGATGGCGGTTCACCCATCGGCTTCGGCAGCTACCAGAACGGCCATGCGTTCGGCCTCAGCCTGTTTGTGAGCGACGGCTCTGACATGGCCGGCGATCAGTGGTCGCGCGAGTCGAACCTCCGTGATCTGCCTGTGGGGCCGGTCGAGCGGCTCGAAGTGCACCTCGACGATCGGCCGAGGAGCGAGCTCGACGTCATCGAGGCGCTCATCACCATCGGCGGTCGATCCGTTCTCGTCGTCGCGGCCGAGGTGTACGCTGAGTTCTCCGCGGAGCAGAGTCCGGCCTACCGCTGGGCCGACGAGTCGCTCTTCGTCTTCGCCGATCCTGCCAATGCCGATCAGATCCCCTGGGCCGGCGAGCGGCAGTTCGTCGCCCGTGAGATCAGTGCGGGTGAGGGCGATGCACTTGGTGGCACTGTATCGCCCACATGATCACCTCCGCTCAAGCAGGATCATTTGGTGAAGAGCTCGCCGCCGCGCACCTCGAGATCCCGCGCGCAGCGCTGTCGCTCGTCGAGCACGGCGACCGAAGCGTGACCGGCCTCGAGCTCGACCAGCTCGCATACCTCTACAGCCGCGACTTCCTCGCGGAAGACTTCGCCGACCACGATGTCATCACCGCCGACTTCCACGTGATCCCGGAGCAGGGCGACAGTGCCGAGCGCGAAGCGCTGCGCAAGTGCATCGCGCTATGGCGCGCAATCTCCAACCTCGAGTCGACGCCACCACCTGTCGCCGGCACGAGGTGGCCCGATGCTGCCGCCCGTCGCTTCCTCGTCCTCGCGTTGGAGGCCGTGCGTCGTGGTGTGAGCAGCGCTGCGAAGCTCGTCGAGATCGCGCGGCTCGTCGACCTCGCCGGACTCGACGATGAGCCCCTCGAAGTCCTGCCGCTGCCGCGGCGGACGTGACCATCGCGGGCCGATCGATCCCTCGCGATCATCGTGGCTTTCTCGGAGCGCTCAACCGCTTCACCGAGGTCGCCACGAGGAGCGATCGGATCTGCATGATCGCGATCGCGTTGAGCTGCCGGAGCCGCTCGGACGCCGGCAGAGCTTGGTGGATCAACACCGCGTTCAGACTCTCGAGGTTCGAGAGCACGACGAGCTGCTCGAGCGACGCATGGTCGCGCATGTTCCCCGGCAGATTGGCGTTCGCCTTGCGCCACTGGGCCGCAGTCTTGCCGAACAGCGCGACGTTCAGCAGGTCGGCCTCCGAGGCGTACACGAAGTGGATCTGGGCCTTTGTGAGCTCGGGCGGAACGAGATGCTCCTGGATGGCGTCGGTGTGGATGCGGTAATTCACCTTCGCGAGCGTGCGCTGGAAGCTCCACTCGCGGGATTGCCTCACTGCCTCGTCGTCCTTGAGGCGCCGGAACTCCTTGACCAGGTAGACCTTGAACTCGGGGCTGATCCACATCGCGAACTCGAACGCGATGTCCGGGTGCGCGAACGTCCCGCCGTACCGTCCAGCGCTGGCGCGCAACCCGATCGCGCCGGTCTTCGCAGCCCACTCCTTGACGCTGAGCTTGTAGCTGTTCAGGCCAGCCCGACTTCTAATTGTGGCGAATTCGCCGTAGTTGAACCCAGGGTTGTGGACGAGCTCTCAGATCCCGAGGAACTCCACGGTATTTCGGTTGCGAAGCCAATCGGAGATGAAGAAGTCTCCGTCCTTCGCTCGCAGCATGTCCGTGAGCGAGATGTAGTCCTGCTCGCGATGCGTCGTGATCGCGACGACCGCTCCCTGCACGACGATGCTGCGCTTCTCGACCATACCTGATGCCCTTCACTAGCGCGTCGTCGTGCGTCCGCGCAACCTGGCCCTTTGGGCCAGGTCCACGTCGATCCCAGTTCGCGACGGTCTTCTGCAGCGACCCGGCCGGCGACGCGACGTCGAGCTCGGTCGCGCCGAAAAACGCCGCTGCGGGGACGTCGACGGGTTCTCGTGGCACGCCGACGTGGGCGTGCCGGCGCGCGATCGGGCGAAGCTCGAGCGGTTGTGCCGGTATGTCGCGCGTCCGGCGATCGCGAGCGAGCGACTGGAGCTGCTGCCGGATGGTCGCGTGCGCTACCGCTTCAAGCGGGCCTGGCAGGACGGCTCGGTCGCGGTGGAGTTCGAGTGCGTGCCATTCTACGAGCGCGGCCAAGCCCCACCCGGCTACGAGAACGTTGGCTTCTGCGCGGCGCCGTGACGCGCGGCGTCCCTCGACATCGCGCATGTTCACTCCTTGCCAACGGCGCGTGCGGGAGCTGTCGCGTCGACCGAGCGCCTCGCTCGACGCGAAAGAGCGCGCCCAGGACGAGCGGACGGGTCGCTCCGCGTGACGGATTTCGAGACGTGGGTTGACGCCTTTATCGCGACGCTCGCCCCGCGCTGCGGCCTGGTCGCGATGCGCCGCGGCCACACGACCCGCGCGGGCCCCTCACTCGAACGCGAGGGTCTTGGCAGCCGCGATCATCCACGACTGCCGGGCCTCGATGTCGGCCATCGGCTCGCGGGTCCGCTGCATCACCGAGTACTGGTACCACTTGTCCGCGGGCCCCTTCTTGGTGTGCTCGATGTGGACGTACTTCTTGGTGTCCTCGATCGCCGCGACGAGGAAGCCGCCGTCGATCGCCTCCTGGTGCGTCGACTTGTACTTGCCGCCCTCGATGCTGCGCACCGCGGCCGCCAGATCGCGCGGCGGCAGCACCTCGCGCACCGTGAAGCCGCACGACCGGAACGCGCCACAGGCGAGGCGGGGCATCGCCGCCGGGCACCCGGGCCATCAGCACCAGCTGCAGCGGAACGGCGAAGATGGGCTCGGGCGGCCTCGACAGGATACCGCGGGTCGGCTGCTTCAGTGTGAATCGTGCACGACGACATCGCCGTGTGCGACGGCGATCCCCTCGACGTGCTCGTGTAACCCCCGCGTGCGCGCTGCATCGCTCGACAGTCGATGCAGGCGTAGCTCCCACTGCACGTGGGTCGCGCTCGGATCCGCGAGCAGCACCTCGTCGCGCATCGTGCCGGTGCCGGGCGGCGGCACGCGCGTGTCGTCGACCGTGCGCACGTGGTGACCCGCGCCGTCGGCGTCGATCGTGCGCGCGAGCCAGCGCCGCAGCACGATCGCGTCGCTCGCCCCGCCGTCGGTGCGGACGGTGAGGATCGCCTCGCGGAACACGTCACCCGTCGGAAACGCGTGGCCGATCCGATTGCCGACCACTTCGACCGCGACCGCGACCACGATGCCGTCGGGCCGGCGGATCGCGTCGGCACGCACGAGCACCGCATCGGCGAGCAGCGTCGGATCGTCGATGCCGCGCAGGCGATGGCTGGTGCGCGACACACCATCGTCGCCACGCACGGCGGGCATGTGGCACGCCTGGCACATGCGACCATCGGCGAACGGCGTGCTACGCTGCCACTCGGCGACGGTGTCCTGCAGTGCCTCGTTCGGGTCGTGGACGCCATCGTCCGCGAACGCGAACTGATGGCAGCCGCGACACGCATCCACCGTGTCGAGCGCCGGCTCGGCGCGGACCGGATGGGCGAGGGCGCCGCGCAGCGACGGCGCCGCGGCCAGGATCACGCCGTCGCGCACGTGGCACGTCGCGCAGTCGATCCCGCGGCTCGCCGCCGCCGCGCTCGCGGGCGCGTGGCACTCGCGACACGACGGCGCCTTCGTCCGCGCGAGCTCGGCCTGCACGATCGGATCGGACCACGCGTGGGCGTGCAGCGTCTTGCGCCACTCCGCTTCGATCTCGGCGTGGCATCCCGCGCAGTCGGCGTGCTGCCAGTCGGTGATCGCCGGCACCGAGTCGTCGGCCGCGACCGCTGCGATGCTCGCCGGCGACACGAGGCCGACGATCGCGGCGAGCCATACGCCATGGCTTGCTCGGATCATCGCTTGCCGAGCCCCGGCCAGCTGTCGGATTTCGGATCGTAGCGCGTGACCTTCGAGACGACGGGATGACCGTCCTCGAGCGCCGGCCACAGCTCGTCGTCGACGCCGGCCTCCATGCCGCTGAAGTCGACATCCTGCACGACGACGTCGGCGTGGGCATCACCATCGGCGTCGGCGAAGTAGAAGCGCCGGGCCTCATTGTCCCCGCCCATGAACGCTTCGCGATACTCCGTGCGCATCTCGAGCTGGACCGAGCCATCGCGGCGGAGCACACGGGCGATGCGAACGTACTCGGTGACCTCGTCGCGGACCTCCTCGTAGTAGTACGATCCGACGACGTCGACGAAGATCTCGAGCGCACCGTCGCGATCGAGATCGAGTGCCAGCAACTGGTTCACGCGCTTGGTGTCGCAGCCGATCGGAATGGCCCCCTTCTCGCGGATCTCCCACGTGGTACCCAGCGCGGCGCGCACGAGCCACTGATCGGTGCACTCCATCCGCGTCTCGCCGCTGCCGGCCATCAGCTTCTTGCGGCACGCCTTCTTGCTCGACGCCTTCAGGCACTGCGTGTAGCGGCTGAAGTCGTACACCGCATAGACCTCGCGCGTGCCGCCCTCGGCGGGGAGCTCGAGCGATCGACGGATGACCACGGGCGCGCCGTGGACCTCGGCGAGCTTGGCCTTGAGCGTCGTGAGATCCGCGGACGCGAGCTCGGCCTCGATCGCGGCGTCGGCTCCCGGCAGGTCGTCGGGCTCCACCGGTGCGCCTCCTGTCGGCGGTGAGACCGGCGGTGAGACCGGCGGTGTGACCGGCGGTGTGGTCGGCGTCGCGACGACGGGCGGTCCCACGCTCGGTGTGGGCTCGGGCGAGGGATCTTCGCCGCGCATCACCGGCTCGAACCACGCGGCCGTCCGCACGCTCGCGAGATCGGCGTCGCGACGGGCCTTGTCGACGGCTGGTGTGCCGCCGCGACGGATCGCTTCGACGAGGCCCGCGCGCGCGAGGGCGTTGTCACCGGCCTTCGCGGCAGAGCACGCGAGGTTGAACGGGTGCTTCCACGGCTTCGGATCCGCGAGCGCGAGCGCGGCGAAGCCCCGCTGCGCGTCGGCGAAGCGGCCGGCTTCGTAGTGGGCCCACGCCGCCTTCGCATCGGCACCCGGCGGCGACGCACCGCCGACGAGCCCCGCGACGGCGAGCGCGAAGCGTCGCGTCGGATCGACCGGAGCTGGCGTCGGCGTCGGTTTGGGCACGGGTGCGGCGATCGGCGGTGCCACGGCAATGGGCGGCGCGTCGGGTGCCGCCGTCGGTACGGGCGCATCGACGACCGCGGGCGCGGCGATCGGTGCGGGCGTCGCCGGTGCGTCCGCTGCAGGGCACGCTGCGATCACCAGGACGGGAACGAGGATCCATCGATCGAACGCGGGAGAGAGCACGACCCATTTCTACCGCACCTGCGTATGGTCGTCGCGTGGCCGAACGCCGCGCTGCTGGACCTCGGTGGGCCGAACTCATGCACCGACTGGACATGACCGGCCAGTCGCGCGAGGAATCGGTGGGGCCCCTCGGTCGACGTGGGTAGCGCCGGAGCGGGAGGGACTCTTGAACGAGAGCCGGACGCGCCCGTCGGGCAGCTCGGCCACCGCATCGTGGGCAAACGGTGGGCGCAACAAGTACCGGCACATTCGTTCGAGCCTCTTGCGATCCCGGCCGTCGATGACGGTGGCGGCGTGCAGCGACATGCGCGCGTGAGTGTCTCGAGGCTCGGATACCTGATGTGCATCGGCGGGCGGGCGGACCACCACAGCGACGCGTTCACGCTCTCGCTGTGGACGTTCCTGACCAGCATCGCGGACAGGGCGATCGATCCGCCTTGGACCGGCTCGTCAAGGACAGCCGAAGGCCTGCCGCCGACTGAGCTCGCCCGAGTACTCGACATACGGCGGCACGTGCACATCGAGCAGCGAGGCGTACTCACCGTCTTCCTTCGTGTCGCTGCTCGACGTGCGCGGCCACCTGCACTCGGGCGCCGGGATCGTCTGCGTGCCGCTCACGCCCGGCGTCCACTTCGTCGCCGCCGCCGCTTGGTATCCCGTAATGATGTACTCGCCGGCCGGCGTCCACTGTCCGCGCCCGTGCTCGATGAGCTCCACGATCATCGCGCCCGAGAGCGCATCGATGACGACGTGCTCCGTGTCGTTCCAGAGCGTATCGTCGCACTGCAAGTCGAGCGCGATCATGCTGCCGTCGGGTGACGGCAGAGCATCGTTGATGCCGCACTCGGGGAGCTCGGTTGTGAGGTCCTCCACCGAGAGCAAGCGCTGCTCGCCATCCAAGAAGGTCTGCAGGACACCGTTGCCGTACTTCGACTGGTATGGCACGAGTGCGTAGCCGGCCTGCATCATCAGGTACAGCTCGACGGTGTCGGCGTCGAAAGGCTCGCCGAGCGGCACCGTTCGCGCGGCCGCGGCAGGATCGAGCAGCAAGAGCTGCATCGTCGATTCTTCGTCGTGACCGACGTACGAGAAATCGCGCTCGGCGATGAGCATCGTAGAGTCGTCGTCGGACCACACGAGCGCAGCGCCGTAGATCGCACTGCCCGACTCCTCGTCGGAGCAGCCGTCGAGCAGCGCCATCAGGGCGAATGTGCGCGCGCGAACGCGGGTCATGCCCGCGGATAGTCCGACGAGGCGCAAAATGGATGCATCCGTGGCGTTGATCGGGAGACTACCGATCGGTGATGCGCCACGGGCTGCTCGGCATCGCTTCTCTCGCGCTCGGCGGTTGCTGGGTCGGCGACGCGCGGATCGACGAAGTCGTCTGGTCCGACGACGACAGCATGGTCGCGTTCGTCGCGAGCTTCTCGGAGTCGCGCGGCACCGACTACGAGTCGTTCGGCTACAAAGATCGCGAGCTCGGGGAGGAGGTCTTCGTCATGCCGAGCGACCTCTCGTCGCCCCCGGAGTCGGTATTCAGCCGCGGCGATTCCTTCAGCGCGATTTACCTGATGAACGACGCGGGCTATCTGCTCGCGCGAACGGCCGACGACACGCATTCCGAGCTGTGGCAGTACTTCCTCGAGGATGGTAGCTCGCGTGAGATCGCCGACACCGACGACTGGCCGCAGCTCGGGCCACCGCGCGGGTACTCCTCGATGCGCGGCGTGCCGTCGCCCGATGGTGCTCTGATCGCGCTGCACCAGATCGGTGGCGACTTCGACGAGGAGCGGGCGATGCTCTCGATCGTCGATGCGTCCGCGCTGGAGGTCGTCTTTCCTCGCGTCGAGATCCGCGAAGCTGGGGTTCGCTGGACGTCCGATGGCCGGCTACTCGTCGTGCAGTTGGACACGCATCTCGGGCTGAGCGAAGGCGTGCTCGCGTGGTCACGTAGCACAGGGGTGCTCGCGCCGATTGTTGATCCCGAGTGCCAAGGCCCCGAGACGACCAGCAGCGACATCTCCTCGGATGGCCGCGGCCTCGAACGCGGCTACAGCTTCGACGAGCCCGTGATCATCGTCGAGGATCCGCAGGACTACGAGGGAACGCCGCGTGTGCCGTTCGGATGCGACTGACTCGCGAGCAGCCTGACGAGCCTGACCCCGCACGCCGATCCGTGACAGCACCCCCGCGACCTCCCTCTCCAGCGCCTTGCGCATCAGCTCGCCGACCGCGACGAGCGACAGCGGCTTCGTCCCGATCCCGGCACGACGAGCACGGGGGCGGCGACGACCGCGGGCGAGAGCGTCGGGGAAGATTCGAGCGGCGACAATCCGAGCGATTCTGGCGGCGCGGCCTCCTCGAGCGGCGGTGCGAGCAGCAGCGGTGACGACGCTGGCGTCGATACCCTGCAAGGCCGCGGCTGTGGCTGCCGCAGCGACCGCAGAAGCACGTCGGGGTGGCTCGCGGTGGTGGTTCTGTCCGCGATGCCGCGACGCCGGCCGACGGGATCCAGCTCGCCTGCGAACGCACTCGACGACAAGCGGTCGCCCACGCCGACCGACGCGCGGCCGTGAGCGGTTCACGGCTATCAGTCGGGGCTGGATCCCAACACGGACCTGGACGGATTCGGACTCCGGCTCGTTGCTGGCGATCTGAGCAAGGACGGACGCACAGATCTCGTGGTGTTGACTCCCGGGCTCCTTGGATCACGCCTCCCGGGAGCGCCGGAGCATCCAGCACTCTCCTTCAAGGCCGGTGCGGGTGTCTCCGCGACGCTAGCCCCGTGGCAAACGCTGGTGCTCCCGTGAGCCCGCGGCGTGGCGCCCTGGCTCTGCTTCTCTCATGCGTGATGACCAGCGGCTGCGGGCCGCAACTCGATGATGTGAACACGTCGTCCTCGGGCCCGAACCCTGATGAGGGGGACTGTCGTCTCGTGTGGTCTCTCGGTCGCCCCGGATGACAGCGTCATCGTGTCAGTGCTGATGGCCAACAACAACACGTCACTGTCGACCGTCGACTTTCACCGCCTGGCGCCCTGATGGTAGGTAGCCGAACCGCGACGTGCTTTGTACTTCCTATG
>CANLQR010000312.1 GCA_947492135.1 Deltaproteobacteria bacterium | reverse complement strand
CTCGAGCGGCGTGGCTTCGGGGCGGGCGCTCAGCCCTTGGCGTACTTGACCGAACATCCGTAGGCCTTGGTCTGCGGATTCGCGACCGGCCGCCCCGCGCGTGCGTCAGCCAGCGCAAGCCCGAGGTGGTTGACGTAGGCACCGCTGCCGTCGACCTCGCCGATCGGCGCGTTGTCGATCGCTCCGGCGTAGACCAGTACACCCGCGGTGTCGATCAGATACACGTGCGGCGTCTTCTCGGCGCCGTAGGCCCGGCCGACTGCGCCGGCCTCGTCGATGAGCACCGGGTGGGTCATGCCAAAGCCCTTCGCGCCCTCGAGACTGGCCTCGACGCCGGCGCCTTGCTTGCCGGCGCCGCCGGAGTTGATCGCAACCCAGACCACCTCCTTGGCGGTCTCGACTGCGGCCATGTCCTTGAGCGGACCCTCGCCGTGGGCGTACTTCACGAACGGACAGCCAGGATTGAACCACTCCAGCACGACCAGCTTGCCCTTGTGATCGGCCAGGCGAAACGCGGTGCCATCGGCGGCCGACAGCGAGAAGTCGGGCGCCGCGTGCCCCACCACGGCGTGAGCCTGGGCGGCGATCACTGGTGGGGGTGCGCTCGGGGAGGGTGTCGCGGGCGAACCCTCGGGGACCACCGCTTGGGGCGTGGCGCCGGGAGGCTGCGCCGGTGCCGGCGTGCACGCGAACACGAGGGTGATGGCAGGGACCAGGGCTGCGACAAGGCGCGTCATTGCGAGCCGCAGGCTAGCACGCCATCGGCGGTCGGCACGGGCGGGCTACGGCGGGCAAGCGCGAGGCCGGCAAGCGCGAGGCCGGTCAGGCCGCGGCTGCCGACGGCACGGAACGACGGCGCCGCGACAGCATCCAAGCGACGCCCGCGATGCACAGGCCGTTGAAGAGCTCGCCGGTGAGGCCGTAGAGCGTCTGGGACTCGGTGTCCATCATCGGGACGTCGGCGACAAAACCATCAGGCGCCTGCGGACCTTCGACGTCGGGGTCGGTGACGCGGGTGCGGTGATGTGCAGCGCCGGTCGGATCGACGTAGACCGACACGCCGGTGTTGACGGCACGCACCAGCGCCTTGCGGTGCTCGACGGCGCGGAAGATCGCCAGGCCCAAGTGCTGTCCGGGCTCGGCGGTCGCGCCGAACCACGCATCGTTGGTCAGGTTGACGAAGGCGTGGACGTCTTGGCCGGCGGCGTCGCGGACGAACCGCGGGAGAATGTCCTCGTAGCAAACGAACGGTCCGAGCCGCCAGATCCCGTGCTGCAGCACGCCGGGGCCAGCGCCTTGGGCGATGTGCGACGCCGACGGGACCATCTTCAGGTACCACTGCGGATCCACCAGCGGCGCGTACTCGCCGAACATCAAGCGGTAGACCTTGTCGTAGCGGCCGGCGACCTTGCCATGCTCGTCGAGCAGGATCGCGCTGTTGAATGGGTAGGGCTCGCGTCGCGTCGCGTCGTGGGTCACCGCGCCGAAGATCACCGGGATGTCGAAGCCGCGGCGAACATGCCACGCGTGGTTTTCCGGCAGGTCTTCTGTGCGATCGCGGGTGAACGCGCGGGGGTTCGGATACGCGGTCTCACCCCACAACGCGATCTCGGCACCTTGCGCGGCGAGCTCGGCGGTCTTGGCCTGCTGCGCCGCGAGGACCATCCTGCGCTGCTGGGGGTCGGTCATCTGCTTGATGCTCATGTTGCCCTGCACCACGGCAAACCGGACCTTGGGCGCAAGGTCGATCTGCGCGGTCACCTGAGCGAGACGCAGCCCACCGTAGGCCAGGTTGCCGAGCACCAGCACCGCCGCCACGATCCAATCGCGACTGCGCGCCGCGGTGCCCGCGATGCGTCCGCGAAGCAGCGTGTACAACACCGCGTTGGTGGCGACCATGATCCCGCCGACGGTGGTCACGCCGCCGAGCTCCGCGGTCTGGATGAGCAGGGGCTGCCAGCACCACGCGTGGGCCATGTAGATCGGAAAGATGCACGGCAGCAACGCCTCGACCGCGACCCAGACCAGTGGTGCAACCACCCACAGCGGCCAGTCGACGCGAGCCCGGGCGATCGTGATCAGCCACGCCGATAGGCCCCACAACAAGCCGTGCCACAGCGCGAACAACAGCGTCACCGGCAGCGCCGCGACCACCGAGAAGCCCGCGAACTTCGTGAGCAGGGTGCCCATCCAGAAGAAGCCCCAGAACACGGTGATGATCCCGACCAGCCAGCCATAGCCAAACGCGGCCCGCGGCTTTTGACCCTCGATCGCGGCGAAGTAGGGGATCCACATCACAAAGCCGAGCCAGAACTGGTCCCAGTTCGGACAGGACAGCACCATGCCGACCGCGGACAAGGCGACCAGCGCGAGGCGGCGAGGTTCGGGCCGGGGCAGTTTCATCGCGCGGGGCCTTCGGGATCAGCTAGGTCGCGCTGCCGCCGGGCGTCGGCGGCGGCGGCACCGACCGGATGAACAGCTCTGCGAGCTGCGCCTCGTCGGCGGGCGTCGGGCAGCTCGTCATGAGGTCCTGGCCCTTTTGCGTCTTGGGAAACGCAATGACGTCGCGCAGGCTCGTGGCGTGGGTGATCAGCATCGCGAGGCGGTCCAGGCCCAAGGCGATTCCGCCGTGCGGCGGGGGCCCGTACTTGAAGGCCTCGAGCAGGAAACCGAATTTTTGCTGGGCCTGCTCGGGAGTCAAGCCGAGGATCTCGAAGATCCGCGCCTGCACCTCGGGCTGATGGATTCGGATCGAGCCGCCGCCGATCTCGTTGCCGTTGAGCACCAGGTCGTAGGCTTGCGCGAGCACCTGGCCCGGGTCGCTCTGCAACAGCTCGAGCTGATCGGCGCGCGGCATCGTGAAGGGGTGGTGGGCCGCGACCAATGTGCCGTCGTCGCGGGTCTCGAACATCGGAAAGTCCGTGACCCACACGAACTCCCAGTGGGTGCCCGGTGGCACCAGCTCGAGCTGGTCGCGCAGCTCGAGCCGCAACGCGTTGAGCACCTGATGGGTGGTGCGCCAGGCGTCGGCCACGAACAGCATGACTGCGCCAGGAGTGGCACCCATCGCGGCGCTCAACGTTGCGGTGATCTCGGGTGACAGGGTCTTGGCGAACGGCGCCTGCCAGGTGCCGTCGTCGAGCATGCGCGCCCAGGCGAGGCCCTTGGCTCCGCCGTTTTCGCGCTTCTTGACGAACTCCGTGAGCTTGTCGAGCTGACTGCGACTCAACGCGCCGGCGTGCTGGGGTGGGACGCAGATGCCCTTGACGCACGGCGCCGCCTCGAACACGCGAAAACCACAGGCGCGGGTGGCCGCGGTGATGTCGACCAGCTCGAGACCAAAGCGACGATCGGGCTTGTCGCAGCCATAGCGGCCCATCGCCTCGGCCCACGTCAGTCGCGGCAGCGGCAGCGCGATCTCGACGCCCAGGACCTCACGCCACACGTTGCCGATCAGGGCCTCCATCGCCGCGAACACCAGCTCGGGGGTCGCGAACGACATCTCGACGTCGATCTGGGTGAACTCGGGCTGACGATCGTTGCGCAGGTCCTCGTCGCGAAAACAACGGGTGATCTGGAAGTACTTGTCGAACCCCGCGACCATGAACAGCTGCTTGAAGATCTGGGGCGACTCCGCCAGCGCATAGAACGTCCCGGCGTTGAGGCGACTGGGCACCAAGAAGTTGCGCGCGCCCCCCGGCGTGTACTTCACCATGCATGGGGTCTCGAGCTCGAGGAACCCTTGCTCGGTCATGGTGCGTCGCGTGACGAAGGCGATCTTCGACCGGGTGATGAAGTTCTTCTGCAGCGAGGGTCGCCGCAGATCGAGGTAGCGGTAGCGCAAGCGCAGGTTTTCGCCGGTGTCGATGCGGTCGTCGTCGGCGATGCTGATCGGTGGCGTGTCGGCTTGCGAGAAGATTTCGAGCGTGTGGACCTCGACCTCGATCGCACCGGTCACCATGTTGGGGTTGGCGTTGTCCCCGCGATCGATGACGACGCCGACGACGCCGACGCAGAACTCGCTGCGCAGCTTGTCCCCGGCAAGGTGGGTGGCGGCGTCGATGTCGGGGCCGAACACCACCTGGGTGAGGCCTTCGCGGTCGCGCAGGTCGACGAAGATGCGGCCGCCATGATCCCGACGGCGGTGAACCCAGCCGAACAAGACCACCTCGGTACCGACATCACTGTGGCGCAGCGCCCCGCAGGAGTGTGTTCGCCCACGCGTAAGCAAGTTGGACATGGCGGGCGGAACTGTACCAGCATGCCGCCCGTGCTCCGCTAGGGGGCCGCCTGGAGCGTCGCGGCCCGCGCCGACCCAACGCATGCGGCGCTCGCGGTGCGGGCCGACCTGCCGCCGCCGCCCGGGTATGCCTGCGCCCAGGGGCCTGCTACAACCGGGCGTCCGCGCGTCGTCGTCATGTCGTTGCGTTTCGTCCACCTCTCGGACATCCACCTGCTCGATCTGCGAGGGGTGCGGCCATGGCACTACCTGAACAAGCGCATCACCGGGCGGGTGAACCTCGCGGTGAAGCGTCGGCGGCAGCATGACGAGCGCATCTTCGACCACGCCATCGAGGCCGCCAGGGCGCTGCACGCCCAGCGGGTCGTCGTCACCGGCGATCTGACCAATCTCTCCTTGCCGTCGGAGTTCGCCCACGCGCGGACCCGGCTCGAGGCGCTGGGCCTGCCGGTGACCGTGATTCCGGGCAATCACGACACGTACACGGCCGGCTCGGTCCGCCAGAACCTGTTCGATCGCTACTTTGGCGGGTTCATGGCCGGTGAGCGCGAGGGCGGCGAGTTCCCGTTCGTGCAGCGCTTTGGCCAGGTCGCGCTGGTCGGGCTTTCGACCGGGATCGCCACGCTACCGCTGTTTGCGACCGGCGCCGTCGGTCCGGGCCAGCTCGAGCGGCTCGACGCCGTGCTGGCCCGCCTGGCTCAGCAGGACTGCGCGCGCGTGGTGCTGATCCACCATCCCCCCGTGGCGGGCGTGTCCAGGCCTCGGCACAACCTTCTCGACCTCGCCGCCTTTGGCGAGGTGATTGCCCGGCGGGGGGCTGAGTTGATACTCCACGGCCACGAACATCTCACCCTCGAGACCGCCCTGCCCGGACCGGGGGGCGACGTCCCCGTCCACGGCATCGCCTCAGGGACCTCGTGCTCGCAGCGACCTGGTCGTCAGGCCGCATTCTCGCTTTATCAGGTCGATCGTACCAGCATCCATCGGGAGCTCTACACATGGAACGGAACTTCATTCGCTCGCGCGCACGCCTGATTCTCTCGCCGCGCTGGATTGCCACCGCGCTGGTCCTCGCCATGGCGCCGGGCTGCGCCAGCGCGCTGGATAAGGCCCGCAACGCGTGGTCCGATGGCGAAGGTGACTTCGAGGACGCCGAGGAGTTGTACCAAGAGGCGCTCGAGGAGCCCAAGACGCGCAAGGACGCGAGCGCGGAACTCGTGGAGATCTATGTGCAGCGCGGCCGTGAAAACAAAGATCGCTTCAAGGTCGCGGACGACTACTTCGAGAAGGCGCTGAAACTCGACCCCAACAACGAAGACGCCTTGGTCGGGCGCGCGCGGATCATGATGGCGCGCGGCATGCAAAACGAGGCGTTCGCGCTCGTCGAGAAGGGCGTCAAGAACAAGTGTCGCGGCTGCTCGCGGCTGCTGACCGTGCTGCTCATCGGCCGTGCCGATGCCTACTATCACGCGCAGCAGTGGGCCGAGGCCGAGAACGACTATTCGCGCGCGCTCGCGATCATTCCCAACGCCGCACTGGCGTTGAACGTGGTGCGCTGTCGACTCGCACGCAAGGCCAACGGTGCCGCGGCTGAGGCCCTTGCCCCGGCTGCCGACCTCATCGGCGTTGCCGACGTCGACCATCGCCGGCAGTTCCTCGAGCTGCGGCACATCACGGTGCTCGCGATTCTCGCCGAGGACGAGCCCGAGCGGGCCGATCGCTTGCTCGACCTTGCACCCAGCGGCGTAGGGGCCGAGGAGCAGCTCGATCTCGCCGTCGAGGTGGCGTACGAGCTCAAGCGGCGCGGCAAGGCCAACGTCGCCATCGACCGACTCGAGACCCTCGTGGAGTTCGCCGAGCAGGGCAAGCTGAAGGTCAGTCCGCAACGCCTCGCGGATCTGCGCGAGCGCGTCGCCATGCTCTACATCGCGAGTAGTGCGACCCACCTCAGCAAGGGCGAGCTCGACCAGGCCGACGAGGCGCTCTCGCGCGCGCTCGAGCTGCGGCCCGGCGATCCGTCGCTACAGCTCCAGCGGGTGCTGACCATCGCGGGCAAGAACAAGCTCGCCGAAGCCGAGGCCGCGCTGGCCAAGATCGACAGCAAGACCGGCGGCTACGCCCAGGTCGTGGCGATCTTGTTGACGGTGCGCGTGCACGAGGCGATCGCCGCGGGTCGGCTCGACGCCGCCAAGGCCGACCTCGACCGGGCCAAAGCCAAAGCCGCGGACCTCCCCGAGGTCCACGTGGCGATGGCCGAGTTGCTCAGTGTCACCGACTTCGCGCCGCTCAAGAAGAAGGACGCCGCGCTCGTCCTGGCGACCGGCTTGGTCAAGTACCCCGGCGGCAAGATCACTCGTCTGGGCGAAGCCCTCTCCGAGCTCGATTGGTCGAAACAGAGCATCACAGGGCTGGGTACTGCATACCCGTACCGTGGTCCGGGCACCGAGCAGCGCATCGAGTCGCTGACCAAGAAGATCTCAGAGGTCTACCCGTTCAAGGTGAAGTTCAACGCCACGCCCCAGACCGTGCTGGTGTTGCGCAACGATGCCGCCACGGCGGTCAACGCGACCCTCGCGTGTGGCTCGTTCGACGCCGAAGCCAAGCTGGCTCCGCAGACGACCTCGCGCCTGACCATTCCCAAGCCGGGGCTGTGCACGATCGCGTTCGGCGGCAGGACCGCCCAGATGCTCGCCGAGCCCTACACCGAGGTCGAACTCCCGCTCCAGTGAGGGCTGGCGAGCGCCGGTGAGGGCCAGCAAGCCGCCCGTCGACGGCGGCTCGATGGCTCCGCTCGCCACGATCCGGTGGCCCGGCGCGCGGCCATGGCGCGCGCCTGCCCGGGCAGGGGCGCGTCTTTGCTCAAGCCCTGCTAGAGTCGATGGGCGTGCCAAGCTGCCCCTACCTCAAGATCCGCCCGTTGGGCGAAGGCGCGGTGGGTGACGTGCATCTGTGCGTGGACGTGTTTCAGCGCCGGCTGGTCGTGGTCAAGTGGTTGCGCGCCGAGGTGCACGAGGGCAGTGAGGCCGCAGTTCGCTTCCAGCGCGAGGCCGAGCTGATGAGCGGCGCGATGTTCGACGGCGTCATCAAGGTCGAGCACTTTGGCAGCGACGAGTTCGGTCGGACGTGGATGGCGATGGAGTTCGTGGACGGCGTCTCGCCCGCGGTGGGGATTTCCCAGGGCGACACCTGGGGTGCGCACCGCTTGCTCGTCGGCGTGGGCCGCAGTCTCGATGAGCTGCACGGTCTCGGCGTCGTGCACCGCGATCTGAAGCCCGACAACGTCTTGCTCCGCAATCAGTCCAACGGTTGGGATCCGGTGATCATCGATCTGGGCATCGCCAAGTGGCTGGCCCACGAGGCCGCGACGGCCACCGGATCGGTGTTCGGCACGCCCCACTACATGAGTCCCGAGCAGTTCCGCGACACCAAGCACGTTGGGCCCGCGACCGACCGCTACGCGCTGGCCGTCATCGCGTTCGAGTTGTTGTCGGGGCGCCTGCCGTACGACGGTCGCAGTCTGCCCGAGCTGCTCCACCAACACATGGAGGCCGAGATCCCGCCGCTGTCGATTCCAGTGAATCGGCGCGGACGACCCACCATCGTCGATGCACCGGATCCGGGGCGGGTGTCCTCGCCGAATCTCGACGTGTTCATGCGCAAGGCGATGGCGAAGTCACCGGCCGGGCGCTACGGCAGTGGCCGCGAGATGGCGGCGGCTTTTCGTGCGGCCGCGCAGGCCGATGGCCTGTGGTTCGAGCCGGACAAGCTCGATCCGTTGTTCGACACCATCACCCGACCGATCGTCGAGATGCGTCACGCAGGTGCGGTGCACCGCTACGACATGCGCGAGGGACCGGTGGTGATCGGTCGTCACGAGGCCTGTCAGTTCGTGCTCGGTTCGCCGCGGATGAGTCGCCTGCACGCGTGCATCTTTGCCCACCGCGGGCGGGTATGGATCGCGGACCTCCAGAGTCAAAACGGTACGCAGTATCAAGGGCGCGCCCTGACGGTGGCGGTGCCGCTGCCGCTGCGTGCCGATGGCGAAGGCGCGCCGATCCGGCTTTACGACCAGGACATCGAAGTTCTCACGCTCGAGAGCTGAGACTGTGGCGCTGCGCTGGACGCTGCCTGTGCTGTTCGGCCCGGCCGTGGCCTGGCTGGTGGTGGTGGCCGGGACGACGACCGCCACGCTGCTCGATGACGCGGCGTGGGGACCACCCGATCGGGCCCGCGCCGAGGTCGTCGGCGCCGAGGATTGCCGCGGGTGCCACGCTTCACAGTGGTCATCGTGGCACGACAGCTATCACCGGACGATGACCCAGGTGGCGCCCACCGGCGTGCTCGCCCCGTTCGCGGGGGAGAGCCTGGTCGCACTGGGCTTCGTGGCGACGATGTCGCGTGACGGCGATGGTCGGCCGCGCATTCGCATCGTCGACGAGCACCAGGCTGTGCTGCTCGACCATGTGGTCGAGCTTGCCGTCGGCAGCCATCGCTACCAGCAGTACGTCGCTCGGATGGATCGCGGAGGCGGCGACGGCGAGCTGTGGCGACTCCCGGTGGCCTGGCACGTGGCCGAGGCTCGGTGGATCCATCTCAACGGAGCCTTCTTGGCGCCCGATGGTCGCGCCGGCGACCGCGACGACTACCTGCGTCACCTCGCTCGCTACAACGACAACTGCATCTTCTGCCACAACACCGAGCCGGTCCCCGGCCTCGATGACGCCGGGCACTGGAACTCGGAGGTCGGGCAGTGGGGCATCGCGTGCGAGGCCTGCCACGGCGCCGCGTCGCTGCACGTCGGGCGTCAGGCGTCGGTGGCTCGGCGGGTCTGGTCGGTGGTCGGACACGATGGTTCGATCACGGATCCCGGCGATCTGATCGTCGATCGCAGCAACGAGATCTGTGGTCGGTGTCACGGCCAACGCATCGGCCGCGA
>CANLQR010000311.1 GCA_947492135.1 Deltaproteobacteria bacterium | reverse complement strand
TGCAGCCCAGCTCGGGTTGGGGCTCGAGGGCGCGCTGCTGTCGCTCGCGACCCGCGAGCTCGCCGACTACCAGACCCTGGTGCTCGACCAGAGCGCGGTGTTGATCGACACCGTCGACGACCTCGGCCGCGTCGTCACCTGGAACCGCGCGAGCGCACAGCTGCTCGGGGTGCCCGCCGAGTCCGCGATCGGTGCGCGGTTCGGGATCGACGTGGGTGTCGCCACCGAACCCGCGGCATGGGCCGAGCTGTGGGCGACGCTGCTGCGCGATGGCGGCGTCACGCGCGAGATCGTGCTGCGCACGCACGCCGGCACCGAGCTCCCGCTTCACCTCGAGGCTCGGCTGATGCGGCAAGGTGGTGAGGTCCGTGGCGCGGTGATCGTGGGCCTCGACTTGCGCGACCGTCGGGCGCTCGAGACCCAGATCCTGCGCAGCCAGAAACTCGCGGCCGTCGGCTTGCTGGCCGCAGGCATTGCTCACGAGATCAACAATCCACTGTCCGGTGTGGTGGGCTATAGCCAGCTGTTGCTCGAGCGAGCGCTCACGCCGGACGTCCGCGAGAAGGTCGAGAAGATCGCGGCGAGCGGCGAGCGCTGCCGCAAGATCGTCGAGGGCGTCTTGCTGTTTTCCCGAGGGCAAGACGGCGGCGAGCGCCGCCACGTCAACATCAAGACCTTGCTCGACCGGGTGCTTTCGATCGGCGAATACCAGTGGCGGATGCACAACATCCGGATCCTGCGCGAGCTCGACGAGCCCGCGGTGGTCTTCGCGGACGCCGATCAGCTCGAGCAGGTACTCTTGAACCTGCTGTCCAACGCAGTCGACGCCATGCCGCGGGGCGGCAGCATCCGGCTGCGGCTGGCGGCGCTGCCCGGTGGGGGGGCCAAGCTCACCGTGGCAGACGAGGGCCACGGGATCCCCCCGGAGATCCAGGCCCGCATCTTCGACCCGTTTTTCAGCACCAAGGACATTGGCAAGGGTACAGGGCTCGGTTTGGCGATCTCCTATGGAATTGTACAAGACCACGGCGGCGACATCGTCGTAGAGTCGGCCCCGGGCAAGGGCGCCACCTTCACGGTGGTCCTGCCGCCCGCTCCACCTCTCCCCCCGAGCGACGCCCCGAGTCGCCAAGGACGCTAAACCTCCGATGGCCCGCGGCCGCACTCCCGTCAAGGACACCTACTCCACGCACGACGTCGCCAAGATCTGTTGCGTGACGCCGACGACGGTGATCCGGTGGATCGAGGACGGCCTGATCCCAGCGTTCAAGACCGTCGGCGGACATCGCCGGGTGCGACGCGACGATCTCGAGCGGGTTTGTCGGGAGCGTGGAATCCCGTTCAGCCTCCCGACTGGCACCGAGGTCGGTCGCATCCTGGTCGTCGACGACGAGCCGGTCGTGCTCGATCTCGTGCGCGACGTCGTCAAGGAACTCAATCACAAGTTCGACGTCGAGGTCGCGAAGGACGCGTTCGATGCCGGGCGACTGGTGGTCGCGTTTCGGCCGCAGCTGATCTTCTTGGACCTGATGATGCCAGGCGTGGACGGCTTCGAGGTCTGCCACCGGCTCAAGAAGGACCCGGCGACCACGAACACCGAGATCATCGCGATCACCGGCTACTACACCGAAGCAAACATGGACCGGATCATCACTGCGGGCGCCGCGGCTTGCCTGCGCAAGCCGCTCGATGTGCTCGAGGTCCGTCGGCATGTCGTCGAGGCGTTCAACCTGCGCGAACTTGGTACTGGGCCCGGCCGGGTCGCGGCGCCACGCGACGAGGTTCCGCGGGTGCTGATCGTGACCCAAAACGCGGACTTCCGGGCGCGCGTGCGCGACGAACTATCGTCGCCGGACGCACCGACCGAGGTCCTGACGGCGCAGACCGGCGCCGACGCATTGCTCGTCGCGCAGTCGGCACCACCTCAATATGTGTTGCTCAGCCTCGCGGTGCCCGATGTCGACAGCGCCCACGTGATCGAGAAGCTGATCGCCGCGTACGCCGGCGTGCAGATCATCGCCGTGCACGACAACCCGACCGACGAGATGCGCGCACAGGCGCGCCTGGCCGGTGCCCGGATGTGCCTGCCGACCTCTGCTGTGACCGGCAGCGTTCGCGAACTGCTCGGGGTGTGAGCCCCGAGTCGCGCGCCGAATCGCGCCCGAATCGCGTGGCGATCCGAGCCCGTCGCGAGTTGAACGTTTGCCGACACCGTAAAAGCGTCAGCTCGCTTGCGGAGGGTTCGCACGAGCGTGCGGCCTGCGGAGGCCTTCCGCGTGGGCCTGTACCCCTGCTAGGGTTCCACGGTGCCGATCCGCCGACTCTCCCTCACCGCGTGCTGCGCCGCCGGGCTTGTCGCGGCGTACGGCTGCTCCGATACCCGCGAGGACGAAACCCCGACCGCGACGTTGCCGGTGACGATGACCGCGGCAGCAGAGGTCACCGGGGACTCCATCGGGAGCTCGGAGACCAGCGTGATGGCGAGTTCCGACGATGGGATGATCAAGCTCGACGTCGGCGCCGGGACCGGCAACATGACTGCCGACGACGGCGGCGACATGTCGGGCTGCGACAAGGTCGACTTCTTGTTCATCATCGACAACTCCGGGTCGATGTCGGACGAGCAACTCAACCTGATCGCCAGCTTTCCCCAGTTCATCCAGACCATCCAGGAGACGCTCGATGAGGCCCAAGACTATCACCTGATGGTCATCGACTCCGATGCGTGGGTATACGCGCAGTGTCCAGTGCTCTGTAATTTTCTCATGGGTGCGGGTTGCTTGCTCAACCCCGGATTCGAGTGCGGCGTCACCGAACCGCTCGAGTGTGAGGACGTGCTCGGCGCGGGCGTGACCTTCCCGCGCGGCGCGGAGGCCACGAACAGCGACTGTGGGTTTACGAGCCCCGGCCGCTACATGGACAGCGCGCAGCCGAACCTGACCGACGCGTTCCAGTGCGCCGCTCGGGTCGGCACTGGCTCGACCGACGATCCCGAGAAGCCGATGGAGGCGATGGTCGCCGCGGTCACCCCGGGCACGCCGGCGTGGGCGTGCAACGAGGGCTTCCTGAGGGACGACGCCATCCTCGTGGTCACGTTCATCACCGACGAGGACGATGACGCCTCCGACGGCAGCGGCGGGACTGTGGCCGGCTGGCGCCAGGCGTTGATCTCGGCCAAGGCTGGCGACGCCAACGCGATGGTGGTGCTCGGGCTTTTCGGTGACGGCGATCAGCCGGGCAGCATCTGTCCGCCGTTCAATCCCGATGCTGCGTCGGGTGCAGAGCCGAGTCCGCGGTTGCGCGAGTTCGTGGATTCGTGGGGCGATCGCGGGATCGCCGGCAGCGTCTGTTCGGGGAGCTACAACCAGTTCTTCCAGGACGCGGTCTCGGTGATCGACACCACCTGTGACGAGTTCGTTCCGCCGGCCGGGTGACGACGAGCCCGCGTGCTGCGGTTACTGGGCGGCGTCGACCTTTGGCGTCGCATCGAGCAGCGCGAGGTCGAGCACCTCGTCGATGGTTGCGACAAAGTGCAGGCGCATGTCGGCACGCACCGCGGCGGGGATCTCGGGCTCGTCCTTGCGGTTGCGGGCGGGCAGGATCACCTCTCGAATGCCGGCGCGATGGGCCGCGAGGACCTTCTCCCGGACCCCGCCGATCGGTAGCACGTGACCGCGCAGCGTGATCTCGCCGGTCATCGCAAGGTCGGTCCGCACCGGTCGGCCGGTCAGCGTCGAGACGATCGCGGTGGTCACCGTGATACCGGCGCTCGGTCCGTCTTTGGGCACGGCGCCGTCGGGCACGTGAACGTGCACGTCGTGATCGCGCATGAAGTGGCGGTCGATGCCGTAGCGCTCGGCGCGGCTGCGCACCAGCGACAGCGCGGTCTCGGCGGACTCGCGCATGACCTCGCCGAGCCTGCCTGTGAGGCGAACGCTGCCGCCGCCCGGGGTGACCGCGGCCTCGACGAACAACAGCCGGCCCCCCGCGGGGGTCCAGCCCAGGCCGACGACGACCCCGATCGTGGGACTCTTCTCGACGATCTCGTCGTGGAAGCGCAACGGTCCCAACACCCGCGCGAGGTCGTCGATCGTCAGTGTGGTCCGCGGGCTACCGCCCTCGGCCATCGACATCGCGGTGTCGCGTAGCAGCGCCTCGAGTTCTCGCTGCAGGTTGCGGACCCCGGACTCGCGCGTGTAGCGGACCACCAGCGCCTCGAGCACATCGGTGTCGATGACGACGGCGTCGGCGGCGAGCCCGTGCTCGGTGAGCGCGCGCGGAAGCAGGTAGTCGCGGGCGATCGCGACCTTTTCCTCGATCGTGTACCCGGTCAGTTCGATGATCTCGAGCCGGTCGCGAAGCACTCCGGGGATCGGCCCCAGATCGTTGGCGGTACACACGAAGATCACCTTGGACAGGTCGTAGCCGGTCCCGAGGTAGTGATCCTCGAAGGTCTGATTTTGCTCGGGATCGAGCGCTTCGAGCAGCGCTCCTGCCGGGTCCCCGCGCAGATCGGGCGCCGACAGCTTGTCGATCTCGTCGAGCAGAAACACCGGGTTGGTCGAGCCGGCCTTGCGCATCGATTGCAGGATGCGGCCGGGCAGGGCGCCGATGTACGTGCGGCGATGGCCGCGGATTTCCGCGTCGTCGCGCATGCCACCGAGCGACGCGCGCACGAACTTGCGGCCCAGCGCGGTCGCGATGCTTCGCCCCAAGGAGGTCTTGCCGACCCCTGGAGGCCCGACCAAACACAAGATCGGCCCCCGCTTGCCCGGCGCCAGCTTGCGCACGCCGAGATATTCCACCAGGCGCTTTTTGACCTTCTCGAGCCCGTAGTGGTCGCGGTCGAACAGCGCCCGTGCGGCAGGAATGTCGAGCGAATCGATGGTGGTGCGCCCGGGGCCCCAGGGCAGATCGGAGGCCAGCTCGAGCCAAGTGCGGCTGATGATGGCCTCGCCACTTTGGGGGTTCATCCGCCGCAGTCGCGCGAGCTCGCGGTCGGCCAGCGCCCGAGCTTCGGTCGGGAGTTCGGCGTCCTCGATACGAAGCTCGAGTTCGTCGATCCAGTGGTCGTCGTCGTCTTGTTCGCCGAGTTCGGAACGGATCGCCCGCAGCTTGTGGCGCAGCAGGGCTTCTTGCTCGTGTCGCGAGAGGTGCTCACGGACATGGCGGTCGAGGTCGCGCTTGACCTGGGTCGAGTGTACCCGGCGGCCGACGAACTCGATCACCTTGCGCAAGCGCTCGGTGATCTGCAGCTCGTGCAGGATCTCGATCGTCTCGGCGGCGTCGAGGCCGACGTGGGCCGCCGCGAGATCGGCGATGAGTGCCGGTGATCGCTCGGACAGCAACACCCCGAGCGCCTGGGCCCGCTGGCGGTTCTTCGAATTCTGGGTCTGCAGGCTCTCGAACTGCTTGACGAGATCCTGCAACGCGCCGGCGTAGGCATACGCGAGCGTCGGATCGCCCATGGTTTCGTGCGCGCGCTGGAACTCGGCGTCGCACCGGCCGGTTTGCTGATCCACCGCCAACAACCGCACGCGTTCGACCCCGCGAACCACCGCGGTCATCCGGCCGGGCATGCCGTGGAGCGCTTGAGTGATCTCCGCGAGCAGGGCGACGGGGTGGAGGTCGTCGAGGTGGGGTCGCTCGATCATCGCGTCGCGTTGCGTCGCCACGATCACGAGGTTCTGCAGCGGATCGTCGGCGGGCCGTTCCCGGGCGCGCCGGACGGCGTCGACCGACGCGGCGCGTCCGAGCTCGACTGGTTGGGCGAGACCAGGCAGCAGCGTCAGCGTGCGCAGCGGCAGCAGCGGCAACACGCCGGCACGAGGACGAGAAGACGGCAAGTTGGCCACCGGTGTGGATCTACATACCAGCCTTGCGGCTCCCCCGTCTCGCTCTCGAGGGTGGGGTTTGTCGGTCGCGAGGCTTGGCGGTGCGCGTTTGGCTGGCGCCAGTGGTACAACCCCTGTCGCCCGTGACCCCGCGTGCCGCTGTCCCGACCTCGAGTGCGACGATCTGGGCCTTGCTCAGCGCGATCGTCGGCGTGGTATGGCTTGGGGGCGCTGCGTTGCCGATGGCGTGGGGATGGTTGCCCGCGCTGGGCGTGGCGGTCGTCGCCGCGCTGGTGACCCGCAGCCGCCTGGGCTCGCCGCCGGTCGGCGGGTGGGGAGCTGCGCTGCGGGCGCGCGGACCGACGTTGCGCTTCGCAGTCGTGTTCGCGACCGGGTTTGTCGCGGTGGTGTTTGCCGCGGTGCTTGCCACCGGGGTCGGACAACTGTTGGTCGGGTTCCCCGGGGCGACCCTCGCCGTCGCGTTCACCCTGGTGGCGGCGCTGGTGCTCGACCGGGTGCCTCGGTTCATGGCGTGGACGCTGGCACCGATCATCGTCGCCCTCGCGGTGATCGGCGCGCGCTTCGAGGCCGAGGGGCCCGACGCCCGCGGTGCCGCGTTCTCGGGTCCGATCCTCGGCATCCACCCGTTCCAGAGCACAGCGGTGCTCGTCGACGGATGGGGCCCATTCGATCTGCCGATCAACGACTTCGTCGAGCCCAACGGCAGCCGCGGGTATGACCCGGCCGCGCTGGCGACGGCCCTGGAGTTGGCGCTCCACCGGATCGCCGAGGTCCACTTCGCCGCAGGGCCAGTCCGCGCGCGCGAGGCGTTCGCCAACGCCCGCGTCGAGTTTCTCCGAACGCCCCCGGTGCGCGAGCGACTCGACACCGAACGTCCCCCGCCGGTCGCCAGCACCGAGCCCGGCGCTGAGCCAAGCACCGAGCCGACGGATCCACGTTTCGTCGTGTACTCCGGCACCACCGGGCAGCGATCGCGCGTGGAATTCGTCTGCCCCGGTCGTCGCGACGATCCGCGAGGCGCACGGCCCGAGGCCGTGATGAGCCGGACCTGTCCGACCAAGTACGCGTCCGAGGCCAGCGCCGGACTTGGTGTCACCGGGCGCTGGCCAGGCTATGCGGAGTGGCGCGGCAACGAACGGCTGAGCCTCGCGCAGTGGTTCGGCGTCACGCGGCTCGATGCCCCTGCGGGCGCCGACTGGATCGCGCGCGAGCGGTGGTTGTACGGGACGATCGTGCTGACGTTCGTGTTGGCCGTTGCGCTCCTGCGCCGCGGCGCGCCCGCGATCGCGATGCTCGCCCGGGCGGGGCCCGTCGCCTTGCCGTTGGTCGCTCTGGTGCTGCTCGCCGCCTGGACGCACTCGGATCTCGCGCTGATCGAAGCCCGAGCGACCGCGCCGCCGTGGATGTCGTGGACGTCACTGCAGGCGTGGCAAGGCGCGCTGGTGTGGCCGGCGGTTGCGACGATGCTCGCGTGGTCGGAGCCCGAGCTACGCGTGGGTGGGATCTCTGGCCGCGGTCGCGCGGCGTTGGTCGTGCTGGTGCTGGTGTGGTTTGTCTCCACCGATCTCGACGCCTCGACGTGGTCGGCCCCGAGCTGGTGGAACCTCGACGCGCCACTCGAGCCCGCCGTGCTGGCGTTGGCCGATAGGGTGGCCCCGAGTCTCGGCCTGGAGATCCTCGAACTCGAGAGCGTGACCGCGGCTGCCCTGGCCGCGCCGATGGTGGTCGCGTGCGTCGTGGTCGTGCGGGCTGTGGGCGTGGCGGCTGGGGCGGCGTCGGGGCCCGAGCATGGGCTGGCGCGCGAACGCCTCGTGGTGGTCGCGGTCGTGCTGCTCGCGGTGGCGTTGGGGGTGTCGCGTAAGACCGCCGGCGGTGTTGCGTTGATCCCCGCAGCCACCGGCGTCGCCTTGGTGTTGGGCAGCGCCCTACGCCGGATCGCGGCGCGCGGTGTCTGGCCACGCAAGCATGTTGGGGCGACCTCCATCGGGATCCACTGTGTCTGGCTGGCCATCGGGCTGGGCTTGGTCACGCACTCGATGCCCGGGCAGACCGGCGAAGTGGTCCGCTGGGCCTACTTCGGACTTGGCCTGGTGGCCGCCTTGCTGCCGCTCGCGGTCTGTTTTGGGGATCCCGATCCCCCCAGCGCCGGCCCCGGGCGCGCCGATCCTCGCGACGCCCCGCACCACGCCCCTTAGTCCGCCGACAACCGGCGCTTGAGCGAGCAAACCGTCAACGCTACCATCCCGCTCGCGAAGGGCCGCCTAGGGCGGCCCGCCAAGGCGCGCTCCTTGCTCGCCACCTGCCAAACGCCCCAGCTTCCCCGCACATGATCACCGCGACCAAGTCCTCCGTTGTTTCGCGCGCCTGCGTACTGTTGGTCGCGCTGGGCCTGACCCTGCCGCTTCATCCGTGGGCGCTGTCGACCGCGTCGGCCGCCCCGGCGAAGGCAGGCAAGCCTGCCGTGGAAGCGCCGGCGACCAATGGTCGGACCATCGCGCTGTTGCGTTTCTCCGGCACCTCCACGACCGACCTGCGCAGTGGTCTGCTCACGACGCTCGAAGAGAAAGGCTGGGGGATCAAGTCGGTCGCGCTCGATCTCGCGGGTGCGGCCGCGAAGGTCAAGTGCAAGGGTGACACCGCCGCACTCGACTGCCTCGATGCCATCGGCAAGTGGCTCAACAGCAACCCCAAGACCGCTGCCGACTACATCCTCCATGGTCGCTACATCGCGGGCACGCCCAACCGCGCCGAGATCGTCGTCTACGACGCGCGCAAGAACGCGATCGTCCGCAGCTTCGACGTGACGCTGACCGAAGGCGATCTGATCGGCCCCGTGGTGCTGCCGCCTACGCTCGTGACCGCGATGGAGGAGTACCTCGTGCCGCCCGCGCCGATCACCGAGGAGGAGGTCAAGCTCGTCGCGCAGCTCGACGAGCCCGACAAGACGCTCGAGGAGATCGAGGCCGAGGCCAAGGCCATCGCCGACGCCGAGCAGGCGGCTGCCAAAGCCGCCGCGGCGGGCGTCGAGATCGACACCGAGAACATCCCGGTCGATCTCAAGGCCGACTTCAAGGACTTCTGTCGCACCGGCCCGCGAAACAAGCGCAAGAGCCGCGAGGACCCCAAGGATCTCCGCGCGAAGTGTCAGCGCGGGACCTTCTGGGGCTACTGGCAGCCGCGCGCGTGGGTCGCCTTGGGTCTCACCTTGGGCGCCGGCATCGGGACCATCGCGTTCTACAGCGCCGCGTTGGCCGCGAGGGGCCCCTACAAGGACTCCGTCGATGGGTTGGACGCCTATCTCGGCGAGGTCGGCGGCGATCCGCGTCGCGACCCGAACCTCGCGGCCAACGGGGATCAGTCGTACGACGCCCTGGCCACCGAGGTCAGCCGCACGGGTTCGATCGTCA
>CANLQR010000310.1 GCA_947492135.1 Deltaproteobacteria bacterium | reverse complement strand
GCCGTAGGGCGAGTTCGTGAACGCGTCGATGAGTCCCGTCTGCAGGCTCGGCAGCACGTCGGGCACGCCGAGCTCGACCGCGTTGACGCCAGCGACCTCCATGACGGCCTTCGATACTGGGTCGGTATCCCAGACCCACATCTTGGTCGACTTGATGTCGTCGGGCGTCTTCACCGGGGTGTTCGAGAACAGGTAGATGAATCCGAGGTCGCCCCATGCGGCGAGCCTGAACCCGCCGGCATCGAGGAGTCCCTCGAAGGTGGAGCTCATCTGGCCGCGGACATAGTCGAGCTGCGAGTCGTTCGCGAACAGCAGCGGGAGCTGCAACATGAGCAGCTGCTTGTTGATCTCACCGAGTCCGACGCTCGTGATGGCTGCGCCGTCGAGCTGACCGTGCCGCATCTTGCGAACCATCGCGCCCTCGTCACCCATGGTGCCGCCGGCGTAGATCACGATCTCGAGCTCTTTGTTGGTGCGCTCGTAGACCTCGCGGGCGGTCTCTTCGAAGGCCTTGTGCCAGCTCGAACCATCGGGGGCCAAGGTGGCGATTCGCAGGGTCTTGGCGGCTCCGCGAGCGATGTACGGCGCTCCTAGAATTGTTGCCGCCGATGCGGCGGCGGTCGTTCGGATGAAGCGGCGACGGGTTGCAGCGAGACGAACGCGGGACATTTCGAAAAGACTCCGGATCGGGTGACGCCCCAAGGAATACCCCAAGTGGGCTAGCGCAATGAAGGGGTCGCGTCGGATCTCACGGACCGCTTGGCTCTGGCGAACTCGGAAGGATGATGCGGTCGACGTGCTCTTTCCAGAAACGCCCGCGAGCGCGCGCTACCTCGTTGTTCAGCCGCAAGTCGGGTTCCGCGGCGACATCCGTGGCCAACACCTTGTGGATGAGCGCATCGAAGCACTTGCGATCCTGAACCTCGGGGCAATAAAACCGCGCATAGAGGTAAGGCACGATCAAGTTGCGATCACCCCACTTCGTCATCGCCTGCTCGAAGTACTTCTTGGCCTCGGCGGGCTTGCCGCCGAATACCACCGGGCGGGACGCGAGGTAGACCGCCTGCATCACCAGTGGCGAGCCGGCGTTGTAGTCGGGGTCGAGTTGGAGGACGCGTGCGAGCATGTGCTCGATGGCGGTCAGGCCTCGCAGGGCGTCAGCGTCGTCCTTGGAGAGGTTGATGGTCGACAACCAACCGTAGGTCGCCCAGAACAATCCGGCGACGTTCTTCTTCTTCAACGTCGCGAGCTCCGCGTCGAGCTTGGCCATGTCGCCGCTTTCGGCAGCCTTGCGCAGCGCAGGACGGGCCAGCAGTCCGAAACCGTACTCGCGCCCTCGCATGTAGTGGATCTTCGCCCGCCGCGTCAGCTCGTCGACGTGCTCGGTGGTGCCGTGAAGGCGCGCGACCTCGAGGTCACCCTCGAGAATCGCAAACGCGTAGGAGTTGTAGCCGCGTGCGAGCAACAGCAGCAGCGATTCGTTCTCCGGCGAGGAGATCAGGAAGGTCTCGAGCGTCTTGAGGCTGGCCGGGAAAGCGCCCCGTGCGAACTCGAGGTCGCTCTCGCGGTCCATCGCGACCGCGCCGAACTCGAGCATGCCGGAGGTGGCGTTCGCGGTGAGCTTGTTGAGATTGCAGGCCGAAAGCGCCGCGGCGAGCGCTAGCACCCTCCCGCTGCGCGACCCAGAGAACGCTAGAAAACCCGACATTGGCGCGCGAGTATCGCAGCGTAGCCACAGGGTGACAACCCGGAGTCCGCACCGTAGGCTTGCCCGGTGCGCGAGCACGCTTCACCGCGCGTGGCCCAACGACAGCAGACCGCCAACGCCGATTTGCCGGACCAAGGCCCAATGTTTCCGAAGATCCGAACTTCGAGCCTGCACCTCGCTTCGATCCTCGCCGTGGTGGGTCTGCTGACCCATGGCTGCAACACCAAGGTGTCGCAGTGCAACAAGCTGATCGATGGCGTAAAGGCCCATACCACCGAACTGAAGGCCGCGATCGAGAAGCTCGCCGAGATCCAGAGCGACCCCACGGTCGCTGACGCGTTCTCGAAGACGATCAAGGCCGCGAGCGACGACATCACCGCCTTGGAGTTCTCCGACGAGCAGGTCGCCGGTTTCAAGAAGCAGTACATCGATCTGCTCGCCGAGGCCGAGAAGGTCACCCAGACGATGTCCGTCGCTGCGAAGGCCAACGATCGCGAGGCACTCGATCGCGCCGCCGCCGAGGCCGAACGAGTCGGCACGCTCGAGGAATCCATCGTCAAGAGCGTCAACGAGTACTGCCAGGGCTGACGTATTGCCCTCCGGTTTGCCCCCAGCTTTGCCCCCAGCCCGACCGATGATGCTGATCGCCTTGCGACTCGATCCCGCCGCCGACCCGTGGGGTACCGCGATGCTCGCCTGCGTGGTGGTGTGCGGCTTCTCCGTGCTGTGGTGGATTGTCGCGGTCGCGATGCGCCAGTCCGTCCGCGGCACTGGACGTGTGATGCGTTGGGGCTTGACTGGCTATCTCGCCTGCGCGGTGGGAGGCACGGTGCTGCGCGTCATGAACACGCCGGAGCCACCCAAGCCCAAGCCACCGGCGGCTGCGCCGATCGTGATCCAAGCCCAGGTTCCGATCGATCCCGACGAGGACCCCAAAGCCGCAGCCATCCAGGCCAAGGCCGCCGACGCCGAGCGGGCCGCTCGCAGGGAGCTCGCCGCCGACACCAAGGCGACCGGCAGCCCCGACAGCAAGGCCGAGCCCACGCCCGACGCTGACGCCAAAGTCGAAGTGACGCCCGACGCGAAAGCCGAGCCCGCGCCCGACGCCAGCGCGCCCGCGCTGCCCAGCGCCACGGCCGAAGCAGTCCCCGAGGACAGCGCCGAGCCGGGACCCGACGCCGTCGCCCCGACAGCCCGTGCCACGACGCCGCCTGTGGAGTTCGGCGAGCCGACGCTCGCGGGACGTGAGGCCCTTCGCTTTGTGGACGATGTCTCGCACGACGCGGCCAAGTGCGCCGACGCCAGACAGGTCGCCGACGCGGCGCGGGAGCTCCGCGGTGCGCTCTCGGAGGTCACACGCGGCCGCGTCGAGAAGGCCGCGGGGCGACTCGAAACCTGTCGGCGCAAGATCGTCTGGAGACGGGCCTCGACGATCCGGCGCCACAGGATCACCGATCGGCAGCAGCTCGCGGACGCCCTGCCCGGGCGACTGCGCGCGCAGGGACTGAGCGTGCAGGTCAGCCTGCGCGGACAGGCTCACGAGCGGATCCGCATCGGGGGCGCCAAACTCGACGAGGCCCGCGCAAGGGCCTTGCTCGACGACGGCCTTCGCGACGAGCTCGCGGACGCCGGCTTCACAGACGTGACGCTGGCCGACCTGAAACAGTCGTTTTCCGAGCAACACACTCCGCCCGCGGATGCAGAACTCGCCGCCGCCGAACTCGCGAGTCTCGGTCTCGAACGAAAAATCGTCCTGCCCTGAAAACCGCATGCACGACCGCGATGCCGCGGACGTAGCGCGAGGTGCCGCAAGCCACGGCGGCGCCGTGGCTTGCTCAGTTGTACGACGCTCTAGTGCACCGACTCGGTCTCGCGGGCCCGATCGGCTCGCTCTTGCCGATCGCGCTGGCGTACCCACTCGCGAACCGTGCGCCAGTCGTCTGCATCGGTCGGCGTGGTGCCCGCCAAGAACGCCCTCAGGGGCGCATTGGGGTGGTCGTCGGCCAGAGGCACGAGAGCCCAGCGGAGCACATCATCGATGGTATCGGCGAACTTGAATTCGATCGCCTTGAGCACGTTCTTGGGGATGTCGTGGAGGTCTTTCTCGTTCTCCCGCGGACAGATCACGGTGGTGATCTCGGCACGGTACGCCGCGAGGACCTTCTCCTTGAGACCACCGATCGGCAATACCTTGCCGCGCAGATTGATCTCTCCGGTCATCGCCACATCTTTGCGTACCGGCACGCGCAGCAGCGCCGAGACCAGACAGGTCGCGATCGTCACACCCGCAGACGGCCCATCCTTGGGCACGGCGCCCTCAGGAAAGTGCACGTGAAAGTCCACGTACTCGTAAAAATCGGGATCGAGCCCGAGTACGAGGCTGCGAGCCCGGACGTACGTGACCGCGGCGTGGGCGGACTCCTTGATGACGTCACCGAGTTGCCCCGTCAGGGTGACCTTACCCTTGCCGCTGGTGATGGTCGTCTCCACCGGCAACAGGTCGCCACCGAACGACGTGTACGCGAGGCCATTGACCATGCCGATCGCGTCGGCCTCTTCGGCGTGGTTGAAGCGGTACTTGCGGGGCCCGAGGAGCTTCTGGACGTACTTGCTGTCGACCTTGAAGCTCTGCCCCTTGCGCGGATCCTTGATGTGCTCCCGCGCGATCTTTCGCAGCACCGCAGCGGTCTCGCGCTCCAGCGAGCGCACCCCGGCTTCCTTGGTGTAGTGGTGGATCATCTCCTTGATCGCCGTGTCGCCGAACTGGACATCGACCGCCTCGAGGCCGTTCTGCTCCATCTGCTTGGGGATCAGGTACTGCTTGGCGATCTTGAGCTTGTCTTCGTCGGTGTAGCCCGACAACTCGATGATCTCCATGCGGTCACGCAGCGGGATGGGAATCGAGTGCAGCGAGTTCGCCGTACACAGGAACAGGACCTCGGACAGGTCGTAGTCGAGATCCAGAAAGTGATCGACGAACGCGAAGTTCTGCTCGGGATCGAGGACCTCGAGCATGGCGGCCGACGGATCGCCCCGGAAGTCCATCGACATCTTGTCGATCTCGTCGAGCAGGAACACCGGGTTCGCCGAGCCTGACTTGCGGATCCCGTGGATGATCTTGCCCGGCATCGCGCCGATGTAGGTGCGACGGTGGCCGCGGATCTCGGCCTCGTCGCGCACGCCACCGAGGCTCATGCGCACGAACTTGCGACCGGTTGCCCGCGCCACACTCTTGGCCAGCGAGGTCTTGCCCACCCCTGGCGGACCCACCAGGCACAAGATCGGCCCGCGGATCTTCTTCACGAGCTTCTGCACCGCGAGGTACTCGACGATGCGCTGTTTGGGCTTCTCCAGCCCGTAGTGATCCTCGTCGAGGATGCGTTCGGCCTCTTCCACGTCGAGCTTGTCTTCGGTGCGATCGAACCACGGCAGCGCGAGCACGACGTCGATGTAGTTGCGGACGACGGTCGCCTCGGCGCTCATCGGGCTCATCATCTTGAGCTTCTTGAGCTCCTTCTTGAGCCGCTCGACGGCCTCTTTGCTCATCTTCTTGCGACGGATTCGCTCTTCGAGTTCGGCGATTTCGTTCTTGAACTCGTCCTGACTCCCGAGTTCCTTCTGGATCGCCTGCATCTGCTCGTTGAGGTAGTACTCCTTCTGGTTCTTCTCCATCTGCTTCTTGACGCGAGTACGGATCTTCTTCTCGACTTGGAGAATCTCGATCTCGTTCTGCATCAGCTCGAAGAGCTTTTCCAGACGGGCGCGGACGGACTCGGTCTCGAGCAGCTCCTGCTTGGCGGTGAGCTTGAAGTTGACGTGCGCCGCGATGGTGTCGGCCAGCCGTGACGGACTCTCGATGCCCTGCACACTCACCGCGAGCTCCGGTGGCACGCGCTTGTTGAGCTTGACGTAGTTCTCGAAGGTCGACTGCACCGACCGCAGCAACGCCGCGAACTCGGGGTCGTCGTCGCCGTCAGTGACCTCGATCGGCTCGGCTTCGACCAGGAAGCACTTGGTGGAGTCGAGGTAGCGCTCGATTCGAGCCCGGCTCTTGCCCTCGACCAGGACCTTGACGGTCCCGTCGGGCAACCTCAGCAGCTGGATGATGGTGCCGATGGTGCCGACAGCATGGATGCCCTCGGGCTTGGGGTCGTTGACCTTGGCCTTCTTCTGCGCGCACAAAAGGATGTGCCGATCGTCGGCCATTGCCTCCTCGAGCGCTGAGATGGATTTCTCTCGACCGACAAATAGCGGCACGACCTCGTGGGGAAACACGATCAATTCGCGGAGCGGGAGCAGCGGGATCTTGCGTGCCATGGTGGTTCGGCCCGTGTAGGGCAAATCAGCCACAGCTAGGCTGCGGCGTGGTCGAAACCTAGCATCGGGCCCCCACAGGGTCAAACCCGTGCACGTCGAATGACCACAGCAGATCGAAACCTCCAAGTGCTGGAGATCGATTCAGTCGCCGTCCGCGCCCAAGGGCCCCGCGTACCACCGCCATAGTCGCGCAGCTGCACCCACGAGCAGGATCGCCCAGGGCGCCGCCGCGTACCCCGACAGCGCGGCAAACCCGATCGCGAGTTCGAACAGCGGAGCCCCCTCGATCAGCGGGGGCAATCGCACACCGAGGCGTGTGGCGACGGCGTGCGCGTCCGGGAGTGCAAACACCAGCGCCTCGCGACCACGCAGCAGATTTCGCGCCTGCACCAGCGCCAATACCGTGGCACCAGCACCGGCCGCCAGCAGCACGACGCCGGCAATATCGGCGCGGTCGGTCTGCGCGAGAATGCTGTAGGTCAACCCGCCGCTCATGGCCGCGTGACCCAGCGGACGTGCCGCGCGAGCGAGCCGCTCTCCGGCCACGTCGCCGGACTCGAGTCCAAGATTGCCACGCAGGATTCGCAGCGACTTGATGAGCTTGCTGGTGTGGACGCCGAACAGCAGGCACAACGCTGCCAGCAACAGTCCCACATGGTTGCCGGCGAGCGACAGCGGCAAGGCGGCAAAGACCAGCACCAACGCGACGAGCTCGAACTGGGCGGTCGGCGCGCGACGGCGGGCCATCCACCTCAGCGTCGGAACGCCGACCTTGCGCCGCCACATCGAGGGTATTGAGGGGAACACCCCCTCGCCATCGATCACCAGAGCCAACGCGGCGCTGAGATCTTCAGGGTCGACGATGCGCGCGACGTCGGCGGGTCCAATGCCCTCGGGGTACGGCAACTCCTCGCAGATCGGCAACCCGGCGGGGACCTGGTCGAGATGGCCACAGAACGTCGCGACCGGACGTCCGACACCGTCGTAGAGTGTGTAGCGTTCGTCGCCGTCGAGCGGATGCGCAACCATCAGTTCGAGCAAGCCGGCGCGGATCGTCGCGGTGTCGAAGGCGATCAGCGCCGGACCACCGATACCGTCGCCGGTCGCGACCTCGCGGCCCTGGCCGGCGCCGATCGTGCCGGGTGCAAACACGACACCGTCGAACCCCACCCGTCGCGCCGCTGCGACCAGCCGTCCCGCCGATGTTGCGCCCAACACCTCGGTGTTCGCCGCGACCCGGGCATCGCCGTCGGGCAGCAGAATCAGTACCGGACCACGCACGTGTGGCCGCGTGCCCGTACGTTCGGGCTGCGCGGGGGTCGCTACGCGCGCCTGGAGGCTCTCGGACATTCGCACCCAACAGCCTACCTGAGCCAAGGGCGAGAGCATGTGAAAATGCCCGCCCGATCGCGTGATATTCTAGGACTCTGCCCCTGCCCATGTCGTCAGCCAACGTCAACGGCGAGCAGACCCAGCGCCACGGTGCCGAGGCCGACACGATCATCGAAGGTCAACGCCGCGATGCGTCACCCGAAGATCACGGACTGACGCCCGGAACTCGGCTCGGTCGATACGTGGTCCTCGAGGAAATCGGATCCGGCGGCATGGGCCTGGTCTTCTCGGCCTACGACCCGGAGCTCAATCGCAAGGTCGCGCTCAAGTTGTTGCGGCCCAACCAAAGCGAGCGAAAGCGGGCGCGCTCACGCCTGCTTCAGGAGGCCCAGGCGCTCGCCAAGCTCGCGCACCCCAACGTGATCACGGTGTACGACGTGGGTACGATCGGCGAGCGCGTCTTCGTCGCGATGGAGCTGATCGAGGGCGCGACGATCAAGGGTTGGCTGGCCGAGAAGCCCCGGCGCTGGGACGAGATCCTCGAGGTCTTCATTCCTGCCGGACGGGGGCTCGCCGCGGCCCATGCGGCCAACCTCGTCCACCGCGACTTCAAACCCGACAACGTGCTCATCGGTCGCGACGGCCGCGTGCGAGTCATGGACTTCGGGCTCGCACGTCCGGTCCACACCGAGCACTCCGACACCGGGGATCCGGACGAGGTCCAGGACGACGACGAGCACCAGCCGAGCCCCGATGGCGAGGAACTGTACGAACCGTTGCTCACCCAGACCGGCTCGATCATGGGCACGCCGGCCTACATGGCGCCCGAGCAGCATCAAGGCAAACCGACCGACGCGCGCAGCGATCAGTTCAGTTTTTGCACGTCGCTCTACCAGGCGCTCTACGGCGATCGGCCGTTCGATGGTGAGGACGCGGTCACGCTGATGCAGCAGAAACTCGGCGGCAAGATCCGCGAGCCGAGTTCGAGCACCAACGTGCCCGGCTGGGTGCGGCGGGCCTTGTTGCGCGGGCTCGAAGCCGCGCCCGATGCCCGTTTCGCCACGATGGACGTGCTGCTGACCGAACTGGGCAAGGACCCGCGGATCCTTCGCCGCAAGATCCTCACGACGGCGGGACTGGGCACGGCAATGATCGGCACGCTGACGGCCGTGTACCTGATCAAGAACCGACCGCCGTGCCAAGGCTCGGCGGAAGTCCTCGAGACCGTGTGGAACGACGTGCGTCGGGCCGACGTGCGCGCCGGACTGTCGGCGATCGACCGAGCGTTCTCACCGGCGACCGCCGAGTTCGTGGCCACCACGCTGGACGAGTACGGCGCGGCGTGGGTCCAGATGCACAACGAGGCCTGCGAGGCGACCCACGTGCGCGGCGAGCAGTCGACGCGGTTGCTCGAGCGCCGCAATCAGTGTCTGGGCGATCGGCTCACCGAACTCGATGCGCTGACCCAGGTGTTCGCCAAGGCCGACGCTGTGGTCGCAGCCAACGCTGGGTTTGCCGTCGGCGAGTTGCTGCCCCTGCAGCAGTGCGCGGACACCGAGACGCTCAACGCCGAGGTCGAGGCTCCCCAGGACCCCGCGACTGCGACCGCGGTCGCTGCGCTGCGGGCGGACCTCTTGCAGGCCAAAGTGCTGGCGACCACCGGCCTGGTGCGCGACTCGGTGGCCGTGGCGCAATCCGCCTACGCACGCTCGCAGACCATCGCCACCCCCGGCGGAGAGACCTACCAGCCGATCGTCGCCGAGGCACGCTTTCGACTGGGCGAGTCGCAGGCAGCCGCCGACGACACCGAGTCGGCCGAGGACAATCTCTCCGAAGCCAGCTGGCAGAGCGCGAGCGTCAAGCACGACGTCATCGCGGCGGCTGCCGCTGCGGCGCTGGTGGCCGTGGTGGGTCGCGGGCTGCGGCACCCCG
>CANLQR010000309.1 GCA_947492135.1 Deltaproteobacteria bacterium | reverse complement strand
CCAGGGTTGCCGCGCGCGGCGCTGGGTCTGCAGGGCTGGATCGCCAAGGCACGTCCGTGGTGGCTGCGAGCCGCGGGCGGTGGACGCGACCACGCGGATCGCCCGCAAGGCGAGAAGGTCGCGTGGGTGCGCAGCAGCACGCGACGACTCCTGGGGATCGGCGCCCTGCATCGCGTGCCGCCGCTGCCGTTGCCCCGCCGGGCCCGCGAGGCCGTGCGAATGTTCCGCGCACTGCAACGCGACGAGGCCGCCGGGACACCCTGGACGCCGCAGGTCTTGCCGATCCAGCTCGCCGTGATCGGCGACGTTGCCTTGATCGCAGTGCCGCACGAGTTCACCACGGTTGCCGGGCGTCGCTTGCGAGCGACGGTCGAGGCCGCACTCGGGCGTCTGGGCGTGACGCGCAGCGTCCTGGTGGGTTACGCCAACGCCTACGCCGGCTACGTGACCACGCCCGAGGAATACGAGCTGCAGGACTACGAGGGCGCCAGCACCCACTTTGGCAAGTGGACGCTACCGGCCTACCAGACCGTCTTCGCACGCCTCGCGGCGTCGCTGTGCGGCGATGTCCAGCCGCCCTGGACCGCACGGCCCGCGGTCTTCACGAGCGAGGACCTGGCAGCGCGCGCCTTCGCGGGCTGACGCGCTCGCGCCTCGCTGCAGCCCTCCGCAAGCTCACACAGCCAGTGTCGCGCGCGAGAGGCCGTGTGCGGCACGCTAGTCTCCAGGGGAAAGAACGATGCGACGTCAGGCTCCATGGTTGCTCGCGATCGCAGGCCTCGGGTGCGGCGCCGAACCCCCCAGCGACGCGTTCGCGGCGGACACCTCCGCGACGACCACCGCGGACAGCATCACGACGACGGCCGCAAGCCAGTCGACGTCGGGGCCCGCCGCCGACACCACCGACGGCCTCGAGCCGCCCAAGCTCGACCTCTCGCAACCCGACGCCAACACCACCGTGCCGCCGCCTTCGTGCCACGTGGTCGACGGCATGGACGCGGTCGGCGACTGCACGCTGACCGCGCCTCCGGATGCCTTCGAGCCCGACGTGCAGTGGTCGTGGAACGGCGGCCAAGTGATCGTGACACCGCTGGTCGCGAACCTCACCGACGACAACGAGGACGGCTCGATCGACCTGTGCGACACCCCGGATGTCGTGGTCGTCGCTGGGGTGGGCTTCGGCGGCGCCATCGTGCTGCTCGACGGCGCCACGGGTACCGAGCACACGGTCTTTCCCACGATGGTCAGCGCCTCGGTGACGCCAGCGCTGGGCGACCTCGATGGTGACGGGGTGCCCGAGATCGTGGCAGCCGCGGGCTTGCCTCTGGGCAACCTCCGCGTCATCGCGTTCGACCACACCGGCGCGGTGCTCTGGCAGACCGAGCCGCTCTGGCCACAGGACCAAGGTGGTGCCCTGGGCATCGCTGACTTCGACAACGACGGCTCGCCGGAGGTCTATGCCGACGGCTTCGTGCTCGATGCCAGCGGGAGCCTGCTCATGCAGGCCGCGGCGCAGACCGGTTGGTTCTTCGGCCAGCGCAATACCGCCACCGCCGCAGCCGACCTCGACGGCGACGACGACCTCGAACTCGTGCTCGGCCAATCCGCGTATCACCTGGATGGCTCGGCGGTCTACGTGAACCCCGAGGTGCTACCGGGATACCCACAGATCGCGAACTTCGACGACGACGACGACCCCGAGATCCTCGTCAACAACGACGGCGGGATCACGATCCTCGAGCACGACGGCGCCGTGAAGTATCTCGACGAGCGACCGACCGGTGATACCGGTCTGGGTGCGTGGTTTCGCCCCGCGACGGTCCACGACTTCGATGGTGACGGGCGGTCCGATTTCGCGGTCAGCTCGGCCCAGAGCTACAGCGTGTACGATCGCGACCTGGGCCTCCACTGGAGTGCGCAGGTGCAGGACGGCAGCGGCTGGGCAGCCGGCACCGCGTTCGACTTCCTCGGCGATGGCTTCGCCGATGCGATGTACGCCGACGAGGCCACGCTTTTCGTCTTCGACGATGTCGGCGCGCCGCTGTTGCAGGTCGCCCGCAGCAGCAAGACCCTGATCGAGTATCCGGTCGTCGCCGACGTCGACAACGATGGCTCTGCAGAGATCATCGTCGTGTCGAGCAACGACTGGGACGAGAACCAGACCGCGCCGAGCGTGCAGGTGATCCGCGATGCCAAAGATCGATGGATCCAGGCCCGCCGCATCTGGAACCAGCACACCTACCACGTGACCAACGTGCGCGAGGACGGCACGATCCCGGCGATCGAGCCGCGTTCGTGGTTGATGCTCGGAACCTATCGGACCAACGCCCAGATCGAAGGCGGCTCGGTGTGCCTTCCGCCACCCGCCGGTTGACGCACTAGCGACTGATCCCGACGACCCGCCAGCTCCCGAACTTCTTCTCGAGCATGAGGATCACGTAGTCGCTGCCGACTTTCGTCAGGGCATACAGCTTGCCCGTGCCCTCCTGGACGCCTGCAGGCACGCTCCCGAAGACCTTGCGCAGGCCCGCCGCGGTGTAGACCTTTGCGGCCTTGGGCTTGCCCGCGGCTTTGGCCTCGGTGTGCATCGTCTGCAGCACATCTCGCAGCTCTTCTTTGGAGCGGGCTGCGACTTCGTCGCCGGCCGAGAACGGCAGACTCGAGCGCGCCGCGGTACGCTCGATCTCACCGAGCGCAAAGTAGTGCAGCCACTCGTTGGCGAGCTTGCCGGCCTCGGGGTCCTCGGCGTCGACATCGCCCGCGTGCGGGTCCGCGGCCGCCGGCGGCTCGCCGCCGCTTTCCCCTGGGCCACCGGGCTCGGCTTCGCCCTCGGGCGAGCCTCCACCGCCGTGATTGTGACCGTCGCCAGGGCCGTGGGCAGAACCCCCAGGGAGCTGCGGACCCTCGGGCACTCGCTGGGCTTTGGGCTTCGCGAGCCGACGACCAAGCGACTCCTGCTCGCCCCGACTGCCGCGCACGACGGCGTCGGGATCGGGGCGATCGCCCGCGCCAGCGTTGTCGAGGATGAAGGGCGACGCACCGAACGTGCCGCAAGCGCGCTCGTCTCGATGAAATGCCCAGTGGAGGTAGATCTTGCCGTTGCCGGAGCGAATCTCCGCGGGTGGCTCCGGGAACGGACCCGATGAGTGGATGACCTCGCGTGCTGCGGCATCGAAGGCGAGGTTTCCCGAGTGGCGCACCGTCGAGACCTTCTCGATGTTGCCGTTGCGGTCGAGCACCACCTCGACGCGCGACCACAAGTCGAACTTGTTCAGCGGATGATTGCTACCCCGCATGTCCAGCTGTTCGAGGAACCCCCACGCCCACGCGTCGTGAATCTCGCGATGCATCTGGGCGATGAAGCGTGCGAACGGGTGCTTGCGCGAGCGAAGTGCGGTCTGGTTGCCGATCTTGACCTCCGAGACCATGTTCTCGAGCGGCGACTGATAGTGCGCGCGGACGTCCTCCCAGACGCCTTTGGTCTTCGATTCGTGAGAGCCATCGGGCCGCTGCGGCGCGTTCTTGTCCTTGCCGAACAACGCGATGAGATCCTTCGGTCTGGGCCGGAAGCGATAGGTCGGATCGTTCTTGTCGATCCGGGCCTGGGCATCCCGCTTGGCGATCGATGCCTCTTTCTTCTGGTCGCGCTGGAGCGTCCCAGTGGCCGCCTCCTCTGCGAGGGCCTCGTGGGCATCTTGGGCCATGTGGTGATCGCGATGCTCGACGTTCCGCATCGCGAGCAGGCTCTGCGGTTTCGGATCATCCTGCTTGGGTCGCTCTTCGACCGGCGAGGCAGGTGCCGGAGGTGAACTCTTCGCCGCCGCCGCAGGCTGCTCGCGCTGCTGCGCGATCTTTTCCTTCGCCGCGGTGCCAGGCTTTTTGTCAGCGCTCGGCTCGAGCTGCGCGGCCTTGGCCTGCAGCGCGTCCTTCTCGAGATTGGTCACCGCCGCCCGGGTCTGCTCGAGCACATCGCGATTGACGTTCGACAGATAGTCGAACTGCTTGGGCGCGTCCTTCTCGTCGAGCTCGTCGGGCTGCTCGACCATCTTGAGCTGCTCGAGGATGAGCTCCACCGGCTCCGCCGGGGCCTCGGGCTCGGGCTCGGGCTCAGGCTCAGGCTCTTTTTCCTTCTCAGGCTCCGGGAGTTCCTCGAACTCGATCTTCGGCAGCTTCGCTTTGGGCACCGGCTTGCGCGGCTTGGGCAGCACCGGCGGTGGTGGTGGCTTTGGCGGGTCAGGCTCCTCGACACGCTCGGTCTCGGGCGCGTCGGGCTGCAACTCGAGGTAGGTGATCAGCTCGGGCGGCTCGGGCGGCTCGGGCGGCGTGCCCTTGCATAGCACCGAGAGGCTGTACACCAGGCCGACGTTGACACCGACGGACCCGATGCCAAACGCCAAAATGGCGAGCCAACCGGCGCGACGTCGACGACTCACGGTGCCGCTAGCCTAGCATGGGGCCGCCAGGGTCGAGCCTCGACCGCCGACACGGAGGTGGCGGTCTCCACGCAAACTTTGTTGCGAGGCGGGGCTAGTGCAGCCGTCGGTAGACGCCCACGACCTTGCCCAGGATGTCGACGCTGCGGAAGTCCGAGCGTCGCACGTAGATGGGCTCCATGGCCGAGTTTGCCGGCTGGAGGCGAACGCGGTCGCCCTCGGGAAAGAACCGCTTGCACGTGGCTTCGCCCTCGATGAGAACCACCACGATCTCACCCGACTCGGCGGAGCTCTGCTTGCGCACGAAGATGTAGTCGCCGTCGAAGATGCCGTCGTCGATCATGCTCTGACCGCGCACCACGAGCCCAAAGACGTCCTTGGCCCGTACCGCGCCGAGAAAGTAGCGATCGACGACCACGCGGTCGATGACGTTCTCCTCGGCGAGGATGGGGTCACCTGCCGCCACGCGGCCAAGGATGTCGATCTCGATATCCTCCCGCGGCTCGCGCACGTCGACGGGCCGCAGCGCCCGGCTCTTGAGTTCCTCGCGCACGAGGTAGCCTTTGCGTTCGAGCGCCTTGAGATGGTCGTTCACCCCGTTCGTGGAGCGGATACCCATGTGCTCGCCGATCTCACGCAAGGTCGGCGGGTAGCCTCGCGCGACGAGACAATCGCTGATGTAATCGAGAGCCTGTCGCTGCCGATCGGTCAAATCCGGTCGCATGGGGCGATCTCCTGGAGAGCTGGACGGGGATGGCGCTGACCTGAGCATGATGGGCACTCGCTTGACCCTGGCGGGGGAAGAGCCCTGGACGGGCACCGCGGGGCCGAACTCTCGGCGCGCCGATGGAGATCGGGGCGCCTGCTGCGCGACACTGAACGTGTGTACCGCGAGCCAGCGGTTGGGTCAAGACGAAGACCCGACTGCACTGGTCGCCCGCACAGCCTGCCAGGAAAGCCAGCGTGGACCAAGAAACCGGCTGTGTCATGCTGAGGGCTACGCGGTGGACCGTCACCACGCCTGGCCAGGAACGACAAACCCAATGCCCCTACTGTTGCTGCGCGCCATCATCACAGGGTTCGGCTACAAACTCGGCACCGAGCTCGGTCGCTACGTGATCGACAAGTTTGGTCGGAAGAAGGCCGTGTCAGAGGCCTCGAGCGACGCGGACCTTCCCGAGGGCATGCCCGCCGACCCCGCAGCACCGGGCGCACCGGCGCGGGGCGGGGACGGGCACGTCAGCCCTCCTCCGGGTCCTTGACGCTGATCTGCGATGATTGCTTGGTGATCTTCGGCTGCGCCGTTCCATCGGCCGACCGCGAGAACTTCACCTGCATATGAACGTCGACGACGAGGCCGGAGATGACCTGCTGCAACAGGTCGACCGCATCCATCTTGTCCAAGAAGCTGCGCAGCTCCGAAGTCGCGATGCGCATCAGCTCCTCCTTGGTCGCCTGCGTCACGCCACTCACAAGATCCTGGCCCTTGCGAAGCGCAGCCTCGGGGTCGAGCAAGCCGGTGAGCTGCTCGCCCAGACGGCCCAGGCGGGACCTCATGTCATCGTCGCCGCCGCGCCGCGGCTCTCGTTCGTCGGTCATGTCCCCCCACCATAGCGGAAGCGCACCCCGGCGGGAGATCGTGGACAAATCGCTGCCCCCGCTCCCGAGCAGCGCGGATCGCGGGCCGTGCCGGCATGATTTAGCTTTCTATTTCCAGTAGTTAGGAACACATCTTCGCAACCTAGAAACCGCTTTTCAACCCTGCGGGGAATGTGATACCCACCGCCCGCGTCCCCGGACAGTCCGCGAAAAAGTGCGGGATTTGGCGGGCGGCTGACGACTTCGCGTAGGCTCACAACCTAAACCTACATCTGACTACGTCTTTTCTTCTCTGACGAATCAGCGCCCTCCGAAGTCGGACCGCTTCCCGCCTCAAACCCCTCCAGGTGCCCATGACCGCGTATTTCCTCGGACATCTCTGCGCTGCGTCCGTCATCATCGGCCTGCTCGTGGCAACACTTCGCGTCACTCGCCGCGCGTGACCCGCTCGGGTCGCGGTGAGAGCGACGTGCGCCTCCACGAGGCGACGACACCAGGTCTTCGCGAATGACGAGCCCACGTGCCTCTCGGCCTAGTGCGTTCCTGCCCGCCCAACCCGAGGCCGGGTCCGGGCTCGCGGTCCGGAGCTGGTCCGATCAGGATGTCCGGGAAATCCGGTTGTTGCTCACGGGCGACTCCGTGGTCGACTGGCACCGCCTCGATCTGACGGGGCCTGAGGATGTGCGGCGCATGTTCCGCGTCAACAGCATCGACGTCGACAGTGCCGACGACCTGCGTCGACTTTCCGATCTCCGCGGTCGCGCCGTCCACTACCTGACCGAGAACCTCGGGCTGCGACTCGATGAGATGATCGCCTCGACCGTGCCGGTCATCGAGCTTCCGCTGCTCGCGTCAGGCCGCGGCAGCAAGCAGCGGCACGCCTGCGTCCTGCTCAAGGTGATGCACATCATGTATCACCTCGACGCTCGCGAGCTGCGGACCCTGCTGTCGATCCCCGACCACTTGCTGTACGAGCTCGTCGAGCAATCGATCATGGTGCTGTTCGACGAACTCCGAGCGTCGGGAGTCCCCGTCGTGGAGTTCGCGTGGTCGCGCAAGACCCCGGACTCGTTGGTCACCAAACTGCTGGTCAAGCGCGAGACCAGTGCCGCGCGGGTGTTCGACCGGCTGCGCTTTCGGGTCGTGGTCGAACGCCACGACGACGTGCTGCCGACCTTGCACGTCATGCTCCAGCGCTTCGTTCCGTTCAACTACGTGGTGCCCGGCCAGACCGTCAACAGCCTGCTCGATGTCGCGGCGCTCGAGAAGCGAAGGCTCGATGCGGTTGCCTCCGAACCCGAAGGCCCGGAGCCCCGCGAGACCCCGAACGAGTTTTCCGCCACGGGCTACACCGTACTCAACTTCATCGCAGACCTGCCCGTGAGGGTCGACGCGCTGCTCGGCGATGACGAGCGCGTCACCGGCAACGTCGTGTTCGTTCTGGCCGAATTCCAGGTGATGGATCGCGCGACGGCGATCGCGAACGAAAAGGGCGACAGTTCCCACGCTGCCTACAAAATCCGTCAGCATCAACGGGTGCGAGAGCGGCTGCTGCGGGGCCCGCGAAAGGCCGGCCTCACCGAGGCCAACGAGGGCGAGGCGGAGCGTAGTGGCGCGACCATCGTGCTCGCGCTCGACGACAAGCCGCCGAGCTAGTCGCTCGTCCGCGCAAGCTGGTTGTTCGAGGTATGGCGAGCCGAGGCCGTCACCGCGACGCGGCTGGATCGACCGCGGTCACCACGTCCACATCCCAGTGCACCCGAGCGCGATGCGGGCGGCAGGTCGCCGGGCCGCACGACACGTAGGAGACCTGGGCATCAACGCCGTAGCGTCCGTCACGCTCGGGCGCGGTGATCCGGGCGCGGACGCGCGGCTGGGCGGCGAGGGGATCGACGACATCCCGATTGTCGAAGCGGTTGGGGACCGGCACGAGGTCCGCGGAAGACAGCCACAGCTCGATCGGCGTGCCGGCCATCGGCGTATCGAGGATCGTCACCGACAGCTCCACCACAGCGCCAGGTCGCGCGACCGGGGACTCCGAGGCGCTTACGCGGCCCGCCGGCGGCGCCAGCGGCATCACCAGCTCGATCAGCAACCGCAAGATGGCGACGATCGTCACGGGAGCTCGGACGCGTAGCGTATCAGTCCGAGGCGCCGGCGCGACGCACCCGATTGCGCCCGTGCTCCTTGCACCAATACAGCGCCTGATCGGCGCGCTCGATCAGCTCGAGCCGTTCGCTGCCGTCCCGGGGATACTCCGCGATCCCCATCGAGATCGTGACCTTGAAGTTGCCATGCTCCGACGAGAGCGCCAGGTCGGCGATCTCCTCGCGGAGGCGGTTGGCAAAGGCCTCAGCGCCTGCGGCGTCGGTATCGGGCAGCACCAGCACGAACTCCTCGCCACCATAGCGCGCCACGATGTCGACCTTGCGGGCGCGCCCGGCGAGCACCGCCGCGACCCGTCGGAGCACCTGGTCGCCGACCGGGTGACCGTAGGTGTCGTTGATGCTCTTGAAATGATCGATGTCGGTGAGCACCACGCTGTACTTCTGATCGCTGCGCTCCGACAGCGCGTGCAGCTGCGCCATGCGCTCCTGGAACGCGCGATGGTTGGTGAGATTGGTGAGCCCGTCGGTGGTCGCACGAAGCTCCATCTGCTCATACATGCGGGCGTTCTGCAGACTCACGCCGACCTGATGACCGATGACTCGCAGCATCTCTCGAACCGCTTCGCCGAACACGTGCGGACGCGACGACGCCAGAGTGATCGCACCCAGGACCTCGTCGCCACGCGACAGCGGGAGGACGATGACGCTCTTGGCGTTGCGCAGCCGCGTGCGTGCGGTCCAGACCACGGCGTCGGGATCGGACAACTCGGCGGTGGCAGGCATGTAGTGGCGGTTCTTGACCGCCATTGCCACCAATGACGCGGTTTCGTCGAACTCCAGTCCGCCGAGCCGAGCCGCGAGTTGCTGCCAGAGTTCAGCCTCGCCCTCGCCGCGGATCGCGTCGACAGCAAGCACTCGATGGCGGTCGCCTTGCGTACCCGTCAGCACCGCGAGATCGTAGGGCGCGATCGCTCGCACTGCGGCAAACGTCTTTTCATAGACATCGTCGAGCGTGAGCGCCGAGTTGAGCAGATCGCTGGCGCGATAGAACTGCTCCTGCTCGTACTTGCTGCGCTCGACCGCGTTGAAGACCCGCTCGTGCTCGACCACCCGCAAGATATGCGACGCAGCCCGCTCGAGCACGCGCTGCT
>CANLQR010000308.1 GCA_947492135.1 Deltaproteobacteria bacterium | reverse complement strand
GGGGCAAGCCGGGTGGACGTGATGTTGAGGACCACGTCGTGGGGGCCGACTCGGTTGGGCTCGGACCCGAACTGTACCGAGGCCGCCGCTGCAACTGCGAGGCTAGTGGCGTGGGTGGCTTGGGTGGCCGCGGGGCTGCCCAGCTGCGGACGTGCGCGCGACAGTCCGCGACCCGAGACCCAACGGACTGCGGTGATGGGATGGCCGAGGTCACCCTCGGGCGCGAACAACAGCGTCTCGGGCGTGTGCTCGTCGAGCGCGTAGCGCTCGGTGCCGAGCAACCGGACCTCGCGCACCTCGCCATGAGGACACCGCGCTGTCGGTGAGGGTTTGGCCGCGCCGCGGATGGCAATCGTGTGGGGCGGCGCGTCGACTGCAAGCGGTCCCAGCGTCTCGTGCACGCGCGTCGCGATGGCCGACCCACGAGTGGAGCGGGCTTCGCCGTCGATCGTGATCTGCCACGAGTCGACCGCGCCGGCTTCGTCGGGGGCGGCGACGACGACGACCGCCACGGCGCCACGGGTGGCCGCGGGAGTCAGACCCAGCTCGAGCGGGCGCACGGGATCGAGGCAGCCTGTCGGGTCGCCACGCAACTCGATCGCGTTCGCGTTCGCGTTCGCGTTCGCGTTCGCGTTCGCGTTCGCGGCCATCGAGCTCACGCCAAGCGCGTCGAAGCGGATGACCTCGACACGGTCGTGCCCGTGGGGGTCCACGATCACCTCGACCAAGCCCATGCGCAGTGCGTCACGGGTCACGGCTGTCGGCAGCGCGTCGTCGGTGGGCGTCAGTCGGTCGGTGATGAGCTCGAACAGCGCGACCGAAGCCGCCGCGAACGGCGGCGAGAGCCCGTCATCGATCGCTGCGATCGGGAGGCCGTGGACCGGCGCGGCCAGCACGTGGGTCGCTTCGTTGATCAAGAGGAAGACTCGCGGCGCGGGGGCCTGTCGCGCTGCGGGGCCGGTGATGAGAAGCTCGTGCAGCGTGGCGTACGCGGCTTCGCGGCTGTGATACGGCACCACGCTGCGCCCGTGTCGCATCGCGAGCGCGCCGGCGACCTGGTTGAAGGTATGGCCGTGGTGCCATCCCTCGCCGCCGGCAATGACGATCGCGTCCGCGGGCACGCGCTCGGCCAGTGCGTCGACAATCCGAGCGGCGCCGGCGAACTCCTGCAGTCGCGTGGTCGGTGTCGCGACCAGTGGCCAGGCGACGGCGGCCACCAGCGCGCTGACCAACGTCCCGGTCAGCACTCGTGCGAGTCCCCGATGCCGTGGCGTGATCCACCGGTGCGCGCGCAGCAAGGCGTAGCTCGCCGCGAGCCAGGCGAGCGGGAGCAACTCGGGCACCAAGTAGCGACCGTAGTAGTAGAGGCCGAACTTGGGCAGGTTGCGCCCCGCGTAGCTCCACGTCGTGGTGACGACGAGCGCCGCGATGGCGCAACACCAGACGTCTGTGGGACTCGCCGTGGCGCGGGCCCAACGGGGGATGGCGAGCCCGATGCCGATCGCCGCTGGCATCAGCAGGGCCAGTCCGAACCCCGGCCCCAGCGCGTCGAGGCGCGACCACGGGGGCCGATCGGTCCCTCGAGCGCCCAGCGTCCAGGCCACCAGCGCTGCGGCCAACATCACTCCGAAAAGCCACGGCAGCAGCGGGCGAACCTTGGCCGCGATCGCCGGGCCATGGCGCGACCGCGGACCGAACACGATCTCGTCGACGCTCCACCACACCACGAGCCCCCCGCCGAACACGGCAACGAGGGCGGCCGGTGAGGGAGATTTCCACGCCGTGAACTGCCGCACCAGCTCGTCGTGCAGGTACGGGAACACGGTCGTCGCATGCACGAGCACCGAGGCGCCGAGCACCGTCGTGAACACCATGGTCGCGCGGTGCCGCGTCGGACCTGCTGGTAACAGCCACAACGTCGCCAGCACGACCGGCGCGGTGATCCAGGCGTTGCCCCGCACCCACGCCGTGGCGCCCAGCAGTGCGGCGGTGAAGAGCAGTGCGTGGTCGTGCTTGGGTGCCGTGCCGCGCGCTCTGGCGCACGCGAGCGCGGCACCGAGCGTCAGCAGGCCCGTCAGCGCTTCGGTCAGGGTGTTGCGATGCACCCAGATGCCCAGCGGCGAGAGCCCAAACCCAAGGGCGGCAAGCGGCGCCCACGGGCCCGGCCCGAGCAGGCGTCGACCCAGCGCGAGCACGGCGGCGACCGCCAGCAGGCCTTGGAGCAGCACCAATACGCCCGGCCCATGCCGGCCGCCAAGCCACAGCGAGACTGTCAGCAGCGCGGGGTGCAGGTGCAGGAACTGAGGGACGACTTCGCCGCGTTCTCGATCGGCGAGATACCATCCCGGCCGATAGCCGGCCTCGTACACGTCATCGCGCCACGCCTCGCCGCGGCGCGGATACAGCCCCGCGATATCCAGCGGCCCCGAGCGAGTCTCCGCCTGCTCGACCGCATCGCGCACGACGCTGTCGATCACGTCGAAGCGTCCGGTCCGTGCCGTGGACTCGGCGCGCAGCACGTAGCTGCCCTGGTCGCGACCTGCGAGGCCATAGTCGATCGGCGGCCACCGCAGCGCGGCAGCGCCCAGCAGGATCACCGCGGTGGTGCCTAACGCTCGCCAGTCGATCGGAGCGGCCCTGATCGGGGCCGCCCCGATCGGAGCGGCCCCGATCGGAGCGGCCCCGATCGGCAAAGCCCGTCGCCACGGCGTGATCACCACGGCCCAGCCCGCAACGCTGGCCGCGAGCGCAAACGGGGTGAGCACGCCGAACACGCCCAGCAGTGTTGCGGTGATGCCGACGCACGCCAGCATCGCCGTGGCCACGAGCACCCAGGCGTCGAGGTCCACCGGGTCGTGGCGTCGCCAACGGCGAACGAGCCCATGGGCCAGTGCCGCGATGCCCAGGCCAAGCGCGACCAACATTCCCGCGGAGCATACGCGCCGTTGGGCGGCGCGGACACCCGCCCTTGGGCATGGGGGCTTCTAGGCGGCTCGGCCGGTGCCGAGCCGCCCGAGGACGACCTCGGCGAGCTCGGGCCGCGCGAACAGGTAGCCCTGCATCAGGTGGGCCCCGCAGCCGCGAACGACCTCGGCCTCGGCCGCGGTCTCGATGCCCTCGGCGACGACCAGCGTGTCGGTGGCGTCGGCGAAGCGACACAACAGGTCGAACAATCGCTGCTTGCGCGGGATCCGATCGATGTCGCGCACGATGCTCATGTCGATCTTGATGAAGCGGGGCTGGAGCTCGGCCAAGATCGACAGCGAGCTGTAGCCCGAGCCGAGATCGTCGACAGCGATCGTGAACCCGCGACCCAGAATTGCCTCGATCGATCGCTCCCAACCGTGGGCCTCGGTCAGCGAACTACGCTCGGTGATCTCGAAGGTGACCCGCGCGGCGTGGCGTTGCAGCAATCGCAGGCGATCCCCGAGCCCTTCGGGGTCGCCGAGCTCCGCGGGATGGAGGTTGACGAATAGCCGCAGGTGGCCTGGCAGGCGCGAGAGGATCTCCGCTGACCGCAAGGCCACCGCAGCCCCGAGCTCGCCGATGAGCCCATGTTCCTCGGCCGCGCGCAGGACCGAGAGAGGACCCGAAAGCACCGGATCGGTACTACGCAGCAGACACTCGTAGGCGGACACCGATCCGTCACGGGAGTCGACGATAGGCTGAATCGCCATGCGAAAATCGCTGCTGCCGAGCAACCGTAGCAGCCCCAAGCGCCCGGCACTCCGCTGGGACCGTTCGAGGTCGTTGTAGGCCTCGACCACGCGCTGGCGCGCCTCGATCGTATCTCTGACCACGGACGCGAGCGCCTCGCGGCCGATCGGCTTCTCGAGTACGTGGGTCGCGGCGCCCACGTTGATGGCTTCGAGCGCGGTGTCGAGATCCAGCGCACCCGACAGCAACACCCGCGTGCACATCGACTGGAGGTCGCGGAGTTGCCTGAGCACGGCGACCCCGTCGAGCCCGTCCATGTGGCGGTCCACGATGGCGATGTCGAGGAGGCGCTCGCGCGCGATCTCCAGCGCGGCCTCACCATCGCCCACCGTGATGACCTGATGGCCGGCATGCTGCAAGACCCGAGAAATCCCTCGCCGCACGCTCTCGTCGTCATCGACGACCATGATGAGCATGCTCTGGTGCTCCGAGTTTGGTTGACGAGGAAGTGTCACGGCGTTCCTCTCCGGTCGGCCGGTGGTCGGAGAAACTTGGGGAGGCGTGCAGGATCGGGCCGGGGACCTCGCGCGCGGGGCCGGTGGCCACGAGTCGACGGCGCAGCAAAAGGCTCGCGCACGCGGCGCAAACTCACGGTTGCTGCGCCCACGACCCGAGTCCGGGGGTGCCCGCGGCCGCGCGCATGCAGTAGCGTTCGCCTGTGCGTCGCCTGGCCCTCGCGGTTCCCTCGAGTCTTGCGTTCTTCTGGCCCTGCGCGTGGCCCTGCGCGGTCTGGGCCGGCGGGTTCTACGTGCCCGAAATCGGGCCGCGGGCCGTCGGCATGGCGGGCGCCCAGACGGCCGCCGTCGACGACACCACCGCGATGTTCCACAACCCGGCCGACCTCGCAGGGCAGCGCGGCACCTCGGTGCAGGTGGCGGGCTCGATGTTCTTCGGCAACGTCGAGTTCTTTCGCCGCCCGATCGACGCGCCGACCGGCACGATTCGCTTTGGGCCGTCGCGCAATACCAACCGTATGGGCGGCGCGCCGTTCCCACTACACGCCCAACGCTGAGTTCTGGATGATCGATCTCGACCTCATCCACGCTACGGCCACGTCAACATCACCAACATGCTCAACGCGGCTGGTCGACGCCGCGTCCTGACCTGCAACTGAGACAGACCACAGTCCGCGTCGGGTAGCGAGTCGAGCGTCGACACGTCGCCGACGGTGAAGGACTTGCCGCGCTGCCCTCTCGTGGACGGTCGCAAACGCGCATGCTACTTTGTGGTATGTGGACCCGGCATCTTGCGTCGATCAGCGGCTCGGCCGGGCGGATTTCGTGCCTCCTCGTGGGAGGGGCCGCGTGCTACTCACCCAACGAGCCGATCACGCTTGAGCCGACGGCGTCGAATTCCGGGACCGACGCTTCATCTTCTTCGCCGGCCACGGGCTCAAACGACGGCGAGAACACGACTCTGCCGGGGACTGATTCCTCCGACACCGCACTGGACGGCTCGGGGGGTGGTGACGCGTGCACCCACCCTTCGACCTGCCAGCCCGGAGCGCCCGCAGGATGGGGCGGCCCATCTGCGCTGTTCGAGGCGCGCGGATCCGGGGATCCTCCACCGTGCCGCGATGAGTTCGACACCCCCGCACTCGTCGGCGCGCATGATCTCTCGGTTCCGCCGTCGTCCTGCACATGTGAATGCGGTGCGCCGTCGGGTGTCACATGTTCGGAGACCCTCACGATTCGCGCGTATGGTGCTTCGGCGGTGTGTCTCGGTCTGCTCGATGAGTGGGACGTCGATCTGGACTGCACCGACTTCGGGGCCACCTACTCGAGTCCCAGTTACTGGGCGGTGGACCCGGCGGTTCCGCTTGCTGGCTACTGCGCGGCAACGGTCGAGAGCGACATCCCCGATGCTAAATTCGAAGTGCAGGTAGCGCTGTGTAGCTTGAGCGCCGCTGTCGGCTGCGGTGGCGCCGATGTCTGTCTCCCGGCCAGGGATGCGCCGCTGTGCATTTGGAGCAGCGGCGACCTCGCGTGCCCGCCGGGCGGCTACCAAGATCGGCGTCTCGTCTACACGAGTCTCGATGATTCGCGTGACTGTGCCAGGTGCACGTGCAGCGATCCCGACACCGAATGCGTGGGCGCTGGGGTGTTGCTTCGGAGCGCGGACGACTGCAGCGCCGTGCAGTCTGGACCGATCGGGGCGGGCGACGGTTGCACTTCGGCGCCCTTCCCAGTGTCGTCAGGCTACGTAATTCCTGGTGAGGCCCAGGCAACTGGCTGTACACCGAGTACCGGCGAGGTGATCGGGGACGCGATCGGTGTCGGCCCGGTCACGGTCTGCTGCGAGTGACGCTGCTCGCGACGGATCTGCAAGCCTCGTCGGACCAGAAGTCGGGCGCTTCGTGATCTGGTTCTCGTCGGCGTGGAATTCAGACGCTCGCCGCCGGTCGAAGAGGTCGCGAGCCTGCTTCGCGCATCCGGCGGGATCTGAGGCGGTGCGGTCGCGTGGCCTGAGCAGTTGGCTCGATCGATCACGAGCCGGCCGCTCGTCCTGGAGCTTTCCTGAGCCACTCAACGCGTCCTGAAGCGGTTGCTCGGCGGACCTCCCGAATGGGACCACCGCCAATTTCCCTGTGGACTCGAATTGTCCTGGCCCCGCAGCGCGCGCTTCTGGCATGCTCCGTGGCGGAATGATCACGTACTTCGACGGCAACTTTGTCGATGATGCCGAAGCGACCGTCAGCGTGCGCTCCCGCGCCCTGAACTACGGGCTTGGGTGCTTTGGCGGTGTACGTGGCTATCTCGCCGACGACGGCAAGCAGGTCCTGGTTTTCCGGCTCGACGCCCACGTCAAGCGTCTGAGCGAGTCGGCCAAGGTGTTGTACCTGCGGATGCCGGGCTCGCTCCCGGAGATCGGCGAACTCCATCTGGAGTTGCTGCGCCGCAACGACGTCCACTACGACGTCTACATGCGCCCGTTGCTGTTGCACAACTCGAACGCGATGGCGCCGATTCTCGACGAGAACACCACCAGCTTCACCATCTTCTGTCTGCCGCTCAAGCGCTATATCGACAAGGACTCCATTGATGTCTGCATCAGCTCGTGGCGCCGTGTGGCCGACAACGCGATTCCGGCGCGGACCAAGCCGACCGGCGCCTATCTGAACAGCGCACTGGCCCGCCGTGAGGCGTTCGATGGCGGCTTCGACGAGGCCATTCTGCTCACCGATTCGGGGAAGGTCTCCGAGGGCAGCGCCGAGCACGTGTTCATGGTCCGGCGCGGCACGCTGGTGAGTCCGCCGTCGACCCAGGACAACCTCGACGGCATCACGCGCCGCAGCCTGATCGAAATGGCGGCGGATCTCGGCATCCCGTTCGCAGAACGTGAGATCGGTCGAACCGAGCTCTACGTGACCGACGAGCTGTTCCTGTGCGGAACCGGCGCTCAGATCACGCCCGTGAAATCGGTCGATCATCGCACGGTTGGCGATGGCGACATCGGCCCGGTCACGCGCAAGCTCCAGCAGTACTTCGATGATGTCGTCCACGGCCGCGTCGCCAAGCGCAAGGCGTGGCTGTTCCCGGTTTGGGGCTAGCTGGTCATCGGTGTCCAAGAACCTGCATCCGATTGTCCGCGCGCGCCTGCCGATCCTCGCGATCTTCGCGGTGTTGTGTGCCTGGTTGCTTCCGGGCGTTCGCCATCTCGTCCACGACAACGATGTGCTCGCGTTTCTGCCGCCGGATCACCCCGACGTCGTCTCGTTTCGCGATGTGGCCGACAAGTTCGGGATGCTCGAGGTCGCCTTGGTCGGGGTCCGCGCCCCCGCGGGCGAAGACCTCCTGACACCCCAGCGCAGTGAAGCCGTCCGCTCGTTGGGGCGCGCACTCGGGGAATTGCCGGGGACGCGCCTGGTGCTGGACTTTCCCAGCCTCCCGGACCTCCGCGTGGACGGCGACACCCTGGCCGTCGATCCGCTCGTGCCCAAGGGGATGACCGATGCCGCGGTGCTGCGCAGCCGCGTGCTCGGCAACGGTGATGCGGTCGGCAATCTGATCTCCGCCGACGGCACTGCGGCGACGTTGATCGTCTACATGCTCCCGGGTCGCGAAGAGGGTGGTGGGCGAGGCGCTCGGCTGGAGGACATTCGTCGCACTGTGGCCGAGCACTGGGATGGAGAGGTGTTCTTTGGTGGCGCGCCGTTCGTCGAGAACACCGCGGCCGAGGCGTCACGCGCCGACATCGAGCGGCTATCACCGATCGTGATCGTGGTGCTGACGCTCACCTCGGCGGTGCTGCTGCGCAGCCTGACCGCGGCGCTGATGAACTTGCTGGTCGCGGGCCTCGGCGTTGGGCTCGTGGTCGGAGCGCATGGGGTGTTTGCCGAGCCGTTCACCATCGTCTCGAGCACCACGCCGGTGATGATGGTGGCGCTCGGCGGCGCGTTTGGGATGCACCTGATCTCCGGCTACCAGCGGCAGACGGGCCTCCCGGCCGAGCGGGCCAGTGCCGCGCTGCGCGAACTGTGGGTGGCGGTGGTGTTGTCTGCCGTGACGACCGCGGTGTCGTTCTATGCCCTGGTGATCATGCCGCAGGTGCCGATGCAGCGCTTCGGCATCGTCGCGGGGTGCGGCGTGCTAGGGCTGCTCGCAGTTGCTTTGCTGGCGGTGCCCGGCCTGCTGTCACTGCTGCCGGCGCGGCTGCTGGCACCTCGCCCTTCGCTGGTGCTGCCCCTGCCGTTGCGCCCGCCAGCGTGGAGCCTGGCGGTGCTTGCCGTCGTCGGGCTCTACTTCGGCGCCAAGCTGCGCGCCGATCCGGACACCCGCAATGTGTTCGATCCCCACAGCGAGCCGGCGCTGGCGGATGCATTCTTCAACGAGAACTTCGGAGGATCGCAGTACTTCCAGATCGCGATCACGGCCGACATGCGCGAGCCTGTCGTGTTGCGCACGATTCGCGAGCTGGCCGACCGCCTGCGCGCCGTCGAGGGGATTGTCGATGTGCGTTCGTTGGTCGAGCCGGTCGAGACGCTCACCGAGGGTTTTGGCGGCCGCCACGGCCTTCCTTCCAACGGTGCCCAGGCGACTCGGGTGCTCGGCAACCTCGCCGACCACCCCGCGATGGCGCAGTTGCTCACCACCGATCTCGGCGGCGCCATCGTCCATGTGAAGCTGGCTCCGCTGGGACTCGACGCGCTGGAGCGCGCGACCGCAGCTGTCCGCACGATCGTCGACGAACTCCCGCCCGGCCCCCTGGGCGTCAGTGACCGCAGTGACCCTGTGATCGTGACGGCGCAGCGCGATACGGTGCGCAGGCGGCTAGCACCCGCGCTCGGGCGCACCCTGTCGGTGGCCGAGCTCGAGGCACTGGTCGACCCGACTGCGGCCGCTGCGGCGATGCTTGGGGAAGTGACGCGGTTGCGCGAACGGGCGCTCGGGACCGACGAGGTGATCGAGCCGCTCGAGCCCGCCGACTATGCCGCCGTCGATCCTGCTGAGCTCCTGACGCTGGAAGGCGAGGCCATGGCCGCGTATCTCCGCGCCAAGCTACCCAAGCTCGTCGAGAAGGATCCCGAGGGCGTGAAGTACGTCGCGCGCGAGCTCGCGTTGTGGATCGGTGAGGCGCGCGCGCGCGTCCGCGTGGAGGCCATGTGTGCGCG
>CANLQR010000307.1 GCA_947492135.1 Deltaproteobacteria bacterium | reverse complement strand
CTGCGCAGGAAGCCGAAAACGCGGAGCTCGCTGCGAAGGCGGCCGGCACCGCCGTCAAGCAGCCCTAAAGTCAGCCCCACGCGGGGCTGTGCGCTCGAGAATGGTTCAGGGGGGGTCGCCCGCGTCGTCCGTGACGACCGCGGGCGCTTCACGTTGTTCGGCCAGGGTGTAGAACCACGACTGGCCGCGAATCTGCGCCCAGCCCGGTCCAACGTCGATGACATACGGCTCGCCTGCCGCGGGCTCCACGGCGAGCTCGGCCTCGGCCCGACCGACCGGCGCGCCCGGTACCAGCGCCTGGGTCGTCCACTGCGACCAGCGGCGCATCCGCTCGCCGACGTCACCGAGCGGCTCGTCGTCCTCTCGCAGCCAGCGGTGGTCCTGCCGCCGCAGCGGGATCCCGCGACCGTCGATCCGCACTTCGAGCGCACGAGCGTCCTCGATCGCGCGCGCCAGCGGTGCGTCGACCAGCAGGTCTTGGGCGAGCGAACGGCAAACGCCGTCGCCGACCCGCGCAGCGGGGCCGCCGTCCACCCGAACGATGCATCCCGGCCACACCTCGATCACGACGGCCCCTGCCCGCCCTTGGGTCGGGACGCGCTCGACCCGGATCGTGCGGCTCGGCGACTCCTGCGGGGCCTCGGCCCATTGCTGTGCACGCACGCCGGAGACTGCGGCGAGCAACCCCTCGAGCCGCAGCTCATCGAGCGCGGAGTCACCCTCGGGGTGGAGCGGCGCGTCGAGACGCCAGACGCCGAGGTCGAGGTGCGCGCCTTGACGGACGACCGCGGGCCCGACGAGTTCGATCGCCCGCGCCTCGCCTGCCGACAGCACCGCAAGCTGGCGATCGGTGAAGGTCTCGTCCGAGAAGGCGAGTTCAACGTCGAGGCTGACGACATACGCGGGCTGGTCATCGCGCGCACACGCCATCATCTCAGGCGCATGGACGCCGCAGCGCAGTCGGATTTGCGCGGTCGAGTCCGTCGTGATGACCAGGACCACAGCATCGGGCGGCAGCTCCACAGCTGTGTCGGTTTGCAGCCTCGCGGTGTGCAGCGACGTGTACCAGCGGAAGACCTCGGACTCACCGACGCTGACGAGTTCGTCACCTTGGTCACCGCGGCGCTCGATCACCCATTGGCCACCGTCGCGACGCAGCGTCAGCGATTGGGGCGCGCGCTGTTCGATCCGCAGCACCCTCGCGAAGTCGTGGGGTGCCAGCCGCGGCTCGATCCAGCCGGGGTCACTCGCGGATCGGCCTGGAAGTGGCCATGGTTCGACCAGCTGGGCGTCGATGCAGCCGGCGAGGCCCGCACCGCGATCGACAGCCACGCGGCCATCGTCGCAGCCCGGGGCGTGCCACAGCGCAAACATCTCCCCAGCCTCCGTCCGCAGGCGAATCCAAGGGGCAGGCGCAGTGGCGGCATCGATCCACGGCGGGCGCCATGGGGCGAGTCGCGCGCCCAACAAGCGGCCGAGCCGGGCCTCGACGGCAGTGTTGGACAGCAGCGTGCGAGTCTCACCCACGGTGGACCGCCACAGGCGGTCGGGCCCGCGGACAAGGGTCGCGTCGGCGAAGTCGATCTCGGCGACCTCGGGGATCTCGACGAGCAACGGGCGCCTCGCCACCCAGGCCTCAGCGGCTTGCGCCGGTAGGTCTGCAAGCTGACGCTCGACCACCCACAGTGCGGTGTCGCCCTCGAGCGCGCCGTAGATCCCAACGCCGTCGGGGGTACCAAGCCCAAGCACCACCTCGAACGCGAAGGCACCGCTTTGGACGCGGATACGGCCGCCTTGGCCCAGCGCAGCCTCGGTATCGTCGTCGGCCGCCCGCAGCGTCGTGGCCCCGCGCACCGCACTCCACAGCCCATCGAGCGCGTCGGGGTCCGCCGGACCCATCGACACGCCATCGGCCCAAACCCAGTGACCACCATGCTCGGGGGCCGTACCGATCCGCGTCGCGACCCCATCGGGGCGCACCAGCGTGAGCTCGAGGTCGCTGGGCACCCCGTCCGGCAGCTCGGGCACCAAGCGTGTGGTCGCGCCGTGGTTGGTGACATAGACCGGGCCGCCGACGGGACGCTGCCACGGGTCTGCGTGCACGAGCGCGACTGCCCCCACGGCGAGCATCGCCAGGACCCACGTCGCCCAACGATTTCCGCTCATCGGCGCCGTCTCCACAGCACCCACAGGCCCAACAGCGCTGCGAACCCCGGCGGTCCGACCAGACAAGCCCACGTCATCCGCTCGAGTTGTTCGGGTCGCAGCACGAGCTTGACGTGCTCGCGCGGACGCGACGCGATGCCCAGCAAGGCCTGTCGCTCGGCCAGCCATCCGATCGCGTTGAGCACGAGGTCACGCCCATGATCGTAGACGACGTCGTCGCGGAAAAAAGCGTTCAGCGCAAACTGATCCGACGCGATGACCACGACGCGCGCAGCACCGCGGCTCGACGCGGCCGCGACCGGGATCGGCCCAGTTCGGTCGCCACCATCGTCCGAGAGCGGCACCAGCCCGCGGCCCAACCCAAGCAGGTCTGACTCGGCCCAGCCATCGGCACCCGTCGACAGCAGCGCGGTGGGCTCGTCGCCCTCGGTCGCCCCAAGCACGAGTTCACGCACCAGCACGAGACTCGCGGCGCGTCCGACCAACGACCGAACCGCAGGATGCTCGCCCCACCCTTCGATCAGGGTGAAAGCGAGCCACGGCGCCGCGCCGGGCATCTGGTGGGGATCGACGACCACGCGTCCGCCCAACCCGATGCCGTAGCGCGCCAGCAGCGGCTCGAGGCCGTGCTGCGCCAGTCGGTCGCGTCCAGGGAGCAAGACCGCACCGGTGAGCACCAGCAGATCGCCACCACCGTCGGCGAATCGCTCGATCGCCTCGATGTGCGGCCCTGGAAGCGCGCCGGAGGGCCCCGCGACGATCACGACGCTGCAGCTGTCGAGGCCGCCCGCGGCGTCGAGATCGGCGATCGTCACCTCGAGGTCCCGCGCGCGGAGCAGATCGGCGAAGTGGGCGTAGCCACCGTAGGGCTCGAGATCGTCGAGGGCGGGCTCGCCGTGGCCTTGAGTCATGCACATCGTCAGTTCGCGAGGATCGACGACGCGGACGAACGCCGACAGCAGCGCGTCCTCGCCGCGGAACTCTTTGACGCGAGGGCCGGTGGCCTGCACCTCGGGTCCGGTCGCGTAGATCACCAGATCCTCGGGCACCAGATGGGTGCGCCGCTCGCCGGTGCCCACGCCTGACTCGACCAGGACCACGCCATCGGCGAGGTTGCGGCCCGCGAGCCGAAACTGCGCGACCAACTGCTCGGCCTGTTGCCGATCGCGATCGGGATCGATCTCGACGACGCGCACCTTCGGCGAGACCTCGGCCATGCGCCGGAGCACCTCGCGGACCTCGGCCAGCAGTGGGTTCGGCCGGCCAGACCCGAGGCTTGGGGGAATCATCACGCGGACCTCGACCGGCTGCGTCAGGCCACCGAGGACCTCGCGCGCGCGATCGGAGAGTGCATAGACCCGCCCCGCCGTCCAGTCGGCGCGCTCGGCATGCCGGGTCCCCCACCACGCGACGTGGACCGCCACGACGACCGCGAGCAGCCACTGCAGCACGCGCTGTGGAGAGCGCCGTGGATCGACCAGCACGGCCGCGAGCCACACCGCCGTCACCACCAGCGCGCCGTGACACCACCACCAGCGGCCGTCGACGATCCCCTGCGCGAGGTCCTGCATCATCGCCAGCAGACTCGTGCGCTCGAGCACCGTGGCCAGCGTCCCGGGATCGAGTTCTGGCGCCAGCAGGCCCAGCAACAGCAGCATCGTCGTGACCACGAACGTGGCGATCGCCGCGGTGAGCTGCGAGCGCGTTGCGGCGCTTGCAGCGAGTCCCACGGCGAGAAAACTCGCACCGCACAGCGCAGTGCCGACATAGCCGGCTGCGACCGGCCCGGGATCGGGATGCACCCCTGCACCACGCAACAGCAGATAGAAGCAGCCAGTCGGCAGCCACAGCAGCACGTAGAACCCCAGCGCCGCGAGGTACTTGCCGATCACGAACTGGGCAGGCTGTACCGGTGCGGTGAGTACAGCCTCGAGCGTACCCGAGCGCCGCTCCTCGGCGACCAATCGCATCGAGATCGCCGAACAGATCGCCACGACGGGCAGCCAGAAGATGAAGAAACTCCCGCCGAAGTAGTACTGCATCACCGGGCCGGGGGCGGCGAGCGGATCGTTGAGCACACGCAGCAGCAGCGCGAAGTCGTAGCCTTGCTGCAGCAGAAAGAGCGTGGCGACGACGTAGCCCAGCGGCGTCACGCCGAGCGACATCAGCTCGCGCAGCGCGATCGCGAGGGTGGTCCGCAACCACCGCCCAACGTGACTAGGTCTCACGCTGGGCTCCTGTCACCTCGGCGAACCGCGCCTCGAGTCGGGTGCGACCGGGCGCCAGTGCGTGAATCGGCATCCGCGCCTCGAGACACGCTGCGCCCAAGGCCACGCGCGCTCGGGCAAGCAGCGCCGCATCGGCCGTACCCAGATCGACGCGAACGCGGGCTCGCGGGGCAGCGGCGTCGCCGATCGACACCACCTCGATCACGGCGTCCGCGATCGAAGCACTGGCCAAGGCGTCGCGCACCATGGCGCCCACCGGTTGAGCCTCGGCGCCGACCTCGAGCTCCAGCTGCGCGGTACCCAGCGCGTCCGCCAGCGTGGCATCGAGCACGACGCGGCCTGCCGCGAGAATCACGACCCGATCGCACAACGCCTCGACCTCGGCCAGAATGTGCGAGCTGAACACCAACGTCTGGGCGCCGCCGAGTTCACGGAGCATGGCCCGGATGTCACGGATCTGATTGGGGTCGAGGCCCACCGTTGGCTCATCGAGCACCAGCAACCCCGGCGCGCCCAGCAGCGCATCGGCGATGCCGACCCGTTGACGATATCCCCGCGAGAGCTTGCCGACCGGCGTCTCGAGCACGTCGCCCAGGCCACACGCGGCGGCGACCCGGCCGATCTCGGCGGCGCAGCGTCGTCGCGGGACATCCTTGATCGAGGCGCGAAAGTTGAGCTGCTCACGCACGCGAAGCTCGGGATACACCGGCACCAACTCGGGCATGTAGCCGACCGAGCGGCGGACATCCTGCGACTGGGTTCGCACCTCGAACGGGCCGACCGTCACACGTGTGGGCGGCCCTGCGTCGATCGGCAGGAAGCCGCAGACGATGCGCATCAAGGTGCTTTTCCCCGCGCCGTTGGGGCCGAGCAGACCGAGTCGCTCACCGGGCGCCACCGCGAAACCCACGTCGTCGAGCGCAACGCGGGTCGCGGCCGCATAGCGGTACGTGAGGCGTTCGACGACGAGCGAGGCGGGCGCAGCGAGGGTCATCAGGGCGCGGAGGGCGACGAACCACCCGCAGCGTCAGCAGCGGGCACTACCTTGGCTGACACGGCGGTGTCTGTGACGTGATCGCTACCACCGGCGGGCGACGATGTCGCGCCCGGTGCCGCCGCCGGCGGTGCGGGGATCTGCGGTGGCCCGTCGAGCTTGGTGTCCACGGGTGCTCGGGCGATCTCGGCCAGCGCCCAGGTGATCGCCTCGCGGGTTTCGGGATCGGTCTCTTGGATCAGTCGAGCGCTCAAACGAGGCTGATACCCAAGCAGGCGCTGCACCCCCATGGCGCGCACGATCGCCGCCCTCACCCTCGCCTCGGGCTCCTCTTGCAGCGCATAAAGCAACGCGAACGCCGTGCCGACGTCGGAGGCGGACGCGAGGGATTCTGCGCAAGCGATGCGATCCTCGGGCCCGACTTGGTACTCGCCCTGGTGACGCAACGTGAGGCCGTCGATGAGACCTCGACGACGAACCTCGTAGTCGGCGTACGCGCTCGCGCTCGCCTTGGCGTTGCCGGCCCGGAGATAGAGTTCTCCGAGGGCGAGATACTGCTCGAGGTTGTCGAGATCGAGCGCGACCGCCTTGGTCTGTGCCGCCGCTGCCGCTTCGTATTCGTCCGTGGCGGCCAGCGCCCGGGCCAAGGCCATGTAGGGGCCGGCATCGTCGGGCACGAGCGATGCCGCGCGTCGGTAAGCACCGGCCGCTTCCGCCCACTGCCCACGCTCCTGGTGCATCGCGCCGAGCAACAGCGCTGCGTTCGCACGAAGATGCACGTTGCGGGCCTTGTTGCCGATCCCCCGCAACTCGCTCGACATCGCCGTAAATTCAGGCGTTCCGGCGACCCCACCGAAGGTCGCCGGACCCGCATCGAACCCGGCGCGCAGCACATCGTAGCGTTGGGACAAGGTGTCGTCGTCGGTCGCCGGCTCGGCTGCGGGCGCCGGAGCCGGGCTCATGGGAACCGCGGGTGCCGGCGAACCACAACCTGCGATGGTGATCCCTAGGCCAAGGAGCCTTCCCAGGGCGCGCGCCCAGCCGCCGCTGGCCCGACGATCCTCGCGAAGTTTCATCCCGAGCAGGTTGCCACAGCCGGTGGCAGACGTGTACGCTGGAAATGTAGGGATCGTGCGGAGTCTTCGTTTCATCGTCGCGCCGTTCGTCCTCGCGGGCCTGTCCGCCTGTGGACAATCTAGCGACCCGGCAGTTCCGTGCGGGCGCATCGGACTCGGTGAGGCTGTCGCGGGGACCGTCGCGGCGCATCGCGACTCACCGGTGATCGCGATCTCGGACACGCCGCGGCCCTACGTCGTGCACCCGGTTTGCGATGGCGCTGGCTGCCGTTTGGTCCGGACGTTCCTCGAGAGCGAGCCACCACCGGTGAGCCACGCGCCGCACCGCAACGGGGACGGCGTGTCGCAAGACACGAGTCTGGCCGGTGGTAGTGCGCTGGTCCTGACCTCGACGGGCCGCTGGGTCGTCGCGATCGATCTCCATGGCGCGATCCGGTCGTGGCGAATCGATCCCTGGGCCGAGGACCCCGTCCACGAGGTCGCCAATGATCCGATCGAGAAGGGTGAAGCCGTGGTGCTCGTCGGCGGGCTGCGTAACAGCGACACCATCGTGGTGCGCAACGATGCCAACGAACTCGGAAGCATCGAACCCGAAGGCGCGACGTTCCAATCGATCGCCGAGAACCGCCCCGAGCTCAAGGTCATCGCGGTTGGCGATCGCCACATCATCGGGCGTGAGCTGATCGACGGCACGCACGAGCGTGTCGTCCTGGTCCCTGTCACGACCGATGCCCCGGGGTTCTTCGCCGGTCCGGTCGATCTGGCAACCGTGCCGACGCTGTCTCGCATCGAGATCACCGCCGGGGACGAGTTCGTGGTGCTCAGCAGCGGTGAAGGCGATGACGCCGAGACCTTCGTCTTTTCGATCCCCGAGGGCGCCCTCGTCGACCGGTTTCTCGGAGCGGCGGTCACCGGGCCGACTCGCCTCGACGCCCTGCCCGGTCTTCACGCAAGTTCGCCTGATGGCAGTCACCTCGCCTACCGCACGCCTTCGGGCGCACTCGCCCTGCGCGAGCTGCAGGCATCGACCTCATGCCTCGTGCGCAGCGCCAGCGGTGGTGACCACAGTGTCGCAGGCTTCACCGCCGATGCGATGCTCTACATGCAGGCAGACTTCGGCTTGGGCGCGAGCCACATCTTCGCGTTCGATACGCTCTCGCGCAGGCTGACTGCGCTGGACGCCGACGATCGCGGGCACCACCTCGTCGGTGCACCACCGCAGCTCGCCGATCGTGCGCGACCGTGGGCCATCGGCGTGCGGGACGGATCCTACGCGGCAGTCCAAGACGGTGCCCGAGCGGCCAGCCTCGGGCTCGACGGTCCAGTCTTCGTGCCGCGTCACGACGACGAGTCCGCGCTGTGGCTCGCCGACAAGTATGAGGACAACAAGAGCGTGACCCGCGTGGGCCTCCGCCGGTTCGTGCCCCACTTCGACGGCCGCGCCTACGAGTTCAGCGTCGCCGACGACCAAGCGAACGTGCCCGAGGTGTTCGCGTCCGATGCAAGTGACACTGCGCTCTCGCCGGGCCTCAGCCGTCTGAACGCCGGTGAGCGCCCGTGCTTGGCGACCGGGACCCCGGGCGGCTGGGCGTACCAGTGCGGACGGGCTGGGGCTGGCGATGCCTTCGTCGCTGCGGCACCGATGCCGAATTCCGAAGCCTCCTCGAACTCCCGCGACCCCGAAGTTCCCGACCCTCCTTGAGGCGGACGACAGCGTGGCTCTCGCGGGATCAGGCGTCGCGACAACGCACTTGAGCCGGAGACGTCTCCAGCACCTCACACGCGTCCGGCTTGCACGTACTGGCGGCGCACGCACGTTCGGCGTTGTCGTAGCAGCACCCCCCCACCTCGTACGTGCAGCCGGTCGGCAGACCGTTCCACGGCGTGCCGCCTGGGCAACGCTCGCCCGGCGCCGGAGTCTCGCCCTGGGTTGAGCCCGTGGCATTGCCCGTGGGCTCGGCGCCCACGGGTTTCGGGCGGTGGGTGCCTCCAGTTCGGCAGGCGGCGAGCAGCAGCAACCCCAGAGCGACTCGTCTCATCGGCGCCCAGCATATCCTGTCCGCACCGCGCGTTGTCGGGGCCCCATGGTGGCTAGCCGACGCGGTGGTGGGGCAACGCGTCGGCGAAGCTTGGGGACACCAGGGCGTCCACGGCGATATCGAGAGCCTCGACCAGATCTCCGGCCATGGTCCCGGGGTGACGGCGCCGCGCGAGCTCACCCGCCGCCGCGTGCATCGTGGCCCCCGCGCAAGCCGCTGACCAGGCGTCGAGGCCACGGGCCAGCAACGTGCCGATGATCCCGGCCAGCACATCCCCTGAGCCCGCCGTCGCGAGCGCAGGTCCACCGAGTGTCACGATCGCAACGCGGTCACCGTGTGCCACGATCGTGCCCTCGCCTTTGAGCAACACGACTGCACCCGTACGCGCGGTGAGTTGCTGGGCCGCGAAGATTCGATCAGCCTGCACGCGCGCGGCTGACCATCGCGGATCCCCCAGAAGTCTCGCCAGCAGCCGTGCGGCCTCGCCAGGATGCGGTGTGATCACGCGACCCGCCTCACCACAGACGCCGACGACCGCCTCGAGCGCGCCCGCATCCCAGATCGCCGGCCGCGGATCCGCCTGCCACAACGCGGCGACGCCAGTCTGCGCGGCCGCGTTGGTGAGGCCGGGGCCCACCACCAGCGCGTCGGCGCTCTCGGGCAACCCCGCGACGCTGCTGAGCATCGCCTCGGGTCGAGTGGCAACCACGGCACCACGCACCGCGACATCGTCGCTGGCGAAGGTCACCAGGCCAGCCCCCGCACGAAACGCAGCAGCCGCTGCCAGCACCACAGCGCCGGGGGTTTCGCGCCCCCCCCCGCAGATGACGACATGACCGCGATCGCCCT
>CANLQR010000306.1 GCA_947492135.1 Deltaproteobacteria bacterium | reverse complement strand
GGCTTCGATGGTCGATCTCGCGTTGATGGCGAAGCTGCTCGACGCCGTGCCTCGAGACGCTCGGCTCATCTTGGTCGGTGACAAGCATCAGCTCGCCAGCGTCGAGGCCGGCGCCATCCTGGGGGACATCTGTGACGCCGGCACGCGCGAACACGCCCCACGCTCCTCGGGTTTTCTCGCCGAGCTGGCCACGCTCGTCGACCCTGGCGAGGCACCAAGCGCCGATCCAGCCCAGCTGCCGACGCGCGCGACGGACCGTGCTGACCACACCCCGCTGCCGGCGATTGCCGATTGTCTCGTCGACCTCGTGCACAACCATCGATTTGGTCTGAACAGTGCGATCGGCGGACTTGCCGAGGCCATCAAGCACGGTCGCGCCGACGAAGCCATGTCGCGACTCCAGGCCGCGATTGGAGCCCGCCGTGGGGAACTCACGATGGTGCCGCTCGCCGACGCCGACACGCTCGCGACGGTCCTGCGATCGACCGTGCTCGAGGGCTACCGCGAGTACCTGGCGACCGACGATCCCGGCGAGCGGCTCGTGCGGCTCGGGCGCTTTCGGTTGCTCTCTGGGCATCGGCGGGGCCCATTCGGGGTCGAGCGGCTCAACCAGCTCGTCGAGCAGGCACTTGCGCGCGACGGACGGATCCAGCCCGGCGCACCTTGGTATGACGGTCGACCGATCCTGGTGACCAGCAACGACTATCAGCTCGGGTTGTTCAACGGCGACGTCGGCGTGGTGTGTGGCGACAGCACCGGCCGACTGCGGGCTTGGTTTGGTGGTGCCGATGGCGAGCTGCGATCGTTCGCGCCCTCGCGTTTGCCGGCCCACGAGACCGTGTTCGCGATGACCGTGCACAAGAGTCAGGGCTCGGAATTCGACCGCGTCGGGTTGCTGGTTCCTCGCCAGCTCTCCTCGCTGCTCACGCGCGAACTGCTCTACACCGCGGTGACCCGAGCCAAAGCACATGTGACCCTGTTCGGCGCGGCGCGGGTCGTGGCCGACGCGATCGGCAAGCGGATCGAGCGCGCGTCGGGGCTGCGCGACGCCCTGTGGGGCCGCTAAAGCGCCCCGTCGCGTGGTTCCGCCTGGGGGCCTGACAGCGGGGCAACTGCGGCGAGATCGCGGTCGCGCCGGCGGCAGATTGCGGCGATACTCGCCGAACCGATCGCCCGTGCTGCTCATCCATTCACTCGCGCTCGCGCTGCTGGCCCCGTGGGCGCCGCCGACGCCTGACGCCGCACCGAGGCCTGCGAGCGATCCCGCGGTGGTCGAACAGCCGACGGCCCCCGCGGTAGACGTCGAACCCAGCCCGCCGGTCACTGCGCCCACTGTCGTCGAGGTCCCGCGGGCGCGACCCGTCGTGCCGCTATCGCAGGCCGTACCGCCACCACCGCCGGTCGTCGAGGCGGTTCCCGGAGGCGCTACGAACGGAACCGGCGACACCGACAGCAGCTCGACAGGCGGTGAGCAATTCGAGGAGCCCCCTGCCCATCCTTCTCCCCCGCAGCCCAAGCTCGCCGACGCTCCGACGACCGCGCTACCCGCCGAGCCGAGCCCGCCAGAAACCGAACCCGCCACTGAACCTGCCACCGAACCCGCCACTGAAGTCCTCGTCTTCGAGCCGCCTGCCGCGAAGCCAGTCGCGAGTGAGGACCGTCCGTGGTTTGCCGCAAAGGTCTTCATCGGCTTGGTCGCCCTGCTGGTGCTGGCTTACCTCGGCGGCCATCCGGCCATCCTTCGACTCGAGCGCAGGGTCGGGGTCTCGCGCGTGGTCGCGGCGGGATTTCCGTTTCTCGCGCTGGGCCTGCTCGCCCAGCGCAACGGCATCCTTACCGACGAAGTACTGGGCCATCTGCGTCCACTCCTGCACCTCGCGCTGGGTTGGATCGGGCTGGTGATCGGGACCCGGATCGAGCTCGGCAAGCTCAACGCGGTACCGCGTGGGACCGTGTCGATCGTCGGGATCAGCACCGGGGTACCGTTGGTGTTGATCTTCGCCGGCTGCGGCGCGGTCATGATCGGCGCTCGAGCCATCGCCGGCGACACGCTGTTCGACGCGGTGGTGGTCCGTGATGCCCTCGTCTTGGGGGCCGCGGGGGCCATCGCTGCAGACACCGAGACGCTGCGCTATGGCGCGCGACGGGCCAGCGCGGAGGCTCGCCGGACACTCGTGCAGCTCGCGACGCTCGACGAGCTCGCCGCCCTGGTCGGGTTGGCGTTCCTCAACGCCTATTTTCGCCCGACTGGCGTCGCCGTGACCTGGCAGCTCCCCAACACGGCATGGTTGTTCGTCACATTCGGGCTCGCGTTGATCCTGGGGATCGTCGTGTATTCGATCTTGCGCCTGCCGGCCACGCGCACCGAGTCGATCACGTTGCTGCTGGGGTCAGTGGCCTTCGTCTCGGGCATTGCCAGCACGCTCCACCTGTCGCCGCTGGTCGTGTGTTTCGTGGTGGGTCTACTGCTCGCCAACTTCCCAGGCCACTACAAGGCCCGCCTGGTCGACAACCTCGCCCGCTTGGAAATGCCGATCTACTTGGTGCTGCTGATCGTGGCGGGCGCGATGTGGCGCCCCAATCTGCTGGGTTGGTTGGCGATGCTCGTGCTGCTCACCGCTCGCTACATTGGCCGCTGGGCCGCTGGGCAGATCGTGTGGCGCAACATTCACGGCGACCTCCCGGATGATGCTCGGCGCTCGCTGGTCTTCGCCCCCATGGGAACGCTCCCAATCGCCGTGGCGGTCAACGTGGCGCTGTTGTATCCCGACGGTGAGCTGCCCACGATCCTCACCGCGATCATCGGCGGGGCCATCTTGTGCGAGCTGGCGCTCGCGTTGTTGTGGCGACGCGACGAGCCCGTCACCGTGACCGCGCCCAACCCGGAAGTCCCCCGATGAGGATCCTGATCCTGCTCGCGCTCGGGGGTCTGATGGCCGTGGCCCACAGCTTCGAGGTGGCGGGCGACACGATCGGATCGGGGACCGCACTGTCGGTCGGATTCTTGATCTTGGCTGCCTACCTCACCGGCTGGGTCGCGAAGCTACTGGGCATGCCAAAGCTGACCGGCTACCTCCTGGCCGGGTTGCTCTCTGGCAACACGCTGCTCGCGCTGCTCCCCGAGGCATCGAGTGGCGATCTCAAGATCTTCACCGGCGTTGCCGTGTCCCTGATCGCGTTGACCGCCGGCACCGAGCTCGAGATCAAGACGATGCGCCCGCTGATGCGCACCGTGGCCTGGCTGACGGGCCTGGCCGGGATCGGCACTGCGCTCATCCTCGCCATTGCGGCGTGGCTGATTCGCGACCAGCTGCCGTTCATGGCCGGGCTGACGCCGGCGGGCACAATTGCCATGGCGGCGGTGCTGGGCGTCGTGATGTCGGCGAACTCGCCGGCGGTGGTGGTCGCGCTGCGCACCGAGATGAATGCGGACGGGCCGCTTTGTCGCACCGTGCTGGGCGCGGTGGTGATGGGAGACCTGCTCGTGATCCTGCTGTTCGCGGGAGTTGGCGCCGCTGCGGCGCCTTTTCTCGGCAGCGAGTCCGATCAGGGCGCTCTGGTCCACTTGGTGTGGCACATCGGCGGGTCGCTCGTGGTCGGTTCGGGGGTCGCCGGCCTGCTCTACTTGTTCATGCGTTTCGTCGGTCAGAGCACCGCGTTGTTCGTCGTGGCGCTGTCGTTCGTGGTCGCCGAGGTCGGCGCTCGCATCGGCCTCGATCCGCTGCTGGTGGCGCTGTCGGCCGGCATTCTCGTGCGCAACGCCTCGCCCTACGGCAATGCGCTGCACGAGGCCATCGAAGGCTCGTCGCTGCCGGTGTACCTGGTCTTCTTCGCCGCGGCCGGGGCATCGATCCATCTCGATGTGCTGATGGTGGTGGGGATACCGGCGCTGCTGTTCGTCGTGGTCCGGGCGATCTCATTTCTCACCACTGCGTGGTTCGCCGCGACGATCGCCGGCGCCGAGCCGGTCGTGCGGCGCCTGGTCGGCTTCGGTCTGCTGCCGCAGGCCGGGCTCGCGCTGGCCTTGGGCCTGCTGATGGTCAAGACCTTCCCCGCCGTCGGACAAGCGGCGGGTACGTTGGTGCTCGGCGTGGTCGCGATCAACGAGATCGTCATGCCGATCGTTTATCGCATCGCGCTGCTCCGCTCGGGCGAGGTGGGCCGCGCCGCGCACAACCCAAGCTCGGCGTTCGCCATCGCTGCCCCAGACTCGTCGAGCCAGAACCCGGTGAACGCGCCATGGGAGGAGAGTGAGAGCGGGCTCTTGCTGGCAGAGCTGCCTCGGGTCGACGAGCCCAAGCCGGCAGCCCCGTCGACCGCGCCGGCTTCGCAATAAACTACCCGATCGGCGGCGGCGGCGGCGGCGGGCTGTCGTGGCACACGCTGATCTCGAGGATCATGTACAGCAGGATCAACTCCTGGGGATTGAGCCCGACGTGCGCGTCGCTCGAGTTCTCGAACGTGCTGTACATCATCCGTCCGCAGCCCCACTGCCCGCTGATCGCCATCGGCCGGTTCGTGCCCGAATCGCTGCAACTGCTGCACGGTCCTTCGACCCAGGTGTGGTGGCCAACATCGACGTCGTTGCCCTCATCGTCCTGCACGATGACCGGATACGTCGCCTCGATGCCCGAGTAGTTGAGCCGAAGCTCCACCGTCGGCAGTTGGTTGAGCGTCGGGTTGCCGTTGCCGATGTCCTTGAGGCCCGGTGGCAGCGCCTGCAACCATGCCAGCAGATCAGGATCGACCACGGTGCCCGCGACATCGTACGCCGGCTGGATATCGGGCATCGCCGGCGAGTGGAACTCTTGATAGTCCGAGAAGGGCTCCTCGATGTACTCGTTGGAGTGATCGGTGGCGTACCACTTGCCACCGGCCGCAGCGTAGTCGCGGATGTTCTGCGCGCGAAGCGGTGGGACTACGGGTGCGCCGAGCCAGAACTTCGTCGCCGCACAGGGCACGAAGATGATGTGGAACTGCGTCATCGCCACGAAGTCGTCCATGAGCGCGCCTTGGTCGGCGTCGGACACCAGCGTGAACTGTTCGGTGCCTGGAACCAGCTCGCCGCCGGCGGTGACCTGGCCCAGCCCGAACTTCGCCAGCACGTTGTAGACCCGGTCTGGATCGGTCTGATACACGGCGATGCGCGGGATCCACATCCCCGCGTCGGGATTCCACACGCCCGGGAGGTTGCTCTGATCGTTCGGTACGGCGTTGCTCCCCTCGACCACATCGAAGTCGACGACGCGAAGGAACTCGCCTTTCTGGACGACCAGCTTCTGCCCGGCGCCGGCTGCAGCCGGCACCGAGAAGCTCCCGTCGGGATTGGTGAGCACGAACGGGGTGTCGCACGCCAGCTCGACACACTCGGAGCAATAGACCCCGTCGGGCACCGGCTCGACCGCGTCACTCGTCACGTACACCAGCGCACCGCTGATCGGAATCTGTAGATTGGGCGCATAGACCACGCCCTGGAGGGTCGCGTTGGTCGGCTTGGGGGTGCACCCACCCTCCTCGTCGTTGCCGGGTTCGGTCCCGCCCTCGAGGCCCACGTCGAATTTCTCGCTGGTCTCCTGGCCCGCGCTCTCGGCGGTGACAGCGGTGGCTGCTGCCGCCGTGATTCCCGTGAGACTCATGCTCACGTCGTTGTCGCGCGCCCCTTCGCCACACGACGTGAACAGGATCAGCGACACGCCCAGTGGCCCGACTCCGCGCATGTTCCCACCACGATAGCCCGGAAAATGACCGCGCCGGCGGGCAAGCCCCGTTGGGCGGCTGCGGCCCTGACTAGCAGAGGCCCAGCTCGGCATGGATGAGTGCGAGACCGTCGACCCCCGAGCGCACGCCGCCAGCGAAGACCAAGCCCAGCCGATCCTCGCTCGGTGTCGCCCACACCACCCGAGCACCGAACACGACCACCGGTTCGGCGGTCTCGTCCTCGAGGTCCACCACCAGCCAGCACGCCTCGCCGGGGTCGAGCATGTCGGTCACGCGTACGTGGCCGCCGGCCGCGCTGATGTCTTCGACCGCGATCGATGCGGTGACGATGCTGCGCCCATCGAAGCGCACGAGCCGGGCCGGCACCGCGCACCCGAAGCGACGGTAGCGACGTGTGGAATCGGGATCACCTGCGCCCCCACCATGCTCGAGCTGCTGTTCGAGCTCGTCGAGGCGCACGAGCTCGTCGTGGTCGAGGACCTCGTGATCGAGTTGCGCCAGCCGAAGCAGGCGATAGTCGAATACGGCGCGGACCAGCGCCATGGCGCTGGCCCGCACGACCAGCGGATCCACGCCGGGCGGTGGCAGCAGCGGGCCGGGATGGGCGTCGCCAACCGACCAGGGGAGCACCGGGGAAGCGACCAGCGGCCACGGCACCTTGGGCTTTTCGTCGCTGGTCGCGGACGCGCCCAGATCCATCGCGGCCCGCGGGGCGCGGGGCATCGTGGCCGCAGACGCTGGGGTTCGCGAAGCCGCAGGCGTCGCCGACGAACGCGCAGGAGCGCGGCGCGGCGGCGCGGGGGGACGAGCAGGCGTGCGCGGGTTCGCGGCCATGCGCATCGTCGGTCGCATCACCTCCAGCCCGCGCTTGGCCGGTGGCCGCCGCTCGGCCACGTTTTCGTCCACCTCCTCGAAGATCAGCCGAAATTGTCCGATCACGATCACGTCACCCGCGACCAGCACGTGTCGGTCGATCCGAACCCCACCGACAAAGGTGCCACACGTGCTCGACAGGTCGACCAGAGTCACCTGCCCTTCATCATCGACCTCGATCTTCGCGAGGTGTCGCGACACCTCGGGATCGCCCAGCTGTACATCGCAATCCGCAGCCCGACCGAGAACCCGCCGACGATCGATCAGAATCGTCGTCTCCTGCGGCAAGCCCGCCATCGATCGAACCACGCGGCGCATCATCGGCGGCGGACGCTACCACCGAATTCCCGCCGAATTTCCCGCGGATTTTCCCGCGGATCTAGAAGCGACCCGCGAGCGAAATTCCCGCCGCGCCTGGACTCAGCCGTGCGCTGGCGCGCTGGGGATCACGGCGCTTCCCCGAGACCACCAGCCCGACGCCCGCGCCCGCCAGGGCGACGCCGACACCCGCTGCGATCGCGCCAGGTGCAACTGTGCGGTACACCAAGGGAATACACGGACCACCCCGCGGATCGGCAGGGCAGCCGGCAGTGCTGCCTTGGAGCGCGAGCAGCACGACGCCACCGAGCGTCGCTGCGACGCCGCCGCCGACCAGCGCCCAGCCCGCCTTGGTCCGCGAGGAGGCGTGGATCATCTGGGTTTGCACCGTTGTTGCGCGCGGAGCCGGGGGCGCAGGACGGGCCTCGTCGCGCTCGTCGAGCGGTGGTGAGAGTGCCCGCGTCATCGCCTCGCTGGCGTCGAGCGCACGCTCTCGCACGATCCGTTCGAGGTCCGCCTCGCTGCAGATCGTACACGCGTCATCGAACCGAGCGATCGGCTCCTCGACGCCGACGTCGTACACCGCCACGCGGATGTCGTAGTCCGAGGGCGTGGGCTCGGTGACCGACACCTGCACGACGAAACGCGCCGCGAACTGGGCCGCCACCTGGTCGCGACAGCTGACGACCGCGCCGCAATCGATCGGGCGGCCTACGAGAGCCTTGGCGACCGCCTCGCGTGGGGCGACTGTGACTCGCCCTTGATCCACGCGCGACTCGATCGTTGCGGCCACCAGCGTGCGCCGCTCGACCGGCAGTCCAACCGCGTCGGTCGGCAGCACCACGACCACCACCGAAGCGTCGGTCTCGGGCGCAGGCGCGAGACCGACGATGCCCAGAACTTGCGACAGCACGGTGGCGAGCGGGGTGATGACCATGGTTGCTGCTCCTGTTGCGCGCGCCAGCGTCAGCGTCGGCGCAGCGCTTCGAGTCGGTCGCGCGCCTGGGCGACACCGAGCGCGAGCGCGGCGTTCCACGCTTTCTCGGCGGCGCCGTAGTCCGCGAGTTTCCAGTGAGCCTCGCCGAGCCGAAGCTGATACTGCCCGTTGGTCGGGGCGAGCTTCACAGCCTTGCTGCCGTACTGCGCCGCCTCGTGATACGCGCCTTGCTGGAAGTGCAGGTCACGCAGGCCATCCCACGCTGGCGCATAGCGCTTGTCGACGCGGGTGGCCTCGAACATCTTTTTTCGCGCCGGCTCGGCCTTGCCCTGCCCCTTGAGCTTGCGGGCCTCCGCCACCAAAGCCTTGGCTTGCGCGCGCGCCAAGGCGGGGTCGCCGACCGGGCGGTCGGTACTCTCGAGGTCCGCGGCATCGAGCGGTGCAGGCTCGGCCGGCGGCGCGTCCGGCTGCGCGACGGGGCTCGGCTGCGCCGTGGCGGCCGCGACGGTCAGCGACACCGCGGGGCCCGAGGCCGCACCCGACTCGTTCGCGGCCCGCGCTGCGCTGCGCGTCGACGCAACATGGGATCCGCCGCCGCGTCGGCGCTCGGCTCGCTGACGCACACTCGCCATCACCTGCGCAGTGTCCGTGGGCTGCACCGCACTGGCCGGGCCGCTTAGCAGGGGCGCGGCCAGCTCGACCAACTCGTCGGCAGCTTCGAGCTCGGCCGCCGAAAAGTCACCCTGCTCGGCGCGACCGCGGAGGTCCGCGAGCTCGGCGGGGAGAAATCCGCTGCGGCTCTGCGCTCGCTCGATCGAGACGTCGAACAGCAGCGCCTGCGCGTAGAAGTCCCGCGCAAACACCCGACCACCCTGCGCGTCCCAGTACTGATCTCCGAGACGCGCAAGCGTGTCGCCGAACTCCAGCCCGAGCTGGGCCGCCTGCTGCTCGCCGGGTTCGTCGAGCTCACCTTCGAGCCCACGCAGCGCCGCCACGGCTCGTAGGGCGGTCTGTTCCGGAGTCGTGGCTTCTGGATAGACCCAGTGCGCCCGCGAGGCCCACAGCCGTGCGCTGGTGGCCAGCGCCTCGACTTCGGAGGGCAGCGCCGCCGGCGGCTTGGGCCACAGCAGGACTACCGCAAGCGCGAGCACGGCAGCGGCCAGCGTCGCTGTCGCGATCATCGGCCCGCGCGAGCGCACCTCGGGCGGCGCCGCGGCAAGACGCAACGCGTCCAGCAACGCACGCATCGACGGCCAACGCGCGGCCGGATCGGCCGCGAGACCGCGAACCACGATCTCCCGCAATCGCGGCGCAACTTCCGAGCCCGCTGGCGCCGCATCGATCTGTCCCTGACGCGCTGCGAACGCGAGCGCCATGCGATTGTCGCCCGCGAACGGGCGCACCCCATAGAGCGCCTCGTACAGCACCACACAAAAATTGAACTGATCGCTCGCCGGGCTGGTGGCGAGGCCAAAGTGTTGCTCGGGCGACATGTAAGCCGGCGTGC
>CANLQR010000305.1 GCA_947492135.1 Deltaproteobacteria bacterium | reverse complement strand
AACGGATTTCCACCGACCAACAGGGGGTGGAAGCTGAACACCTGACGGAGGCGATCGTCCTTGATGAAGGACGCGACCAGACTCCACACGGTCTTGTAGCTGCGCAGCCGCACCATCTCGGGGATGATCTTCACCATGTCGGTCCATCGCGAGAAGGACGTGTGTGCAAGTCGTTCGAACCCGACCTCGAAGATGCGCCGGCTCATGTCGAGGAAGCGATCGTATCCGTCGACATCCTTGGGCGAGAAACGAGCGACCTCTCGACGCATGTGCTCGGGGTCGCCGTTGTAGTCGAACACCGAACCATCGTGGAACCGGATCCGATAAAACGGCGAGACCGGACGAAGGTCGACATCGTCGGCGAGTTTGCGGCCACACAGAGCCCACAGCTCCTCGAACATCTGCGGCGCGGTGATCACCGTGGGACCGCCGTCGAAGGTGAAGCCATCCTGCTTGTACACATAGGCTCGACCGCCGGGCTGATCCCGACGCTCGAGCACGGTGACCTTCCATCCCCGCGCTCCGAGGCGTACCGCGGCGGCCAGGCCACCGAAACCACTGCCAATTACGACTGCATGAGGGGCCTGGCCGGCCTCTGGGCTGATGTACGATCGTTCCACAAACTCGACATTAGCATTGTACCGACCTTTGACAATGATGAGTTCACCCCCTAATGTCTTGCCAGAGGGAACGCCGCTTGGGCGCCAGAGTTCAGCGGTGACCGACGCAAGAGGCAAGTACCGGATCCAATCCGTGTCAGAGATGACCGGAGTCGCCGCTGCGACGCTTCGCGCGTGGGAGCGACGTTACGGCATCCCGATCCCCGCCCGGACGTCGTCGTCGTATCGGGTCTACTCCGACGTCGACATCGAGATGATCAGGCGGCTACGGGTGCTGTGTGACGGTGGGATGTCGCCCTCCGAAGCAGCGAGACTCATCCTCGACGAAGGCGACACCCCGCAACCGACGCCGCCCAGCCTCGACTCCACCGATCCATTCGCGCCGATGCGGGCATCACTGGTGCGCGCGGTGGAGTTGTTCGACCCCCGGCAGCTCGACCGGGAACTCGATCGTGCGACCGCGTTGGGCACCGCCACGACGATCGTCGAGCAGGTTCTCAGACCCGTGCTGGTGCAGATCGGTCAGGCCTGGCACGACGGCCACATGTCGATCGCGCAGGAGCATCTCGCGACCGAGGCCATCACTGCGGCCACCCGACGTCTACTCGGCCTGGTTCAGCCCGATGGCGATGCACCCACGATCCTTCTCGCCTGTTTCGCCGACGACGAGCACGGGTACGCAACCGTCGCGCTGGGCGTGCACCTGGCCACCTGGGGCTGGAGAGTGGTGATTCTGGGCGCTCGGACGCCCCCGGCGGCGATCAAATACGCCGCCGAAGAACTCGAGCCGCAGCTCATCGGCATGTCGTGCACGGCGAAAATGACCCCGCAGCGGGCGCGTGAGCTCGTACAGCAATACGCCGACGCCGTGGGGGACATCCCGTGGATCGTCGGGGGCTTTGGTGTCAGCCAGGTCGCGCCGTTGGTCCTCGCGAGCGGGGGCCATGTGAGCGATGACTTCCATCCCAAGACCTTGCGCGCGATGCTCGATGGCATCGCGCGACCTACAAAAGCCCGGAGGTAGCCCCTTGTTGACAGCACTGTTCACCGTCGCGGCAGCGAGCGCGCTGTCGTGGTTTCCTGCGTTCAACGCCGCGAGCTTCGAAGACTACCCGCTGTTGTGGGCAGGTCATCAGATCAGCTACGGAACGAAGAACATTCCCTTCCGAGGAGAGGTCGTGACGCGGATGGACTCTCTGGTGCTCGCCCACGTCAAGATGGATGGCAGCAAGCTGATCATCTCGCAGACGGCATGTGCGGTGCGATTCGACGAGGTCGCCGGCATCCGCGTGCACATGGACGCCAGCGCGCTGCCGCGCACACGGATGAGCTTCGCGCTGCAGCCTGACGGTGAGACGTTCTTGGCGAAGTCCGTGGTGTCCTGGGCAGAACAGGACATCGACGGGGACGGAAACCCCGGAATGACGATCGGCGTCGAGGCTGCCGTCTGCGCCGGTGACCTCTACGTGGCGAACCGCTCTCGCACCCGCGCCGAAGGCCACTTCGACCCGAAGTACTTTCGCGGCAACGCCAAGGTCAAGGTCGAGCAACAGGTGCTCGGCAGCAAGGGCGGATGCCTTGGCGTGGTCGCCCGCGACACCCAAGAGGTGGTGTCGGGGCCGTTTGCGTACGTGAACGTTCCCGCGGGCACCACCTGCGAGACGCTGATCCGTAGCGGCTGGCCGGTCGACGCCGAGTCGTAAGCACTAAGGAGCCAGACCCTGTAAGGGTCAGGCTCCTAGCCGGCGGCGGGGTCGATCCCGATCGGACAGCTCACGCCGGTGCCCCCGAGCCCGCAGTACCCGCCGGGGTTCTTGCCGAGGTACTGCTGGTGATACGTCTCCGCGTAGTAGAACGGCGGAGCGTTCTCGATCTCGGTGGTGATCCCAGCGTGGCCTGCGGCGAGAAGTTGCGCGCCGTACTCGGTGCGCGACGCGACTGCGGCAGCGTACTGCGCCTCGCCGAAGCAGTAGATCCCCGAGCGATACTGCGTGCCGACGTCGTTGCCCTGCCGCATGCCTTGCGTGGGGTTGTGACTCTCCCAGAACACGCGCAGCAGGCCGGCGTAGGTGATGCGCTTGGGATCGAACACCACACGCACGACCTCGTTGTGGCCAGTCCCGCCAGAGCAGACCTCTTTGTAGGTCGGGTTGGGTGTGATGCCACCGGCGTAGCCGACCATCGTGCTGACGACGCCCGGGCTGTTCCAGAACTTGCGCTCGGCTCCCCAGAAGCAACCCATTCCGAACATCGCGAGCGCGTGGTCCGGATCGAATGGTTCGACGATCGACGCCCCGTTGACGAAGTGCACGGGCTCGACGGGCATGGCCGTGGCGCGGCCCGGCAACGCTTCGGTGGGCGAAGGGACGCGGAGCTTCCTGGGGTCGCCAAACATCGGACCTACAAGATCGCGCAAAACCACCGGATGCGCACGCCGCTGAAAATCACCGTGTCGGGGCGCGCCGCGCGACTCGTCTACGTGCGCGCCCCCAGGTCATGTGCGGCGTCGGCGCGTAGTCGTCGATCGCCTTTGTTGTGGCGAGGACGGCACCGCAGGGCCACTCCCCAAGATTTCGCCCGCGTTCGCCGGGGCTTTGCCCCGTCCATTGTTGCGGGGTCGGGACGACGCATGAGCAGCTCAGCTATCGCACACGACGATGACGTCCACGCCAGTGGCCTTGCGTGCGAGCCGCGCCTTGGGCGAGCCACGCGCGCGAGCTTGTGCCTCGGGTTGGTCACGCTGCTGTGGGGTTGCGATCAGGGCGAGCCCCGCCCGACCGCCGACGGCGTCGCGGATCCGACGATGGCGGATGGCGACACGCCCGAGCCGGTGGTGCCCGACGACGGCGACGACGACAGCGACGGTAGCGACGACCCCGCGCAAAGCGAGCCCGCGCCACTGGATGCCGAGCAGGTTCGATTCTACCTCACACGCCTCGCACCCTCGCTGGTGTCTCGCTCGCTCGACTACACCGAGAACCAGCTGATCGACCTCGCGGGCGAGGCTGCACTGCAGCCGATCCTCGACGGCTGGACCGCCGAGGTCGGCTTTGGCGAGGCGATTCGCTTCATGGTCCAAGATCAGCTCGGCGTCAGCGGCGAGAAAGACGGCGTCGACTTCGAGTTGCCAGGCAACCTCGCCGCGGAGATCGCCAACGAGGATCTCCCGTGGTCGACCCTGCTGACCGCCGACTACTGTGTCGCCGCCGATGGCAAGCACATCGCGTGCGACACCGGCGCGCCCTACGAGTCCGGGGTGCTCGCAACGCGGGCGTATCTCATCACCAACAAGGGTCGGTTCAACCTGAGCCGCGCCAAGCGTATGCTCGAGACCTTCGCTTGCCGCGTCTACCCGATGGAAACCGAGATCCAGGTGCCGCTCGACAAGGCCGTGCTGATCCCGGTGTTCCAGGCCGAGACGCCCGACGAACAGACCGTCGACGCGGCCAAGGGCGGATTCGGCAACGGCGGGGCCTGCTATGGCTGCCACTCGCAGTTCGGCGCGCACGCCCAGCTGTTCGTGCGCTTCGACGAATACGGCATGTGGCAGGCGACCGCGACCGGTCTCCAGGACACCACGAGCGCCACCCCCGAGCTGGGGCGATCGCTCAATGGACTCTACGCCTCGCACATGAACGACCCCGCCGCCGCGTCCGCCGAGATTTCACAGATGTTCGGCCAACCGGTGGAGAACCTGCGCGACGCCGCCGACGTGTTGACCGACAGCCCGCTGTTCCAGTCGTGCACGGTCAAGAACCTGGTCGCGCGGGTCTTCGACCTGCCCTCGGGGGCCTCGACGGCAATCGAGGCCGAGCTCGTCGATGAGATCGCGATGCGGGTGACCGCCGACGCCTCGGACCCCACGATCCGTGCCTACGTCATGGAAGTTTTCACGGACCGCCGTGTCATCGACGCGGTGCTCGACAACATGGAGGGCCAGTAGATGAAGAGGCCAAGCATCGAGGAACTCAGCCCAGTTCGCCGCCGCGCGTTCATGCGCCTGTGCGCGACGATTCTCGCAGCGCCCGCGATCCCGGCGGCGCTGCGATTCGCCACCAACGAGGAGCTGTTCGGCGAGGCTCACGCCTTCGGGGTCGAAGCCACGCTGCCGACATACTTCATCGAGATCAATCTCCGCGACCAATGGGACTTCGGCCACGTGTTCGTGCCGCCGGGCATCGCGACCAGCGTCGCGGGCCTGACGCGCGGCGAGGCGAATGACGCCTTGAGTCTGTTCTTCACCGCCGATCAGGTCACCAGCCACGGCAACGGCTTCTACCTGACGCCCGACTCGCAGGTCCTGGTGCCTCACCTGGCGAACATCGCCGTGCTCGAGACCAATGAGCTGTGTCAGGGCGCCATCCATGGCCACGAGTCGTGCAATCCGATGCGCTCACCCGGGCGCAGCAAGGCCCAAGGCGCAGGCCAGGAAGCGACCTGGATGGGCGAGCCCGGCTACACCGAGCAGGGCAATGACTTCTGGTACTCGTCGACGCCGACCCCGGCGACGATTCACAACTATCACCAGAAGCTGTTGAGCCCAGAGCTGGCCAACGGCATCACGATGAAGTTCATCAGCCGTTCGCACACCATCAGCCACTTCGCGGCCGGGCTGCTCAACGCCGAGTTGTCGCGGATCCAGAGCGTGCAGATGCTCTACGACAGGTTCCCGACCTCGATCGAGGACCTCGCGCTGCCCACACCCGAGGAGGCAGCGGTGTTTGCCGCCGCGCTCAAGCGTGCCGATGGCGGGTTCTTCGCCCGACGCGGCTTCAACCAAGCCGCCCGGGACTCGCACGAGGCGCATCTCGCTGCCGCCCAAGGCAAGTGGTACCACGAGCCGAAGATCATCAGCCTACCGTTCGACGAGGCCGAGACCGCCTACTGGCAAAGCGGCGTCCCCGATCAGGTGGGTGACAACAAGAAGGCCAACATCTGGGAGCAGGCCGGTTGGGCCTTCAAGCTGCTGTCGAACGACGTCACGCGCACGGCGGCGCTGGAGTTCGACTACCTCGACGTCCACGACACCCGCAACGAGTCGGTGATGAAGACGATGGCCGCACAGTCGGCCCTGCCGCTGGCCCGGTTGATCGAGCAGATCAAGGCCATCCCCGGCATGTGGGAGCGTACCGTGATCGCGATCTACTCTGCGGACGGAGGTCGATCGCCGTCGGCGAACTCGTACGGCAACAGCGGCAAGAGCTCGTTCGTGCTCGCCGGTGGCATGATCAAGGGCGGCTACTTCGGTGACGTGCGGCCCTCGGGCAACACCTCGACCGGCCACACGTGGGACTACTTTTCGCCCGACGACAGCGGCGCCCCCGTGGTCCCGGTCAGCGGCGACGGATCGGGCCGAGTCAACGGCGGACGATCCTGGCGAACGGTGATGGCGGCGCTGCAGATCCCCGATGAGGCGGTCCTGCAGTATCCCGACGCCGCGGCACACCAGCCCTTGGGCTTCATGCTTGCCTGAAAAGGGAACGCCACCATGACCATGGAGTCCACGAACCGCAAACCCGCCGCGAGAGTCCTTGCGTGCTCGACGTTGAGCCTGGTGGCCGCGTGCTATCAAGGCGTCGGCGGCGACCACGGAGCCCCGGCGGCCGATGACAACGGCGCGGGCGACGACGCCGGCGATGACGGCGCGAAGCCTCCGCGTGTGCCCGGCGAGCCTGAACCCGACGCACCGTTCGAGGTGCCCAACGGCGAGGTCGAGGTGCTCCCGTTCCATGTGCGGATCGGGAACCTCGCCGCAGTGGCCGGCGCGAAGCCCGACCATCCGATGTTTCTCGAGCTGTACGCCAAGCGCTATGAGCTCGGAGATCACGACTTCGCCTCCGGTGTCGCGCCGAATCTCAAGTGGACCCCCGAGCATATGGAGGCGTGGGTCCGCGGGCTCGGTCCCGTGTGCAACGACCCGAGCTTTCAAGCGCGCTATCCCGAGCTCGCGACCGATCCCTCGGCGCTGGTGCGGTCCGCGTTCGCGCGCGACCCGAACACCGACGAGCTCGCGGCCTACGCCGAGGTCACCGCCGGCCAGCTCGATGGCGCCGGCCGCCACCGCATGGTCTGTCTGGCTGTGCTAACGTCGCTGGAATTCGTGGCCCGCTAGTCGCTCCATGCCATCTTGCCGCACGCTCACGACCTCGAAGCTCGGTGCAGCTCTCGCGCTCGTGGCGAGCTGTGGTGCTCCGTCTCCCGGCCGCGGCGACGAGGGTGGACCCGGTGGCATCTCGTTGTCGGCCGACAGCGGTGCCGTCGACACGACGGTCGCGGTCGACACGGCGCCCGCCACCACGGAGGGCGGCGACTCGGACGGGCTGTGCGGTGCCGGCGGAGAGGTCGATTTCTCGTACATCTGGATCGCCAACTCGACCGAGGGCACGGTCTCGAAGATCGACACCGTCACGGGTATCGAGCTCGCTCGATACCGTACCGGCCCTGACGACCTGACCGATCCATCGCGCACGTCGGTCAATCTCGAGGGCGACGTCGTGGTGGCCAATCGTCATGGTGGCCTGGTGAAGATCGCGGCGATCGGCGAGCGATGTGTCGACCGCAACGCCGACGGCATCATCCAGACCTCGACCGGACCCACCGACGTGCTCGCGTGGGACAGCGACGAATGCGTGCTGTGGTACCAGGCGCTCCCGTTTGTGCCCGACGATGACGGCGGCAACCGCTGGGGTCCGCGTCCGGTCGCGTGGGACGCGGGGATTCCCGATCCCGACGATTCCTGCAAGCGCAGCGGGGCACGGGTGTGGGTCGGCTGGTACGAGGGCGTCGACGCCAACACCGCGACCTTCCGCCGTTTTGACGGCGCCACCGGCGAGCAAGTCGACGAGGTCGTCGTGCCCAACTGGGCGCAGCTGCCCCTGCCCTCGGTCCGGCCCTACGGCGGTGCCACCGATGCCCAGGGCAACTTTTGGGTGCTGGGCAAGAACAACCAGCTCGTCCGCATCGACGGCGAGACCCTCGAGTACGAGCAGCACTACGCGCCGATCTGGGTGGACTTCTACGGGCTCGCGCTCGATCGCCACGGCGAGCCGTGGATCGGCGGCTGCGACGGCAACGTCTATCACTTCGATCCCGCCACCAAACAGTTCGCCGCGACCGACGGCGTACAGGGCTGCGTGCGCGGCATCCAGATCGACCGCGACGATCGCGGGTGGGTGGCGGGCAACGATCCGTGCCGGTTGGTCGAGGTCGACACCGCGACGGGGACCGTCGTCGACGACAACATCCCGCTGCCCGGCTGCGTGAACCCCGTCGGCATCAGCATCGACGTCGAGGGCTATGTGTGGGTCGTCGACAAGGACGCGAACCGGGCGTTCAAGGTCGATCCCGACTCGCACGCGGTTGTGGCCGAGGTCGGCGGGCTGGTCTCGCCCTACACCTACTCGGACATGACCGGCGCGGGATTGCGACTGGTGCTCACACCGGAAGGGTGACGCGCAAGACTCGGACGCGCCGGGCGCATTCTTTGCCTGGTGGGCTCGAACGCCGCGGCCTTGCAAGGGACAGGGGGCCATGCGAGCCTATTTTCTCGTTGGCTCGACATGGTTGAGATGGAGTCGCGACTCGATTGCGGATGCCGGTCGAAGTTCTTGATGGAGATGACATGACACGACGACTTTGGACGCTCCCTGTACTTGCATTGGCACTGTCGCTGCCCCCACGCGAGGCCGAGGCCTGCGGCGGCACGTTCTGTGACACCGGGCCGAACGCCATGCCGGTGCCCCAGACCGGCGAGAACATCATGTTCGTGATGGGCGACGGCTTCACCGAGGCGCACATCCAGATCCAGTACGATCCAACCACGACCGCCGCGAAGTTTGCGTGGGTCGTGCCGATGACGCTGGTGCCCGAGTTTTCGGTGGGCTCGCAGCCGCTGTTCGACAGCATGCTGGCGGGGACGGTGCCGGCGTACGGGTTCAACTACCAGTTCGACAGCTGCGGTGACGGCGGCGGTGGACTGTCCTCGAGCGGCGGCGGCTCCGATCCCACCGGCCCCAGCGCGGACGAAGGCGGCGAGTCCGATACCGGCCCGACCGTCGTGCTGGAGCAGACCGTCGGCGCCTTCGACATCACCGTGCTCTCGGGTGGCACCGCAGCCGAGGTGATGACCTGGCTCGGCGACAACGGCTACGAGCAGGACCCCGCGGCCGAACCCATCCTCGCTGAGTACCTCGCCGAGAACTACGTGTTCGCTGCGTTCAAGCTCACCAACGGCGCGGATGTGGCCGAGATCCACCCGGTCACGTTGCGGTTCGCCAGCGAAGAGGCGTGCGTGCCGATTCGGCTCACGCGGATCGCTGCTGCCGAGGACATGGAGATCCGCACGTTCTTCCTCGCGGCCAACCGCGTGGTGCCGCAGACCTACAAGCACGTGCTGGTCAACCCGCTCAAGCTCGACTGGCCGAACTTCGCGGCCAACTACAAGGAGATGATCACGCTCGCCGTCGACGCGTTCGAGGCCGACGGCAAGGCGTTCGTGACCGAGTACGCGGGCGCGGTGGACGTCGTCTCGCCCGCGGGGATCTCCAGTGACTTGTGGTCCGCCGCCGCGTTCGCGGGTCTGCCGGCGATCGACGTCGTCGACACGCTGGCCAGCCAGGGACTGATGTTCTGCGACGTCGACTTCGGCGAGTGCACCTATCAGCACAGCCTGGTGCCCGGACTGCTCGCCACGTACCTGCCGGTGCCGGATGGCCTGTCGGAGTTCGAGTTCTACAGCTGCGTG
>CANLQR010000304.1 GCA_947492135.1 Deltaproteobacteria bacterium | reverse complement strand
CACCGACCTCGCCGACTATCCTCACTTCAACACCAACACGCTGTGGTTGGTGGCGAAGGACATGGATCGCGAGTTCGGGCTCACGTGGTTCGCGGTACGCAAGAAGATCGCGTGGCCCGGCGGCGGTGAGCGCGAGGTCGTGCAGTTCGAGCAGCTCATCGGGCAGGTCACCGAGTTCGCGCCGTCGGCGTTTCTCGACGTCGACCGCGACACCCGATTCTTGCCGATCAAGACCCGCGAAGATCTGGCCGCCGCTCGGCCCGCGCTCGAGGCGTTCGCCCGCAGCGTGGGTCTACTCGAGGTCTGAACGCAAAAAGAACCGGCGAGGCCCAGGCCCGCGCCGGTTCTCTCGACCGTCTCCCTAATACCGATCGATAGTACCGATCGATAGCGCCGATCGATCAGCCGCTCGGCGTGCCGCCCACGACGTTCGACAGCGCCCAGCCCGTCATGTCGCTATAGGTGTAGGGGCCCGTCAAACCCATGAAGGTCTCGAAGGTACCGTCGGTGGGGTCGACGCGGTACGCGAAGGGCTGCCCGATGGTCACGCCCCACACGTAGCCATAGAAGTCGATGCTCACGCCGTGGACATAGTTGGGGATCGGGATCATCTGATCGACCACCAGCGTCTCGGTGTCGACCGAGATCAGCTGGCCACCTGCGCCGCCGCCATAGCCGCCCACCCACAGATGGCCGTTGGCGTCGACCATGCATCCGCCGCCGCCGCCGACGTTGGGGTTGGTGGTCCACGTCGAGTCATCCGGGTTGAAGCGCGCCACGCCGCTGCTGCAGGTCCACGCTCGTCCCTCGGTGTCGACCGTCATGCCATAGCCGCCGATGTTCGACATCGGGTGGGTCTCGACTTCGAAGTTGCCTCGATCGACGCGGACGAGGTTGCCGACCCCGAGCTGGCTGCCCCAGAAGTTGCCATCTGCGTCCGACGCGGCGCCGTAGATGCCGTAGTAGCCGGCTGGGGTGCCCACGATCGGAATCGTCTCTTCGACCGCGCCGTCCTCGCCGTTGAGCAGCAGCACATCGATCGCCTCACCCTGGGCGCCGGAGGTCCACAACATCTCGTTCTCCCAGCTGCAGCTGGCGTCGCTCCACTCGCCGGGGGCCCAGGCAACCGGGCGCTGGCTGGTGTAGGCGAAGGGAGTGAACCACACCACGCAGCCGTCGGGGAACGGCTTGAGGTCGGCCGCACCGCTCGAGGTGTTGTTCGAGTCGGGGCACGACTCCATGCGCGCTGCGATCTTGATGACGCCGCCTGATCGGTTGGCGACGGCAACGTCGCCATTGAGCGACACCGAGGTGCGCGAGGGACTGCCCAGCGCATCCATGCGCGTGCGATAGCGGCCCTCCTCTTCGAGCGACACCGTGTTGATCTTCGAGACCGTGCCTTCGGTGCTGTTGGCGACCCAGATGTAGGAGAAGTCGGGATCGTCGCTGCCGCCCTTGCCCTTGCCGCCGCAGGGGCCGGCGCCGGGGGCATCGGGCAGCGCGAGCGTGTCGAGCTTGACGGGTGGGGGACCATCATCGCCGGCATCGGCGTCGGCAGCCGAGGTCTCCATCGCCGTGGTTGCTGCACCCGACGACATCGTCGTCGCGTTGCTGCCACCACTCGAGCCCCCGGTGGTGTCGCCCGTACCGGACGCACTGCCACCAGAGCTGTCGTCCGAGGCGCTCGTCAATGGCGTGCTGGCCGTGCCACAGCCCAACGCGAAGACGCAGCCAACAATCGAGGACGTGCCCAAGCTATATTTCATGTGAACCCCGAAGGCGACGGTAGCAGCGTTCTCGCGTCGGGCAATGCGAGCAAAGTCGCACGTTGGCCCCCGGCACCTCTGCCGGGTCCCGTAGGGCCCGCAGGCCGGTTGTGGACCCGCGTGCGGGGGTTGCAGGCGGGGTGTCCAGGCGCCCGGTTTGGTCGACCCGAGCCCGGGACTTCCCCGCAGCGCCGGGGACGTCTATCTTCCCGCATCCCAATGGCGTTCAAGTACGAGCCCGGCATCTACAGGACCAGTAAGTACCTCCCCGGCTTCGAGGCACAGGTCGGACCCGATCAGCTCGTGCTGATCCGTACCGACGGCGACTTCGCGCCGGCGTCGGTGCTGCTGCCGGTGACCAACACTCATAACCAGTGGCGCTTCCAGATGCCGGGGATCAAGATCCCGGCGAACTCACTGAACTGGGGCGACACCCTGACCAAGCTCCAGCACGAGGGCTTCTACCGGCTCAAGCGCGAGTTCGCCTTCGGGGATTCGGGCAAGTGGATCCAAAACGCGATCGTTCAGCTCGGCTACTCTCGCAAGGGCGAGCCGATCATGTTCATCGCCCAGCGCCGTGCGCCGCTCACGAACAACGAGCTGTGGTTCTCCGACAAGGGCGTCAAGATCGAGCCCGACAAGCTCGACGAGCTGATCGAGCCGCTCGCTTGGTATCAGGAGCCCGAGAAGAAGGACCCGAAGAACAACTAGCGGCGCTTTGGGCGGCGGCGGTGCTACCGCCGCTCGCCTGGATCGACGCGCTGGGCATAGCTGGCGACGAGCCGTCGCAGTTCGTCGGCGCCGAACGGCTTGTCGATCCGCGCTGGGGCCTGCTCGAGGAACGCGGCGATCTCTGGCTCGACCGAGCCTCCGCTCATGAACACGAATCGTGCGGCGAGATCCGGTCGCACGGCCGTGACCTCGCTGAAGACCTCCATGCCGGTCTTGCGGGGCATCATCACGTCGCAGAGGATCAGATCGAAGTTGCCCGTGGTGGCGCGAGTGACCGCTTGCTCGGGGTCGGACTCAGGTACCACCTCGTGGCGGACCAGTACACGTGACACCGACGACAATACGAAGTCGTCGTCGTCGATCAGTAAGATGCGCAAACGAGGGACTCCCGGCACTTCCGGCGCAGTGGGTCGCAGGCTGCTTTCGGTGCGACGGGGCAACACGATTTGTACGATGCTCGAGTTGCCTTCCTGACGCCGGGTCAGCGCTCCACCAACGGTTTGGAGCGTACGAGATGCTGTGTTCAAGGCATCGCTACGCTCGAGCATCTCTCCACGCTCAGCCGCACCCGCGATGCGGAATTCGATCGAGATCGAGGCTTTCTCCTGCCGTGTGCGGATGAGGACCGCGGCATCCGGTGGGCTGGCATCCATGGCACCATCGAGAACCTGAGTCAGTAGACGTCGCGCCACAACTCGGGGAAGCGCCGCAGGTTCGACGCGCTGGGAGTCGAGGGTCACGTGCAACCGACCACCGTGGCGCACCCTTGTCGCGGCGAGTGCTTCGTCCAGCGCGTCATGGACGTCCGCGGTGGGATCCTCGTTCGAGTCGCTCGACGCCCGGAGGTCCTGCAGCGTGCCCTTGGCTCGGGCGAGCGCCGAGATCGCGTCTTCGAGCAGTTTCATCTCGTCCTCGCGGGTGTCGCTGCCCGCCCGCATGCGGTCGCGCAACAGGTGCATGTTGGTCACCGCAGAGGTGAGCGGTCCCCCGAGTTCGTGCCCGACGCCACGGCCGGCCACGGCTCGTTCCTCGAGCCGTCGTGACAGTGCGGATAGGCGCCGGGAACTGTTGTCGATTCGCGAAGCGACGACGAAGCTCATGTAGCCCAGCGCGCCGAGCATGCCCGCGGCCAACGCGATCACGCCCCACGCGATCAGTCGCAACGATGACCAGTGTCCGCCAAGCTGGCTCGACAGCGCCGCGTTCTGGGCCCGCAGTGTCGACGCTGCGCGGTTCACCGCGGCGGCGGCTGCGTCGTGGTCGGAACCATCGATTTGTCCACGCAGCTCCACCACTGCGACGGCGATTTCAACCACGAGCGGATCGTCCGCCGGGCGATGGGCCAACACGTCGGCGTCGAGGCTGAAAAGCTCGTGCTGCGCGGCCGCCGTCGTGGCGCGGCCGGGATCGCCCAGCAGCGCCTGTATGTTCTGCAGGTCGCCGAGCCAGCGCACGTGTTGCTCGACCTGGACGCGCACGTCTGAGACGGTGGAGAGCAGGGCCGCGCACCAGATCGCAAAGCCACCCAAGATCACGCCGAACAGCGCTGTGACGAGAATGGCTGGGCGTCGCATCGTCAGCCTCGAACGTCCCGAGGGTTTGCGCGGGCGCTTAGTTCTTCTCGCGGCCAGTGGATCGACGGATCCGTGCCTGACCGCGGCGTCTGGGTCGATGCGCGCTGGGCCAGCGCGCACATCGGTGTGCCTGGGCTAGCCGCGCCCACCACGACCTCGACGGCCGCCGGAATCATCATCGCCGAAGTCGCGATTGCGGCCGCCGTTGTCGCGACCACGGTCGCGTCCGCCTCCGTCACGGTCGCGTGGCCCGCCGCCATCGCGGCGCACGTCACGATCGCCCGGTCGCGGGGGACTCGCTCCACGATCACTGCCGAACCCGCGCGGCGGACCCATGTCGCGAGGACCGCCGGGACTGCCACCCCGAGGCCGCGGCGCCTGGGCCTGGGCTTCGCTCACGCGGATGGTGCGACCATCGAGGTCCTTGCCGTCGAGTTCGCGGACCGCGAGCTCGGCCGCACCCGGATCGGCGTAGGTCACGAATCCAAAGCCGCGCGAGCGGCCGCTTTCGCGGTCGTTGATGATCTTCGCTTCGGAGACTTCCCCGAACCGGGCGAAGGCTTCTTTCAGCCGATCATCGGTGGTGCCCCAGGAGAGCCCCCCGACAAACAGTTTCTTCGACATCTCGCTTTCTCTGACTTTCCGCCCCGTTCCTCGCTTGCCGCTGAATGCATGAACGCGAACGGGATCACGATCAGGATATCACCTTGGCGGGCAAAGTTCGCAAAGGCGTCCATCGGGCTGGCATCGGGCGGCGCCCGTTCGGCGTCGGGCTGGCGTCGGGCTGGCATCGGGGTTGGCATCGGGTTGGCATCGGGTTGGCATCGGGTTGGCATCCGGCCAGTGTCGACGTCGCGTTGCGGCTCTGGGTTCAGGCGTTTGGGCGAGCCAGGCGTTTGCCCGCCGGTTTGGCCCCCGGGGTCTGCGTCGCGTGGTAAGCCGGTGCGGGGTCCCGATGACCAGCTCTATCGTCAGTGTTTCCAAGGAGTCCCGAATCTTCGAGCCGTCGCAGGACTTCGCTGCCCGTGCTCGCATCGGTTCGCGCGAGACGTACGACGCGATGTACCGGCGCAGCATCGATGATCCCGACGGGTTCTGGGGCGAGCTCGCCGCGGAGCTCCATTGGTTCGACGCCCCCAAGAGCATCCGCCATTGGGACCCACCCAAGACCCGGTGGTTCGAGGGCGGCACGACCAACCTCGCGTACAACTGCCTCGATAGGCACGTGGCTTCTGGTGGTGGCGACAAGCCCGCTTTGGTGTGGGAGGGCGAGCCCGGCGACGTTCGGACCCTGAGCTACACGGAGCTGTTGGCCGAGACAGCCCGCTGCGCCAACGCCCTGCGCCGGCTGGGCGTGGGGGCTGGTGACCGCGTCGTCATCTACATGGGCATGGTGCCCGAGGCCGCAATCGCGATGCTCGCGTGCGCGCGAATCGGCGCCATCCACAGCGTCATCTTTGGCGGATTCGCAGCCGACGCGGTGCGCGATCGCGTCAACGATGCTGGCGCCAAGCTCATCATCACGCAAGACGGCGCCTGGCGCCGCGGCAAGGTCGTGCCGCTCAAGGAAAGCGTCGACCGGGCGCTCGCGAGCTGTCCGTGTGTGGAGCACACGCTGGTGTTGCGGCGCACCGGCAACCCGATCGAGATGCAGCCGGGCCGCGACGTCGAGTGGGCCGCAGCACTTGCGGCGGCGAGCGATGCCTGTGAAGCGGTGCCGGTCGCAGCCGAGCACCCGCTGTTCATCCTCTACACGTCGGGCACGACCGGCCGGCCCAAGGGTGTGCTGCACACGACCGCCGGTTACATGGTCGGCACCTACATCACCACCAAGTACGTCTTCGATCTGCGCGACGACGACGTCTACTGGTGCACCGCCGATGTTGGCTGGGTCACCGGCCACAGCTACATCGTCTACGGTCCGCTCGCCAACCACGCGACCGTGGTCATGTACGAGGGCGCGCCGAACGAACCCGGTCCCGATCGCTTTTGGGCGATGATCGCCAAGCATCGGGTCACGGTGTTCTATACGGCACCGACGGCCATCCGGGCGTTCATCCGCTGGGGCGACGAGTTTCCCGGGGCGCACGACCTGTCGTCGTTGCGCCTGCTCGGGAGTGTCGGCGAGCCCATCAACCCCGAGGCGTGGATGTGGTACCGCAACGTGATCGGCGGCGGGCGCTGCCCGATCGTGGATACCTGGTGGCAGACCGAGACCGGCGCCATCATGATGTCGCCACTGCCTGGCGCGATCGGGGCGACGCCCGGGTCGTGCACGGTGCCGTTCTTCGGGGTCTTGCCCAAGATCCTGCGCCACGACGGCAGCGAGGCCGATGTCAACGAGGGTGGCTATCTGGTCATCGAGCAGCCGTGGCCCTCGATGCTGCGCACGGTGTGGGGTGACGACGAGCGCTTCCGCGAGACCTACTTCTCACGTTTCCCCGGCAAGTATTTCACCGGTGACGGCGCCCGCAAGGACGAGAACGGCTACTTCTGGGTGATGGGGCGCGTCGACGACGTCGTCAACGTGGCTGGCCACCGGCTGGGTACCGCCGAGATCGAGAGCGCCCTGGTTGCCCATGCGTGGGTGGCAGAGGCAGCGGTGGTCGGGCGTCCCGATGAGCTCAAGGGCCAAGCGCTGGTTGCGTTCGTCACGCTCAAGTCGGGTCGAATGCCGTCGGATCAGCTCGCCGCCGAGCTTGCAGAGCAGGTCGCCACCGAGATCGGCAAGTTCGCCCGGCCCGATTCCATCCGGTTCGCCGACGCCCTGCCCAAGACCCGCAGCGGCAAGATCATGCGCCGGCTGCTCGGCGAGCTCGCCGCCGGGCAGAGCCCGCAAGGCGACGTGACCACCCTGGAGGACATCTCGGTGCTCGCGACGCTACGCGCGGAGGACGAGTGATCCGGGCGACGAGGAAAGACCTGCGCCATAGCGTAACATCGTGATCCATGCCCGACTCCCGCGAGACGGGCCCGCACTCCAGCGGCGCTCAAGACACCCTGTCGGACCTCGCCCCGGTCCGCCGACAAGAGTTCCTCGAGCGTGGCGCCCAGGTGGGCCGCTACATCGTGCTCGAGCCGGTCGGCTCGGGTGGGATGAGCATTGTGTACTCGGCCTACGACCCCGAGCTGGATCGTCGGGTTGCGCTCAAGGTGCTGCGACGGGTTGGCGACGGCGGCAGTCACGAGCCAGGCCGGCAGGGCCAACGATTGCTGCGCGAAGCGCAGTCGATGGCGCGGCTTACCCACCCGAACGTAGTGCCGATCTATGACGTCGGGGCGCTTGGCGACCAGGTGTTCTTGGCGATGCACTTCGTCGAGGGCGAGACGCTCGCGCAGTGGCTCACGCAAACCCACCCATGGCGGACGGTCGTCGAGTTCTTCGTGTACGCCGGCCGCGGCCTCGCAGCCGCGCACGTCGCGGGCCTGGTGCATCGCGATTTCAAGCCCGACAATGTGCTGGTCGATCGTGCTGGGCGTGTGCGCGTCACCGACTTCGGCCTGGCGCGGCCAAGCGAAGCGACAGGCTCAGAGCAGGACGATGGCCGCGATCGACCCTCACGGACCGCGTCGATGGCCTCGATGCCCCTGGATCGACCGGTCACGATCGCGGGCGCGGTGCTCGGCACGCCAGCGTATATGTCGCCTGAGCAGCACCTCGCGGGCGAGGTCGACGCCCGCACCGATCAGTTCAGCTTTTGCGTGGCGCTTTGGGAAGCGTTGTTCGGTGAGCGACCGTTCGCCGGCCTCACCGTGGGTGAGCTCGCGTTCGCGGTCACACGCGGACAGATGCGAGGATTTCCCCGCGACTCGCCGGTGCCCAACCGGATCCGAGTCGCGCTGACTCGCGGCTTGTCACGTGCCCCCGACGATCGGTTCGCCTCCATGGACGCGTTGTTGCACGCGCTCGCGCCGCCCGCTCGACGGCGCACCGCGCTGATGGTCGGCGCCGGCCTGGGCCTGGTGGTCCTGGGCGCGACCATCCCGCTGCTGGGCCGCGCTCGCGCCGTCGCGGAGGACCCCTGTGTCATCGCGCGCGCTGGCCTCGACGCGATCTATGACCCCACGGCCCGCAAGCGCGTCGAGGCAGCCATGTTGGCCACCGGAGAGCTTGGCCCCGAGGCGACCGAACAGGTGTTGTCGGTGCTCGATCATCAGGCCGCGGTCTGGCGGGAAGGGGCGACCGACGCATGCGTGGCGCACCACGTCGACGGCACGCAGTCGGCGTCGGCGTTCGACGCGAGGATGCGTTGCTTGGCGCGCCGTCGCGCCGAGTTCGAAAACTTTCTGAGCGCTCTCGAAGCTGCTGACCCCGGTCAGCTCTCCGGGACCGCCTCCGCGGTCTTCGACGGGGTATTGGCGACCGCGTGCGACGATCCTCGACGGTTGCTCGAGGCCAGTCCGCCGCCAGACGATCCCGTGCTACGCGCCCGTGCCGATGAAGTCGACGCGCAGGTCGAGTTGCTGCTGGCCGACATGCGCAGCGATGACGAGACCGTTGCGCTTGCGGCAAAGCTGGTGCAGGACGCTCGATCGACCGGCTGGCACTCTCTGAGCGCGCGGGCGCTCGGGGCCCAATCCCAGGTTCACGAAGCGCGCGGAGAGATCGATGAGGCCGCTCGGCTGCTTCGGGCGGCGGCGCGCTCCGCCGCGGCGGCGCACGATAACCAGCGACTGCTCAAGATCCTCGGTGACCTGGCGTACTCGCTCGTGCACCTGCAGAATCGCGTGCCGGAAGGGCTCGAGGTCGCCTACTTGATCGAGCTCGAGATCGCCCGCGCTGATGGCGATCCCGGCGTGCCGGGCATTTTTGCCGCGCTGGGGGCCGTCTACCAAGGCGCGAACCAGCTCGATCGGGCCCGTGAGGCCTATCTCGGGGCACTCGCCATGCTCGACACGCCGGGCCGCGACAACCCGGTTCGTCGCGCAATCGTCCTGAACAACCTCGGCACCATCGCGCTGATCCGAGGGGACGCGCTGGGTGCCAGGCCGTTCTTCGAGAAGGCCTTGGAGCTAGCGACCGCCTTCTTCGGGCCCGACTACCTGCACCTGTCCGACAACTACGTGAATCTGTGCGAGTCCTATCTCTTGCGCGGCGAGCTCGACCTCGCGCGTCCGCTGTGCGAGCACGCGCTCGGGCTCGTCGACGGGCCCCGGCCGCGTGACGCGGCAGCGGCCGCCCGTGCGCTGCATGGGCTCGCGCAGCTCGAGTCCGCTGTGGGAAACTTTGGCGCAGCCCGCATCGCGATCGACCGTGCGCGGCCGTTGATGATCTCGAGCTTCGGCGAGGGCGGCTATGCGCACGGAGTCATCGAGACGCAAGACGCAAACCTGCTG
>CANLQR010000303.1 GCA_947492135.1 Deltaproteobacteria bacterium | reverse complement strand
ACCGCGATGTGTCGCCCGCCAATGCGATCGTCACCTACGACGGCACCGTGAAGCTGGTGGATTTCGGCATCGCCAAGGCCGCGCAGACGAGCGAAACCCGAGCCGGCGTGCGCAAGGGCAAGGCCGCGTACATGTCGCCCGAGCAATGCCGCGGCGACCCCCTCGATCGACGCACCGATATCTGGTCGCTTGGCGTCGTGCTGTACGAGCTGTTCACGATGACGCGACTGTTCCGCGCAGACAACGACCTGGCCATCATGCACCGGATCGTGTCTCAGGACGCACCATCCCCGTTGGTCGCGAACTCCGAACTCGCGCCGGCGCTGGCGGCGATCGTCGAGCGCTGCCTGCAGCGCGATCGCAGCGGGCGCTATGCCACCGCGGCTGCCCTTGCGCACGAGCTCGACGCTTGTGGACACGAACTCGGCTTGCGTCCCAGCGCGGCGGGCCTGTCGGAATTTTTGCGCGGGCTGTTCGGGGTCCCAGCGCTGCCGTGGACGCCGACCGATCCCGCCGTCACCGCTGCGTCGGTCACGTCCAGCGTGGACGTCGGCCCTGAGGTGTTCGGCGAGCTGCCCGCAGGACCGGAGTCCACCCGAAACCTCGGCAACACGCCGCCTCCGGTCGCCGACACCCGCCTGGTGGCACGAACCGCCCCCTATCCTTCGGCCGCGTCGGGACTCGCGACGCCAAGTCTCGAGGACGACGACGACCCGCCGCTTGCGGGCCAGCGTTCTTGGGGCACGGCCGCCGTCCTCGGCGCCGCGGCGGTGTGCATTGCCGGTGCTGCCGTGTGGGGCTTGTGGCCGCGTGGGCACGACGCCCCCGCGGTCGCGAGCGCCACAGTGAAACTCGCCGCCGAGACGACCGCGCCGACGCCTCCCGATGCGGGGGAAGTCGAGCGATTGCTTCAGCGCGTGAACCTCGACGACCCCGCCGCGAACCCCGTGATCGAGCGCCACGCTCTGCTCGCCAAGTTGCGCACCACCGCCGCAGCGTCGCGCATCGATGAGGCCCTGCAGGTCCGCCTCGATCTGCAACAGGCAGCATCGGCCGCCCGACCTTGCGAGACCTTCGCGACCGCGCTCGAGCGGGCGGCGCAGGATCGCATTGCCTTTGCCGAGACGATCGCCACCGCCGCCCCTCCCGATCCAACCATCCACCCGACAGCGGGACGCGCACCCGATCGCCCCTGCGACGATCTTGCCGCGCGAGTGCTGGCGCTGCGCGAACCCGCGGTCGCCATCGTCCCGACCGTGGACGACAGCACCACCGGTCCGCGGCAAGGCTCGCAACGATCGCGCAAGCGCCCGGCAGGACAGCTCCAGCCCGCGCACGCCGAGCCTGTCGAGCCCACGGCCCGCAGGCCCGCGGCGCCCTCGGGCTCACAGACCCCTGCGAAGCTGGACGACGAACTCCGTCCATTCCGCAAATGAGGTCCGCGCCCACCTGGCCGAGTCTATGCAGCGCTGCACTAGCCTTCCGGCTCGATTCGCTCGAGCTCGACAAAGGTCCACCCGACAGGTTCCTCCGGAGCTGCCGTGATCGCCCAGATCGAGACGGGTGCCGTGGTTTCCTCGGTGTCGGGATCATAGTCGAGCGGGCCTGACGCGCCCTGCACATTGATCGATGCCCCACTGCGAAAGTGCTCCACTGCGTTCGCCCAACTCGTGGGCAGGATCTCGATCTCGTCGCCCGAACTCACCCTGCGAAGGCCCCGCGCGATGCCCAACCCGCCCAGCGACGGCTCTTCGAAGCTCGCGCGAGCGATGCCGTAGAGCACCAGCCAGGCCGCATCATAGGAATGGGGGGTAAACCCCGAAGAATCGGCGCTGACATCGAACTCGGCGGCATACGCCGCCGCGAACGCATTGAACAGGACGCCTTGGGCGCTCGCGGGACGCGTGCCGCGAATGCGCGGGTACAAGGCCGCCGCACGCGTCGCGGTCTCGACCAACAGCATGTCGTTGAACGCCGCGTCGGCCAGGAAGATCCCGACGTCGGGAGCGCTAAACGCAGAGATCAGATCATCGGTCGCCGACGCCGCAATCAGAAAACCTGAGTAGTCGGCGAGGTCGGAAGAGACGAACAGGACCTCCTGGATCTCACCGGCGGCCAGCGCAGCGCCCGTGGTGGCGACCATGGTCGCGAACTGCCCCGACTCGAAGGGCAGACGATCAACCGTGCCGCCTCTGTCGAGGAATCTGCTCTCGAACAAGCCCACGAGTCCGTCGCCGTACGCCCCGATCTGGTACATCGCCGCCACCCGCGTGACGTCGCGGCTGATCATGTCGGCCGCGATCACCTCGCTCTGTAGCGTGTCGGGAGGCACCGTGCGCCACAACAACCCCGGGGTCTCGAAGCTCGGGTCTGTGGCGTCGATGCCCGTAAGTGCTGGACTCGTCGCCGATGGCGAGATGACCAGGACATCGCGTTCGCGGACCGCTTCGAACACCGCCTGGGTCCGCGCCGATCCGCGGGGACCGACGATTGCCGGCACGCCAATCGCTCGAGCGAGAAATCCAGCGGCACTCGCCGCGCCCTCGATGTCGTCGAGTGCATCGCCGGCCATCGCGGTGGTGTCGCAGTGGATGATGCCTAGCGGGCGCCCATCGAGCCCGCCGAGTTCCGCGACCTGGCGAAGCGGCAACTCGGCGGCCAGCAGCGTGTCGGCGTGATCGTCGAAACCGAACAACGACCCGATCACGATCGTGTCACCGAAGTCCTCCGGACTGTCGAGCAGCCCGGCCGGCCAGCTTCGGGTGCAGCGGGGATGGGTCAGAGGCTGGCTGCAAAAGCCATCGGCGGCACACACCGAGCCGATCCCGAACGCGCCCTTGCACTCCTGGGAGTCGGCGCAGCTGTCAGGATTGATGGCCGTGAGCGTGCAAGCCCCGAGGACCGACGACACCAGTGCCGCAGCCAGTCGTATTGCCCCTCGTTGCACGATCGCGCCCTGGATGACGTGCTGATTGTAGACCCTGACGCCGCCGCCGGTATACTCCGAGCGGTGCGACGGGGCCTGCGGCGGCGTGCGTGTGCTTGCTTGTTGGGCGTCGCGGTCGTGGCGGCGACACCTGGTTCTGACGCCCACGCAGCGCTCAAGCCTTCCACTGCGGATCTGGCCCGCGCCGAGGAGTTGTACGACAACGGGCGCACATTGTTCGCCGAGGGGTCCTACGACTCGGCGGCGACCGCATTCGAGCAGGCCCACGCGCTGTCGGGCAACCTCGACATGCTCTACAACGCCGCACTCGCCTACGATCGCGCCAACCGTTTCGAGGCCGCCATCGACCTGCTCGATCGCTATCGGGCACTCGCGCCAGCCTCAGAGCGCGCGGGGCTCGACGAACGCAAAAAGAGCCTGCAAGTGCGTCTCGACAAACAGCGCGAGCAACTCGCTGCAGCCCCTGCCGAGCCCGGGCCCGCGGCCCAGCCGAGCGATGATCCGCCGCCGGTGACCCCGGCGCGGGACAATCGGCCTCGTCGCGTCCGCACGCGCACGTGGGTTCTGCTCGGAGGCAGCGCCGTGGCCGCTGCGGTAGGGACCGGGCTGGGCGCTGGTTCGCTCGCTCGCACCCGGGCTGCCCGCGGTGGCTGTGTGGACCGAGGCGACACCTTGCTGTGCGAAGATCGAGTCGGCGATCCGGCGCGTGCGAGTCGACCGATGGCAATCGGCGCCGATGTCACCTTTGCGGCCGCCGGCGCGCTAGGGGTGGCCTTCGTCGTGCTGCTGGTGCTCGATCTGCGCCGCGAGCGTCCCGCCGGCGCCCAAGCCCGCTGGCATCCGACCGTCGGTGGCTTCGCGCTCGAGTTTTGAAGGACCGCACTCCCGCGCGCCGGCCAAGCTGCTAGGCCCCGGCGATCGTCATCGCGTCCACGCGAAAACTCGGTGACGTCGTCGCCGTACGGTGGTCGAGATCGTCAGCCACGCGATCGATACCCTTGAGCAGCTCATCGAGGTTCCGCGAGATCGTGATCTCCCCGACCGGCACGGTGAGTTCCCCGTCTTCGATCAGGAATCCTTCGGCCCCGCGGCTGAAGTTGCCGGTGGTCGAGTCGAAACCAAAGCCCATCATCCGGTGAACGTACAGCCCACGCTTGATGCCTTCGAGCAGCTGCGCGGGCCGCCACTTGCCGGCCTGAAGCACGAAGTTGCTGGTGCTGGCGTGCGGGATCCCGCCACCGCCCGCGGCCGATCCAGTCGGCTTGGCGCCGAGCTTTCGCGCGCTATAGGTGTCGAGCAGGAAGGTCTTGAGCGCGCCGCGGTCGACCACCATCAGCTTGCGAACCGCCCGACCTTCGCCGTCAAACGCTCGCGACCCCGGCCCTCGGGGGACCAACGGATCGTCGACGATGGTCACATGCTTACTGGCGACCGACTCGCCGAGCTTGCGCGCGAGGTAGCTGCGCTCGCGGTACACGGAGTCGCCGAGGATGCAGCTGGCGAGCAGTCCCACGATCGAGCGCGCGGCGTCCTTGTCGAACACCACGGGGAACACGCCAGTGTCCATCTTCGTGGCGCCGAGCTGCCGCAGCGCCCGTGCAGCGGCCTCGCGGCCAACGGCCTTGGGCGACTCGAGCTCGGCGAAGAAGCGTCCGCCGGTCCAGTACACCCCGTTTCGCTTCTTGCCGCCCTGGTCGTCGGCCACTGCCTGCACCGCCAGCGACTGGTAGGTGCCCGAACGATCGCCCACGAACCCACTGGTCGTTGCGAGCACCGAATGGCCGCTGGTGCGACCGAACGAGGCGCCTTCCGACGCGGTGATCCGAGCATCTTGCGCCAGGGCCGCAGCCTCCGCGGTACGGGCGAGCTCGATCGCCCGACCAGCATCGATCCGCGAAGTGCGGTCGTCGAACAGATCCAACGCCGGCCAGTCTTTGGCCAGCTCGCGTCGTCCCGGCGGCGCGGCGAGAGGATCGGGTTCGCTCACCTGGGCCATCTCGACCGCGCGGCGCAAGAACGCCTCGATCGCCTCGCGCCCCAGGTCCGTGGTCGAGCTGGTCGCGACCCGGCCGTCGTGGATGACTCGCACCGAGAGCCCGCTACTCCCAGCTTCCTTCACGAGTTCTACCGCCCCTTGCCGGACCGAGACCTCGAGTTCGTGGCCCATCGCGACGCTCACCTCGGCGGTGTCGACGCCAAGCCGCCGCGCATACGCGATGGCGTGTTCGGCCACCGCGAGCAATCGCTTGCGTGCCGCAGCCGGAGTGTTTGCCGGGGCCTTGGCGACCTTGCCAGCGGGCGCCTTCGCTGCGGGCGCCTTTGGTGCGCTCGCCTTCCCTGCCGGCGCCTTCGCTGCCGGCGCCTTCGCTGCGCTGACCTTCGCTGCGCTCGCCTTCGCTGCGCTGACCTTCGCTGCCGGCGCCTTCGCTGCGGCCGCCTTCGCTGCGCTCGCCTTCGGTGCCTTCATTGCAGGTGCGCTCGCAGTTTTCGCGCGGCCGCTCGCGGACCTGCGGACCTTGGGGCTTGGTGCTCGAGTCATGTCAGCGCGGTGCCTCCGACGGTCAGTCGGTCGAGCTTGATCGTCGGCATGCCCACGCCGACCGGCACGCTCTGACCGTCCTTGCCGCAGGTCCACATCCCATCGGACAGGGCGAAGTCATTGCCGATCATGCTCACGGTGGTGAGCGCCTCGGGACCGTTTCCGATCAGGTTTGCCCCACGCAACGGCGCGGTGAGCTTGCCGTCCTCGATCAAGTAACCCTCGGTCAAACTGAAAACGAAGTCTCCGTTGGAGATGTTGACTTGCCCGCCGGAGAACTTCTTGGCGAACACCCCGCGTTTGACCGAACGAATGATCTCTTCGGGGTCGTGGGACCCGGCACTCATGAGCGTGTTCGTCATTCGCGGCATCGGGACGTCGCGGAAGCTCTCGCGTCGCCCGCTGCCTGAACTCTTGCGCCGAAAGTGACGGGCGCTGATGCGGTCGTGCATGTACGCTCGCAAGATACCGTCCTCGATGAGCACGGCCGGCTCGCCGGTCACTCCCTCGTCGTCCACGTTGATGCTGCCGCGGCTGCCTGGCAGCGTCGGATCATCGATGACCGTGACTCCGGGTGAAGCCACCCGCTCGCCGATTCTGTCGGTGTAGTTGGAGGTTCGCTTGCGGGCGAAGTCGGCTTCGAGGCCGTGACCGACCGCCTCGTGCAGCAAGATCCCAGAGTCGCCGGCGGCCAGCACGACCGCCATGCTGCCCGCTGGTGCCGGCCGAGAGTCGAGATTCACCAGCGCCACCCGGGCGGCTTCACGGCCGTGTTCCTCGGGCGACATCTTCTCGAAATACGCCAAGCCAAGCCGGCCACCGCCGCCAGAACTCCCGGTTTCGGTGCGGGCCGCTTTGCGCGCGAGAACACTCGCGCCAAAGCGCACCATCGGCTGCTGGTCGTACGCGACCCAACCGTGGCTATCGACGACGAGGATCTCTTTGTGCACCGACACGATTGACGCGTCGACGCGCACTATCTTCTTCGAGACCTTGCGTGCCGCCTGATCCGCGCGCCGCAACAACTCGACCTTGTCAGCGCCGGCGATGTCGACGACCTCGTGTCGCACGAGATAGCGGCTCGGAGTCTCTCGAGCGCGCACGCGGACGGCCTTGGTCGCGCCGCCACCTTGGGCGATCCGGCTCGCGGTCTCGGCGGCACGGATCATCTCGGCGGCATCGAGCGACTCTGCGAAGGCATAGCCGACCGCCTCACCCTGGACCACGCGGATGCCCACGCCCATGTCGATTCCACCCGACACACTGCGGACCCGACCGTCTTCCATCGCGATCGCGCTGCTGCGTCGATACTCGAAGAAGAGGTCGGCAAAGTCGCCACCTCGTGCGAGGGCGACCGCGAGCAGTCGCGCGAGCAAGGCGTCGTCCACCTGCCCCTTTCCGGGGGCAAAGGGCGCCTCGGCGACCGCCACCGCGGCGATCGCCACTGGCTCGTCGGCGGGTCGGTTGGTGCCCACCTTGGGGGTGGAGCGAGTTGCCGAAGCCCGCGCGCGCGCCATCACGCCTTCTTCTTGCTGGCGTAGCGGCGACGGAAACGATCGATGCGTCCCTCGGCGTCCAGCTCACGCGCGTGCCCAGTCCAGAACGGATGGCTGCACGAGGAGACATCGAGACGCACGACCGGCAGCTGTTCGCCACCGTACTCGCGCTTCTCGGTGCCGGCCATGGTCGAGTAGATCATCCACTCGTCGCCAGTGGACGAGTCGACGAACAACGTCTTGTGATAATCGGGATGAATGCCCTTTTTCATGGAAAGCTCCTCACCAACTCGACTTGGTGACGCCCGGCAGATCGCCGCGCAGCGCGAGGTCGCGCAGCACGATGCGGCACAGACCGAACTTGCGATACACGGCCTTGCTGCGCCCGGTGAGCATGCAGCGACGGGTCTTTCGCGTGCGGCAGGAGTTGAGGGGCAACTTCGTCATCGCGGCGCTCACGACCTGCTTGTCCTCGGGCGACATGTCAGGGTCCTTGAGCTGGCGCCGAAGTTCGTCGCGGCGAGCCGCATACTTGTCGATCAAAACGTCGCGCTTCTGATCGCGCAGAACCTGAGAAAGCTTGGCCATGGTAGCGGGGGCGCCAATCGTGCGGCGCGGGCCGGGAAAGTAGCCTCACCGCTTTCGCGATGCAAGTCGCCCGGGTCCCGAGTTGGAGCGGCCGCCACGGGTCGACTCACGAGTCGACTCGCGCGTGCGCGCGGTCCGGGGGTTTGCTGCCGGCGCCTTGGCGCGAGTCCGCCGATCGCCCGTGGGCGACTCCGACTCCTCGCGCGGCCGCGAGTCCGATTGCCGATTGGACCCGGCCTGGGGCCGCGCTTGCGGCCGGGGACGGGACGCGGATTCCGACCGTGAGCCACCCTTGTAGCCGCCTTTGGTGGCTGCTCGCTCGGCGTTTCGGCTCGAGTTTCCGTGCTTGGGATGGCCCTCGGTGGCAGCTCTCGAGCGGGCCTTGGCACCGCCCTCGGGGCGCGACGTGGCCCGGGAGACCGTTCGCGAGTCGGGTCGAGCCTTGCGCGCCGGCGCCGCCGCGCCGGATCCTGCTCTCGAGCGAGCCTCGGGCCGACCCTTCGATGGCGATGTCGATTTCGGCCTCGACTCGCTCCGAGATCTCGACTCCGGCCGCTCCTTCGACGTCGACGACGGGCGAGACCCGGCGCGCGTCTCCGGGGCCTTCGACGGCCGAGGCTCGGACCGTGAGCCCCCGCGACCGCGGGACTCCGATCCCGACGATGCCCGCGAGGACGAGCGGCCCTGGGCCTTGGCTCCGCGGCCGCGCTCGGCCGAGCCGCCGCGTCCCGAGGTCTTGCGTGCCGTTCGTGCGCCTGGCTCCGCGGTCGCTGCGGAGCGACGGTGTGGCGACGCGGCGTGCGGGGCTACGGTTGGTTCCGACGACTCGTCCGCAACTTCCGGCGAGCGTCCCTCGCCCTTGGCCGCCCGTACCACCGGGACACCGCGGGGCGCAGCGTCGGGCACGGCATGCTCTCGAGCAGGCGCCCGCAGACCGCCCAGGGTGTAGAGTCCCGCGACCTCTTCGGGTCGCAGGTGTCGCCATTGGCCTTCGCGGAGGCCATCGCCTGTGATGCCGGCGAACGCGACGCGGATCAGCTTGAGGACGCTGTGCCCGATCGCGTCGCCCATCCGGCGGATCTGGCGGTTGAGGCCTTGAGAGATCGTCAGCTGAACCCAGGTGTTGGTCCCCGTGGCCCTGACGATTTCCACCTCCAGGCAGGGGCGCGTTCGCGTGCCGTCCTCGAGCTGCACGCCGGCATGCAACTGCGCGATCTGATCCTCGCCAATGCGGCCCTGGAACTTCGCGTGGTAGGTCTTGGGCACTGCGCGACGCGGGTGCAAGAGGGCCGCATGCAACGCGCCATCGTTGGTGAGCAGCAGCACTCCGCGGGTGTGGTAGTCGAGCCGACCCAGCGGTACCACCCGCGTCCGAAGCCCGCCGAGCAGAGAGATCACGGTCGCTCGCCCGCGCGGATCCGTCGAGGTCTCCGCCGAACTCACCACTTCGTCGGGCTTGTTGAGCACGACGTACGTCGGCTCCTGGGCCTCGATGACGCGACCGTCGACCTCGACGCGCACCAAACGAGGATCGACGCGTGTGCCCGGCTCGGTCACCGGACGACCATCGATCTTGACCCTTCCCTGGGCTATGAGTCCCTCTGCGGCCCGACGCGAGGCCACGCCGGCCTGCGCGAGCAACTTTTGGAGCCGCGCAGGACCTTCGTCCTCACGGGTGCGCGGCCCGGCCACTGTCTTGGTGGTTGGCTTTCCCGAGGTCTTCGTGGCCTTCGGCGGCGCTTTTGCGGCCCCGCGGCCGCGCCGCGTCGGCGTGCCTTGCGGGGTGGGCCCGGTCCGGGGGCGTGCAACGCGGCTCATCGATCACCACCCTGATCTTCGTCGGCATCGTCGGC
>CANLQR010000302.1 GCA_947492135.1 Deltaproteobacteria bacterium | reverse complement strand
CACCTTGCCGCGCGTTCGCGATGATCACAAAAGCGGGCTTGGTGGCGCCACGGCCTGCGGCGGTGGCGCGTCCCGCTAGTCGCGGGACAGAGTCCGCGGTCGCAGGCACTCGATCGTGAAGATCCCCTCTGGGATTCGCTCTGCACCCGCGGGAGGCAGCTCGGACGGCCCGTCTGGATCGTACCAGAGCAGGTTGTGACGGGCCGCAGCGCGCGCCACGTCTTCGGGCCGAAGCGCGCGCCCAGTGGGGAGCGGCGGCGCCAAGGAGTAGAGCGTGCCTCCATGGTGGACGACACCCAACGTTCGCCCGTCGCTGACCATCAGATTGCTGGGCCCCTCGCCGAGCAGCGCGTGCGTGGTCGCAAGTGCCTGGCGCACCTCTGCGGCGGTGGCAAAGGGGGCGCCCAGGGCCCCGCTGGCATGCAAGGCGGCGAGAAATCGGAGAAAGACGAGTTCGCTGTCGTTGTTGACGGACTGACTGCGTGCAAGAAAATCGGGGATCTCGCCGCGCATGCGCTGACGCGTGGCGGGCGAGAGCTCAACCTCAGCACGCGTGCCGATCCATCGGCGAAATCGCGCGAGGCGCACAGAGGGGTGGGCCTCGGCGAAGCGCTCGTCATCGGTGCCCACATGGAAGCTCGCGATCACACAGGGCGAAGCGGTGCGCAGCACATCCTCGACCGGCTCGTTGTTGGCATCGCGCACGATCGGTCGGGCCTGCACGAAGGTCTCGTTGCCGACCACCGATCCCACCGACCAACCTCGGAGACGATGGGTCGTTGCGGCGCCGGCGGCCTGCGCAATGCGAGCATGGAGGCGTTGCTCGAGCACTTCGGCCAACCACGTCGCCGGCACCGGGGCGCCCGTGGGCCGGGCGTCGAGAAGTGCGAACAGATACGAAGACCCCACGACAGCAGCATACCAGCGAGACCCGTCCAGGCCAGTTCCATGGCGGCACGAATACGAATTCAGGTTTCTGAGGCCAGGGCTGACGCCGACGCCGCCGTGGGCGACTTTGGGTAGGATTTTTGGGCCTGGGCGACCACGCGGTTAGGGTCCGGACATGGCGTGGTCCGCTCGGGTCTTCAAGTTCACCTCCGCACTCGTCGTGCTTGGCATGACGACAGCATTGAACGGGGCGTGCGCTGGGCGAAGCGCCAAGCGACCCGAGAAAGCGGCGGACGGCACCAACGCGGCGGATAAACACTACGACGTCGCGGTCGGCTCGTTCCACAACGGGATGTTCGAGGATGCCAAGCTCCAGATCGCGCGGGCGCTCGCTGCGGATCCAAAACACGCGGATTCCTACTACCTGCGTGGCGTGCTCCTGCTGAACGAGGGCAAATTACTCGTCGATGCGATCGAGTCGGACCAGTGCCTCGAGGACGCGGCCGCCGAGCAGCAGCGGGTCAGGGCAGGCCAACTCCACCGCCAGGCCCGGGAAGCGTTTGTTGCGGCCGCCGAGAACTTCGAGGACGGGGCCGCAGGTCGCGGCCGCTCCTACAACTCGCTGGCCGTGGTCGATCTTCATTTTCACGCCCCCGAGCGCGCGATCGGCAACGCTCGCAAGGCGCTGGCCGAGAAGTTTTACGCCGACCGCTACTCGGCGTTGGCGAATCTGGGCTGGGGCTACTACGGAGTCGGAGATCTCGTGTCGGCGACTGCGGAGCTCCGTCAGGCCGTGTTGTTGAACCCCGACTTTTGCGTCGGCCGCTACCGCCTCGCGCAGATCTATCTCGACGGCGGGCTCGCGGCCCAGGCCGTGGAGCAGGCCGAGAACGTCGCCCGCGACCCTCGCTGCCCAATCCAGGACGCCCACCGGATCCTGGGCGCTGCGCGAATGCGTCTCGGGATGTCGGCCGAGGCAGATATCGCATTCGCCAGCTGTGTTGAAATCGCGCCGCGCAGCTGCCTCGCCAGGCAGTGCCAACGCCTGATGGGGGCAGAACCAAGCAAAGACGATACCTTGGCCAGCTCGTCGATGCCCTGAGCATCGCCGCAGCGAGGTTCGGCAGGTCGATCCGGCGCGAAATGCTCCGACCGTGCCCCCTTGCTCACCTGTGCTGTGGAGTCCACACTCGGCCGCGATGCAAGGCGACAACGGCCGCCTGCGTGTCGTGGCGCACGAGGAATCGGAGCGCCACGGGGCGCTCCCACCGTCGGGGTCGACGGATGCCCCGTCGCCGGGCCGGTATATCCGTGAGCAACGCAACCGCCGAGGCATGAGCCTCGAGCAGCTCGCGGCGGCGACGAAGATCCCCAAGCGCAGCCTCGAGATGCTGGAAGAGGATCGCCACGACGCCCTGCCTGGCCCGGTGTTCGTCAAAGGTTTCCTGCGCTGCGTTGCCCGCGCGTTGAGCATCGATGTGCAGGCCGTGATGGACCTGCTGTACGAGCGCGAGCGGGCGGCGATTACGGCGCGGCGAGGTGGCCGAGCGGCGGTGTCGCCGACCACCGCGGTGGACACCGTCCTGCGTACCGCGCCTCGACGCCGTGCGAGGTCGGGCCCGACCTCGCCGAGCTGGCACGAGTCGATGCGCGGCCGGCTGCCCTCGCCGGCGGTGTTTCTGTGGGTGCTGGTCGCCGCCTTCGTGGCGATGGTCGTGCTCGCCGCCTTCAACTTGGTCGGTGGCGGACCTTCTGGCCCAAGCTAGTCGTCCAGTTTCGCGCGAGCCGGCGTTCGCCGCGGTGGCCGCTTGGCTATGATGCGGCGGAGCTAAAGTGTCACGTCTGCGCGTCCGCAACGAGCGAATCCACGAACTGTTGCACAGCGGCGATCAGCGTCGGCTGCGGCGGACGCTCACGCGGCTCGACGAGGTTCAGATCGCCTCGCAGTTCGACAATCTGACGCCAGACGATCAGCTGCAGGTGCTTGGCCTGCTGCCGGTCGAGCGCCGTGCGCCGGTGTTGTCACGCATGCGCTACGAATCGGCGGCCACGCTGGTCGCCCGGCTCGCGCCCGAGCAGGCGGTCGAGTTGCTCGACGACCTCCGACCTGACGACGTGGTCGACATCCTCGGTCGCATCGACGACAAAAAACTCGGGGACATCCTCGCCCGTCTCGACCGGGCCGATGTGGAGGAGATCGAGGAACTGCTTGCTTACGACGACGAAACCGCCGGCGGCATCATGTCGCCGAAGTTCTTCGCCATCGGCGCCGACAGTACCGTCCGTGAGGCGTTGGAGCGGCTGCAGTCGGTCGAACTGCCGACCCACGTGCTCTACGTCTACGTGGTCGACCCCGACGGCAAGCTGGTCGGGGTTTGCTCCTTGCGCCAGTTCGTGCAGCACCGACCGCCCGAGCGGGTTCGCGACTTCATGCAAGCCGAGGTGGTCTCGGTGCGCGTCGAGACCGACCAAGAAGACGTCGCCGATGTGGTCAGCCGCTACGACCTGCTTGCAGTGCCGGTGGTCGACGACCACAACGTGCTGCTCGGCGTGGTCGAGGTCGACGACGTCGTCGACGTTCTGCGCGAGGAGGCGACCGAAGACATCCTGCAGATGGCTGGCGCCGGCCACCACCTCGCGGACGCGCGGTCGTTCTGGCCGAGCCTGAGAGTGCGCTGGCGGTGGCTTGGCGCGGCCGCGGCCGGTGGAACCGTGGCCGCGTTCAGCCTGTCCTCATTCGACAGCGCGCTGGCCCAAGTCCCCGCGCTCGCCTTCTTCATGCCAGTGGTGGCCGGAATGGGCGGAAACGTCGGCATGCAGAGTTCGACCATCGTGGTGCGCGGCCTTGCGGTGGGATTCATCGAGGCCGAGCGGGTGCGGCGGTTGGTCGTGCGCGAGGTTGCCCTCGGGGCCAGCCTCGGCCTGCTGTACGGGCTGCTGATCGGCCTGTTCGCGCTGTGGATCGGGGATGGTTCGATGTCCTGGCGCCTGGGCGCAGTGGTGTCCGGAGGCTGCGCAGGGTCGATGACGCTGGCGGCATTTGTCGGCACGTGTACGCCGCTCGCACTCGATCGAGTTGGCGTCGACCCAGCGATCGCGACCGGGCCGTTCGTCACCACGTCGGTCGACGTCATGGGCCTGCTTTTCTACTTCTGGCTGGCGAATCTCTTGCTCGGAACCGGTGGCGGGTGACCGAGCCCTCGGCCGCCGTGTTGCTGCGAACCCACGCGCTCGGCGAGGCTGACGTGGTGGTGGTGGCGCACACCGAGCGATGGGGCAAGGTGCGGGCCGCAGCGCGATCGGCCCGCAAGTCGAAGCGTCGATTCGCGGGTGGGCTGACCGCGGGTGCGGTCGGCGTCGCAGAGTTGCACGCCCCCACTCGCGGGGGGTTGTGGCGCCTGGATGGGTTCGTGCCCCGTCTCGATCACAGCGCGATGGGCCGCGATCTCGATCGGTTCTCGTTTATCGCCTACCTCTGCGAACTCACCGACGTGCTGGTGGACGAGCTTCATCCCGAACCTGGTCTGCACGCGGCGCTCGAGTCCGCCATCGGGGTGACCCTGGAGGTCGCGCCCGATGCGATGGCGCTGCGCCGCTACGAGATCGCCCTGCTGCACCACCTGGGCCTGTTGCCGGCCTTCGATTGTTGCTGCGTCTGCGGCGTCCCGACGCCCGCGGGCGGCAGCACCGTGGCGGGCGAGCTGCCGTTCGATGGCGCCCGCGGCGGCGTGTTGTGTCCAACCCACGGCCTGGGGGCGCCCCGGCAGCGGTCCGCTGTGCTGCGCTGCGCGGTCGCCCTGCTCGGCGGCGAGGCGGTCCCGACGCAAGCACCGGAGCTCCGCCGGGGCCTTCGTGATCTGCTCCAGGCCCAGATCCGAGGACACCTGCGTCAGCCTCTGCGGTCGATCGAGTTGTTCACACATCTGGGCCAGCCACGCCGCACTGTTCCCGCGGACGGCGCACCCTGAAAACAGCGGGTCCCTTCGATGCTCCGATGGGCCGGGCCCCGTGCTAGCTTCGCGCCGCCCATGCCCGCGGCACCGAACTCTCACCGCCGTGTCACTGGTGCCGCCGTACTGGCGTCGATGGGCCTGCTGGTGGGGCTGCCCGCTTGCGAGGATCGCAATGGCGGCGTGGATCCACCCGCTCGTGAGCTGTTCTTCCCGTCGGGGTTGTTGCTCGACCCCCGCGCCGCGCCGGACCAACCGGCGCGGTACCTGTTCGTCGCCAATGGCAACAACGATCTCGGGTACAACGCGGGTACCGTCGTGGCGATCGACCTCGAGGCGTTCTTCGCCAGCTGGTCGAGGCCGGACGAGTACGCCGTCGACCCGTACTGCGACGACTCGGTCGTGGCCTGCTCGGTGGGTGTCGAGGACGTCGATGATGTGCCGTGCCCCAACGCCATGCCCTGCGTCGACGGCCAGTGCGTCGGCGAGGCGCGCTGTGTCCTGGACGTCGGCAGCCCGGTGAGCAACGCACTGCCGTGTCGTCGGCTCGCGTTGCTTCCGCAGGTGGTCGAGTGCGACGAGTCGCCGTTCATCGTCGCGAGCCAGAGGATCGGTGACTTCGCGACCCTGCTGACGCACTCGTGCGAATCGACGGCCACCGACGCGCCGGACGCAGGCTGCGCGAGCCCGCGGCTGTGGTTGCCGGTGCGCGGGGACCCCAGTCTGACGTTTCTCGACATCGAGTCGGACATCTACGGTGCCCCCAGATTCGACTGCATCGCGTTCGAGGGCGATGAGGACGAGGCGGTCGAGGACAAGGCGGTCAAGGCTGCGGCGAAGGAAGACAAAACGCTCGAGTGCACTAGTAACCATAGGCTTCGCCATCTGCGCAACGAGACTGACCTCGCCGAGCTGCCGCGCGAGCCCTTCAACATGGTCGTCTCGCCCACGTCGCGACTCGCGTACGTGAGCCACTCGGACGGGGTAGGGCTCTCGCTGGTCGACCTCGACGGTATCGACGACGGCAGCGGCGAGAAGACTGGGCCAGCACTGATCGACTTCGCTGTGGTGTTTCGCGACCCGTCGGGTACTACGGGAGGCTTCGGTCTGGCCGAGCGGCCCTGCAATCCCGAGCAGTCGCCGCCTTCGATCACGCTGGATTGCGCCCGCCCGCTCGTCTACGCCGGTTTTCGCTATTCGCGGTTGCTCGCCAGTTTTACGGTCCAGGGCGTCGAGTTCGACGATCCCCAGGACAAGGCCGACCAGTGCGCCAAGACCAACGAACTCGGCGACAAGGGCAAGATCAACTGCGACGAGAAGGTCCGCTCGCAGCGGCTGATCTTCCCCGGCGGTCTCGATCCGTCTTCGACCGGCTTCCGCCCGCTGTTGGGCGACATCGCCTTCGCCGATGACGCGGGTGACGAGCTCCTGGTTCTGCAGACCGGCCCGGGCGCGCTGCTCAAGCTCGACACCCACGTGGGTCCTGACGGCGAGCCCATCGACTCGCCCTCGGTTCCGCCGTTGGAGCTGTGCGACGAACCTTCACGAATGAAGCTGTTCGAGGACAACGGTCAGCGTTTCGCGCTGGTGTCCTGCTTTCGGGCTGCGCTCATCTACGTCGTCGACCTTCAAGGATTCCGCGTGATCGACACGATCGTCGCCGGCACCGGCCCCTACGAGCTCGAGGTCGACAAGGCCCGCAAGCTGCTCTACCTCGCCAATAATCTCGAGGGATCGATCACGATCGTCGACCTTTCGCGCGAGCGGCCGACGCGGTTTCGCGAGATCGCTCGCATCGGTCTGCAGGAGCCGTTCTCGCGATGACGACCCACGACCTCAGCCTCCGGATCACGCAGGCACTGGTCGGGCTGGCCTTGCTGGCCCAGCCTGGCTGCCGCAACAACAACACCATCGTGGTGCCCAATCGCGTGCTCGATCGGCCGCTCGACGTCACCCTGATGTGTGTGCGTCGCGACGAAGATGCCGTCAACGTGCTCTCGCTCAACGAGTGCGCGGGTGCGGGCGTGGGCGAGTGTGATGACGAGGGCGAGGTCCAGCTCATCGGCTTCGTCGCGAACTCGGAGAAAAACGAGGTCGGTATGTTTCGCCGTTGCGATATCAACGGCATGGTCGACCTCGATCCGGAGGCCCCCGGATACAACCTCGTGCCGGTCGGAACCTTGCCGTCGCGCATCGTCCAGACGCCCGACTGCCGGGTGGTCACGGCCAACGTCGGCAGCTGCGACTTCAGTGCGATCGAAGCGCCAGAGCTGGCGGCATACGCGGTGGGCCTGTCGCCGACCCAGGCGCCATCTGCCCTGGTTTCGACGATCACACCGCTGTTGAGTGACGGCACCCCGCTCGGTGCTGCGCCCGGCGACATGATCGCCGTGCCCCGCGAGCTGTCGCTGGCCGGTGCCGGCGATGAGCCCGATCAAGACGGCGGTGCCACCGACGGTAGCGATGGCACCGACGGTGGGCCGAGCACAAGCGTCTGCGATCCCGATCGGCCCGCAAGCGTGTACGTAACCTTCCCCGCCTGCCAGCTGGTCGCGGAGGTCAGCCTCGGTACCGCCCGGATCCTCCAGAGCCGGCAGTTCGTGGTTGGCGACGACGGCGACGTGCAGATGATCGACTCGGGGCCGGACCCCGTGTGCCCGATCGAGTGTCCCGGCCAATTCCTCGGAGACGTGCCCGAGCGGGAGGCTTCGGTCGACGGTGACGGGGTGTTCCCCGTGGCGCTCGCGCTGGTCCAGCCCGACGACAGCGACGACGCGGCGCCCGAGGACTCGGCCGTGACGTTCTCGTCGCTCTTCGTCGGCGGGACCGGTAGCGACGAACTCTACGAGATCGAGCTGTTGCAGGGCGTCGGTCTGGGCTTTTCGCCGGTGGCAGAGTTGCGACGCTTGCGGCTCGAGCAGCCCGCTGGGATCAGTGCGATCCGTCCGACGCCGGTGATGACCATCACTGGCGAGACGCATCAGTTTCTCTATGCGGTTGCTGGCGACGGGTCGACCCACGTCGTCGACCGGGTGCTCGACGGAACCTCGCTGGGTGTCGAGTGTGACACCCAGGTCGATCCGACCCAGGCTACCTCGTTCGCCTGTCACCCTTTGGACGCCGACTCCCAGACCGGCCTCGCCAGTCGCAGGCCGTTTGCGGCGGGGCCCGGCATCCGCGGGAGCGATGGCGCGACCATCACCGACTGGACCTTCGAGCGCATCGTCGGGCCCTCGGCGCCCGGCGATCAGTCTCGATCACCGCTGGGTCAGTCCGGGGTCATCGGCATCGGCGTGACGAGCTTTGGTCGGGTCGTGTTGGCGGTATTTTCGCAGTACGACGGCAGCGCTCCGACGGTTTCGATCTCGAGCGACGGTCGAGTCATCGATCCCATTGGCCTGCTCAACGTCGAGATCCGGCCGCATATGCTGTGGCCCGTCACCGACCCCCAAAGCGGCGAGCCTTCGATCTTGCCGCTGGTCACCGACGAAGAGCCCACTCGGGTCTTGTCGGGCGAGGACAACATCGCACAGGTCCTCGCGCCAACGATGCGGCGCATCGATCGGGCGTACTACGCGGACAGGGACGGCGACTTTTCCACCGACCAGATCGCGATCTGGGAGGCCCTGGGCACGCTGGACAACGTCGATCGATTGGGCGACTTCGAGGGTGAAGCGCTATACGAGCGCAACGCCGTGCGGGTCGCGGTTCGCGACTATCGCCAGTGGCGCGGTGGACAGACCTGGTCGATCGAGTACGAGCCGCCCATCCCCGGCACCGAGAGCGCCACCGGCCGGATTCTCTGCGAGAACCCCAGCGAATATGGTGCAGGTACGTGCCACGCGGGCACTGACGATCAGGTCCCCGACGTCCAGCTCGTCGACGAGGGCGCGACCTTCTGCGACGAGGGCGTGCTGCCGGGGGACAAGTTGGTGTTGTTCGGCTGTGCAGACGATGACAGCTGCGGCGTGGGTCGACGATGTCTGCGCGACCCCAATGTGTCCGGTTCGACCAGTGGCATCTGCGTTTCGGCGCAGGCCTTCGAGGAAGAGCTCGACGACCTGCGGGCCGCATGCGCGCCCTTCGTGACCAATCCCTGTGGCCAGCCGAGGCGCGAGTTCACGATCACCAGCGCGACCCAGACCGAGCTGACGTTCATCCCAACCGACATCCCGGCAACCACGTTTTTCACGACCGGCGAGTGCCCGACCCCCACCGGCCAGGACAACATCCGCCCGGGCAGCGAGGGCAGCGGGTCGACCGCGACCGCATGTGGCGCGGTCGATCTTGACCCCTTGATCGCACCCCAGATCGAGTGCGAGGCGCGATTGAACTGTGCAGGGATCGAACAGCCTGCCGGTGGCTGCTCGGATGATTCGGAGTGTGTCCCGACGTGCGACCCGGCGGACCCCGAGTGCCCGACGTACATTTGTTTCGACGGCTTGTGTCGTACGCCGTGCGAGGGCGGCAGCTACAACTGCAGGCAGACGCCGCTTCCGGGTCCCGGCTGCTTCGGTGAGTTCGTTCGCTACTCCGCGACGCTGCGCGAGTCACTCGGAGTCGCCGTCGACCCGCAGAACCGGTTCATCACCGACCGCGTGATCACCGACCCC
>CANLQR010000301.1 GCA_947492135.1 Deltaproteobacteria bacterium | reverse complement strand
TCGGCGGATCGCAGGTGCGCGAGTGCCTCGACCTCGAGAAGCCCCGCCGCGTGGGCCGCAACGGTCACTTCCTGGGAGATCTCGAGAGCCGCCGCAGGCCGGGCGATGATGTTCAGACCCTCGCTCGCGGCGAGGCGCTGCCGCAACGCGGCGGCACCGCCGGGCGTCGCTTCAGCAAGCGCAGGAAAACGCCGCAGGTAGTCGGCGTCACCGCACTTGCGGGGATCGGGCAGGCTCAGGGCAGCCGACGCCGCGGCGTGCCCTACCGCTTGGTCGGCTTCGCTCAGTACTCCGACGAGCGCCGCGAGCGACTCACGGCGTTCGCCCAAACACGAGGTCGCGCGGGCACCGTAGTCGTCGTCGCGGGTGTGCTCGACGCTGGTCGCGAGGCACGTCTCACTGCGAACCGTCGACCAGCGCGAGGTCCACTCGTCGAGCGCTTGCTCGACCCGGCTCGCGGTCATCGTCGCGTGCACCAGACCGGTCCCGCGTAGGGCAGCCGCAGTGGCGTCGCGGCTATCGTCACCCCACGTCGTCGCGATGCCCGCAGCCTCGTCGGCGCACGCCTGCGCGCGGCGCTGACGATCGAGCTGCCACGCCCCGGCGCTGCCGACGAGCAACACCACGGCGGCGCCCACGATCAGCCGACCAGGGCGACGGACTGGATTGTCGGCGAGGGCGGCGCTCAGGGCCTCGAGGTCGGCAAACCGTTGGGTCGGATCGGGCGCAAGCCCGCGACGCAGTGCCGCGAGGATCCGCGGCGGCACCTTGACGTTCTTGGGCAGCGGGCGCAGATCGCCCGTGGTGCTCGCAGCAAGCAGCGCCGAACCGGGGCTTGAAGGGAACGGACGCTCGCCGACCAGCGCCTCCCACAACGCCACGCAAAAGCTGAACTGATCGGCGCGCGCATCGACGTGTTCGCCGAGCAACTGCTCCGGCGCCATGTACGAGGGCGTACCCACCACCGCGCCATCGGGGGTCAGCACCGCGCTCGCAGCCGACAGCGCCGCTGCGGCTTGCTCGCCATCGTGGGGGAGGTTCCCGGCCGGATCAGCCCCACGCTCTGCCCGTGCCAACCCGAAATCGAGCACGCGCACTCGAGCTCCCCCGTGGACGCCCTCCACAACATCGCCGACCATGGCGTTGTCGGGCTTGAAGTCGCGATGGATGAGCCCGACCGCGTGGGCCGCCGCGAGCCCAGCCGCCGCCTGCAGGTAGACCTCGAGGACCTCGGCAGTCGTGCGCGGCGCGGCCCCCTGCCACTGCCGCAGGGTCTGCCCGCGGATGTACTCCATCGCAACATACGTCGCACCGCGGTCCTCACCGACCTCGAACACCTGGGCGACGTTGGGATGATTGAGCTTGGCCATCGCCTTGGCCTCGCGGACGATTCGCTCGCGCAGCGCTGCGCTGTCGCGACGGGAGTGCAGCACCTTGAGCGCCACTCGGCGATCGAGTGACGGATCGTACGCGGCCCACACCACGCCCATGCCACCGCGGCCGAGGTGCGAGAGGATCGTGAAGCGGCCGATGCGGGTGGTCGCGGTTTCGTCGAGCAGACGTGCAGTCACCCGAGCCCGCGCACCCGCCGTATCGGCGTCGCCGACCGGCGCGGGCGTGCCCTCGCTGCGCGGATCGGTATCGGGCATCCCGCCCGACGGCTGGGCGCTCGCGTCCTCGTGCGTGAGCGAGGGCCTGTTGGCAGTACGGGGCATGTTTCGCCTGGGGAGCCTGGAGAGCCTGGAGAGCCTGGAGAGCCTGGAGAGCCTGGAGAGCCTGGAGATGGTGACCACGACGCGCGCATCCATTCGAGCCCCCGGCCGAAAATTGCGCGGACTCGGAGTCTCACGAAAAAATCCATTACTTCTAGTCACTTAGCCGCTGGCCATCGGAGCCGATCGAGCCCTGCCCTGGCCCCCTCCGCGACAACCACCGGCTCAGACTCTTCGACGATCTGCGAACCGCATCATCTCACCGAGCGCGCGGCGCATGACCTTGGCATCATCGAATCGCTCGCTGGGGTCTTTGCCACACGAGGCTTGGAAGAAGCCGTCGATCGCGTCCGCGAGCTCCTCGGGTGTATCCGAGGGCAAATACGAGCTGGGCATCGCCGGCGGCCGTTCGCGGTGGCAGCGAAACAGCACCCGAGGATGGTCGTCGAAGGCGTCCTCGAAGGGGTGATGTCCGGTCGTGGCCTCGAAGAACGTCATCCCCAAGGCGTAGAGGTCAGCGCGATGATCGATCGGGCCAGCCGGCCGGGTCTGCTCCGGGGCCATGTACCGCGGATCTCCGAGAATCAAGGTCGGATCGTCACCACGTCCGTCGCTCAGGTCGCGCGCGACCCCGAGATCGAGCAATTTCACCAGACGCAGATCGGGATCGAATGGATCGCGGGTGACGAAGATGTTCGCGGGCTTGACGTCGCGATGGACGACACCGCGGGCGTGGATGTAGTGCAGTGCATCGAGCACCCCGCGAAAGATCTCGCACAGCACGTGCATCGGCACCGTGCGCCCGCCCTCGAGTGCGTCGCGAATATCACGACCCTCGAGAAACTCCATCGCGAACCAGAACAGGCCGTGTTCGCGAGTCGTGCCAACATCGAGGACGCGGACGAGATTCGGGTGGGAGAAGCCACCGCCGAGCCGGGCCTCGAGGCGAAAGCGGCGCTGTTCGGTCTCGAGAACGTCGGCCTTCATGACCTTGAGCGCGACGTATCGGTTCATCAGCGGGTCGAACGCCTTGAACACCTTGCCCATGCCGCCCTCACCGAGGGGACCGACGATCTGAAACCGTTTGTTGAAGGCGATGACGGTGCCGGGCGGGAGATCAGGGGTCACCAGCGGCTCGGCGGGCGTGCCGTCCGAGGGTGTCGCTGAGTTGCGCCCGGTCTGCCTGGTGTCCATGCCGACGACAACGCTACCAGTCAGCGTGGCGCCGCGGTGCCGCTTCGTGTGGGTTACTGCGCGCAGCCTCCAGCCAGGCACCACTCGCGTTTGCGTGGTCAGGCGCCGGTCGTGCCGTAGCCGCCGGGCATCGGGTCGCTGGTGGAGCCGTCGTCGCCGGTGCCTGGGCCCGGGGGCTCGGGGACGCCATTGGGGCCCTCGCCGGTGGTCTCGTCGGCCGCGGTCTCGGCGGTCTCGCCGCCGTCGCTCGTCTGGGACTGTCCGCCGAGATCCGTCGCGGTGCCATCGTCGTCGCTCCCGGACTCGCTCGATCCGCCGGTGCTCGTGGCGTCGTCTGGGGCCGCAGCACCCGAATCGGAACTCGTGGTGCCGCGGTGCTCGGACTGTGGATTGTCGGAGTCCGAATCACCGGCGGTGAAACGGTCGGGCCCGCCATCACCGAACTCGAACGTTCCCACGCTCGAACACGCAACGGCCGCGAATGTACTCGCGAGCGCCAACCCACGCAGGGTCGCAGCGCGACGCCGACGCGGCCGGGCCGCGCTGTCCTTCCAACCCCACAAGAACTCCACGATTTCCAGCGTAGCACGGATGACGCGCGCGCCAACGTCGACGTGTGCGCGCGAGACTTCGATTCTCACGCGCGTCGAATCGGGCGTGACGCGCTTGTCATGGCACGGGCGTCATGCGCGAGACCAAGCCAGTGACCGCGATCTCGTAGGTACCCGACTGGGCCTGCACCTGTAGCGTGCGACCCAGATGCATCGCTCGCGCAACGGTCAGCGGATGAGGATCGGGCAACGCGACGATCACCGGATCGGCATCGAACAGACCGCGTGCATGGATCTCGACGCCACGCACCAACGCCGGCAGCTCGGGTCGCTTCTTGCGTTTGGGCTTGCGCGGCTCGTCGGCCGCCAGTTCATAGTCGGGACCCGCCGGGTCCTGGGCCAGGGCGTAGACCACCGTCGCGATCCGCTGGGGCTTGCGCTTGTTGCCGGTCGGTTCGGCCTGAAACCGATCGATCGTGAAATACGCGGCACCGGGCGCGTTGCGCTGCAACTCGGTCGCCGCGACCAGCAGCGCGCCAATGCGCCGCTCCTCGACGCTGCCCTTGGGAACCTCGCCGTGGAGCAGCTCGACGTCGATCACCCGATCGGGCGCAAGCGTCATCGCAACCAAGACCCAGCGCTCGGCGTTCTCGATCAGCAAAGGCTTGCCCGAGGTCTTGCCGCCGGGCCAGCGGATGAACACCACCTGGCCCGAACCCCCGCCCGGATCGATGTCGACCAGCGGTAACACCACATCGTTGTCGACCGCACCCATCCGCTCGATGACCGTCGCGGTGGCGAGTTCGAGCCCCTGCGCGCTACGCTGCAGCCACTGACCGACCCGGGCGAGTTCGTCGAGATCGCCACGTGCGACCGCCGCATAGATGCCCGGCAGGCGCTCGGGCGTGCCATCACCGACGCCGATCTCCGTGAGAAACTCATGCTTGCGCTCGCGGTCGCAGCCGAGCGTGAACGCGGTCGCGAGCACGACGAAGGTAATCGCGAGGCGACGCATGGCGCTTGATTACCACGCCGTCGGCGCCACCGGCCGGCAGCGCCTCACATGTCCGAGAATTTTTGGCCGCGGACACGGACACGGCGCAGGCCTTCCTGCAGGCGGCGATGCGCGTCCTCGAGGCTCTCGCGGTCGCCCGGATCGTGGGCATCGAGGTGGTTCGAGAGGACCGAAAACGCATCGTTCGCCGAGCGATACATCGTGTCCCACTCCTCGCGATGGATGCGTTCACGCGACTTCGCGAAGGCCTCGACCTCGCCCATGATCTCGTCGAAGCCGGCGACCGCGGTTTCGCGATCGATCTGGCCGGACCCATACGGGGTCGACACCGGCTCGTCGACTTGGCGGTCGCGTACCGACATGTTGCGTGCGCGGGCTTGGAGGTCACGACGCGCCGACGCGGCGGCCTCGCGTTCGTCCACCATACGACCATCAGCGTCGAGCTCGGCGTCATCGCTGAGTTCGTGCATGCCCGGATCGGCAATCCACCACCACGCCGCGGTCCCGACCACCAGGGCCGAAACGAGCATGAAGATGGGCAGGGGCCTTCGCATGAGGTTATCGGGTGGCAGGAAAGAACGTGCGGGCCGCGGGCACCCTACACCTTGACGGTCATTGTAGGATCGAACCCTGTGTCCGTGCCAGTCGACCTCGAAGCCGCCGCCGCCGCGCTGTTCGCCGGCACGCGTGAGGACTTCATCGTGGCGCGCGCCCGACTGGTCAAGGCCACCAAGGCGGCGGGCCGTGCGGAGCTCGCCGGGCAAATCTCGGCGCTGCCCAAGCCCAGCCAGACGGCCTGGGCGGTCAACCGCACCTGGTGGGACGCGCCGGAGTGCATCCGCGAGCTGTTCGTGGCTGCCACCGAGCTGCGCGCCGCCCTGCTCGGCGGTGCGGGCCCAGACGCCACCGAGCCCGCCCGCGCACGCCATCGCGCGGCGGTGATCGCCACGACGGCCCGCGCGACCGCGAACCTGACCACGGTGACGATCACGACGCGCCGCAAGATCGCGACCACCTTCGAGGCCCTCGGCGCCCTCGGACGCTGGCCTCCACCGGGCCCGGGCTGTCTGCCCGAAGACCTCGACCCGCCCGGGTTCGAGTCGCTCGGGGCGGTACCGGCGTGGGAACCCGGCGACGGCGACCACCCGGAACCGGGCGCAAACCGCAGCGAGAGCGCGGCCCTGATCGAGGCCGCAGCCCTGCACCGACACGCCGCTGCGCGCCTCGCGATCTGCCGCGAGCAACACGACGCGTTGCTCGAGGTCCACCGCGAAGCCCTCGCGCAGATTGAGGAGACCTCCGTGGCTGTCGCGCGCGCACAGGCCCTTCACGAGGCCGGACTCGCCGCGGCCCAGGCCACGGCGCGCGACCTTGGGCAGCGACAGACCGAACTCGACGAGGCGAGTTCCGCCTACGCCGAGGCGACCGCCACGCTCGAGGCGCTGCGGTCGCGCGCCTCGGCGGCTATGGGCAGACCGTGACCTCGGGGTTCATGCTGCACCCAAAGTCGTCGCAGTCGATGAAGCTGTTGTCGTCGTTGTCGATCCCGTCGCTGCACTCCGCGTCGGTATCCTCCACGAACTCGCACACGGTGACTGCGGGATTCATCAGACAGTCGAAGTCATCGCAGTCGGTGTACTCGTTGTCGTCGTCGTCCCAGCCGTTGCTGCACGCCTCATCGTTGTCCTCGGGGCCGTCGCACGCGGTGACCTCGGGCGCTTGCGCGCAGCCGAAATCCTCGCAGTCGATGTGGCCGTTCTCGTTGTTGTCGAGGCCGTCCATGCACAGTGCGGGGGTGTTCTCGGGATCCCCGTTGCCGCCGGTCCCGCCACCACACACCGCGGTGTCCTCACAATCGAAGTCGTCGCAGTCGACGAAGTTGTCGGTGTCGTTGTCCATCCCGTCGCCGCACAACGCGTCGGTGTTCTCGCCACCGCCACCACCGGTCTCCGCGGTGCTGGACCCACATACGGTCACCGCTGCCGCCATCGTGCAGTCGAGATCATCGCAGTCGACGAAGCCATCCGCGTCATTGTCCATGCCGTCGCCGCACAATGCGTCGGTGTTCTCGTCACCGCCACCTCCGCCTTCGCTGCTGTCGACGGCATCGGCGGCGGCCGTCGTCGCCGTGTCATCCGAGTCTGCGACCAGACACGAAAGAACCAAAGAGATCGCAAACACGGGGCGGAGCCGACGACCAAGCATTGCCGGGCGTTCTAGCCGCGCTGGATTCGCACCGCAAGGGCGCCGCAGCCGCCCGGGCTCCGACCCCACGGGCAGCTTCCAAATTGCCCCGGTGCGGACTCGCGCAAATCTCCCGGCCTGCTAGATTCGCGGCCGAAAGTGGTGGGGCGACGCGGGTCAGTTTCTCGTCTCGACGGCGGTCGAGCCCCGCTGGCGACAGCCGCACGCGCGATTGCGGCCGCGGGCACACTGCTTGGGGCGGCCTACCCGGCCTGGGTCCACGCCGGGCCGGCCGCAGCGCCGACGGACGATCCTGTGGCCCGCATCGTCCCGCCGGAACTGCTCGATACGGTCACGATCCAATACCCCGAGGACCTCGCCCGGGGCCCGTCGCCACCGCGCGGCGAGGTCGTCGTGCGCCTGGTCGTGGGCATCGACGGCGTCCCGTTCGAGGTGCAGGTCGAGACCGCGATCGATCCCGTGCTCGATGCGCTCGCGCTCGAGGCCGTTCGCAAGCTCCGCTACCGCCCCGCGACCCTCGACGGTGAGGCGGTGGAGATCGAGACACGCATCGCCATCCCGTTCGAACCGCCGCCGCCATCCACCGAAGTGCCGCTGCAACCGGACCCGCCCACCGAGGTCGACCCCGATCCGGTCGAGGTCCCCAGCGATGCCCGGATCGGCGGAGACACCGACGATCCCAAAGCCCCATTGCGAATCTCCGGCACGATCCTCGAGGCCGGGCAACGCACGCCGATCGCCGGCGCAACCATCATCATCGTGCCCGTGCCCGAGAGCACCGAGACCGGCCGCGTGAAGAAGCGCGACTACGCGGACGGCGGCGCGCCACGGTGGCAAGCCACGCGACGCGCCGATGCCCAAGGCATGTTCGTGGCGCGAGGGCTCGAGCCGACCCGCGTTCGCGTGGTCGTCATTGCTCCGGGCTTCGAACGCATCGAGTACATCGAGCAACTCGCGCCCAGTTCGACCCTCGAGCTGAAGTACTACCTGCAGCGGCTGCCGGACAATCCGTACCGCACGGTGGTCCGTAGCATGGCCGAGCAACGCGAGGAGGTTACGCGCCGCACGATCACGCCCGCCGAGATCGGCAATCTGCCAGGCACCCAAGGCGATGCCCTCAAGGCCCTACAGAACTTCCCCGGAGTCGCGCGGGCGCCTTTTGGTCTCGGGTTGCTCGCGGTGCGCGGCACCGGACCCAACGACTCGGCGGTGTTCATCGGCGACCACGAGGTGCCGCTGCTGTTTCACTTCGGCGGTCTCACCTCGGTGTTCAATGCCGACATCCTCGAGCGCATCGACTTCGTTCCGGGAAACTTCGACGCCCGTTACGGTGACGCGCTCGGCGGCATCATCGACGTGCAGCCACGCAAGGGTCGCCGTGATGGCTACCATGGCTACGTCGACGCCGACGTCTTCGACGCCGGGTTCCTGGTCGAGGGCCGGCTGGGCAAGGGCTCGTTCGCCATCGCTGCGCGGCGCAGCTACATCGATCTCGTGCTTCCGGCAGTGCTACCCGATGACGCGGGCGTCGAGCTCGCGGTCGCGCCGCGCTACTGGGACGACCAGATCCTGTTCGACTACCCGGTTGCCGGCGGGAATCTCTCGGTGCGCGTGTTCGGCTCGTCCGACAAGCTCAAGCTCATCGCCGCCGACCCCAACGAGGTCGACACCGACGACCGCGACCGTTTCGAGACCTCGCAGTACTTCCATCGCGCCGATCTCGCTTTTCGCAAGAAGAGCGGGCCGTGGGAATTCCTCATCACGCCGTCATACCGCTACGACGCGCTGACCTTCGCCATCAGCGATATTTTTCAGTTCGATCTCGGCGTCCACAACCTGACGTTGCGTTCCGAGCTTTCGCACCGTTTTTCGCGGCGCGCGACGTGGCGGGTCGGCACCGAGGTCCGGGCCGGGCGATTCGGCATCACGGTCGATGCACCGCCGGTCGCCGCGCAGACCAGCGGGTCGACCGGAGTCCAGCTCCAGACCTCCCAGGTCGGATGGTTGACGACCCCGGCGGTCTACACCACCGTGGAGTTCACTCCGGTCGAGGCGGTGACGATCTCGCCGAATCTGCGCGTGAGCTACTTCGGAGGCATCTATAGCCGCGCCTCGGTCGAACCTCGCCTGCGCGGCGCCGTGCAGGTCGCCAAGAACACCGTGCTCAAGGCCGGTGTCGGCATGTTCACGCAGTCGCCCCAACCGGTCGAGTTCAGCAACGTCTACGGCAATCCGCGGGTCGGGCTGGAGAAGGCCGTGCAGACCAGCGTCGGGTTCACCCAGAACCTGCCCTACGCCATCAGCGTCGATGGCACCGCGTACTTCAGCTACATCTACGACGAGGTCGCGCCGTCGTTCGATCTCGTCCGCCGACCCGACGCAACCATCGCGCCCGAGGTCTTCGCCAACACTCAGACCGGACGCAACTACGGGCTCGAGGTGCTGCTGCGCAAGCAGCTCACCGGCTCGGTGTTCGGCTGGGTCGCCTACACGCTCAACCGCAGCGAGCGGCGTGAAGCACCCGGCGAACCCCTTCGAGTCACGACCTTCGACCAGACCCACATCCTGACGCTGGTCGGCGTGTGGCGGCTGCCCAAGAACTGGCAGATCGGCGGCCGATTCCGCCTGGTGTCGGGCAACCCGATCACGCCGGTCGTTGGGGCGAACCTCGAGGCCGAGACCGGGAACTACCTGCCGATCAACGGCGAGGTGAACTCCCAGCGCCTCCCCGCGTTCCATCAACTCGATCTTCGCATCGACAAGACGTTCGTCTATCGTAGAG
>CANLQR010000300.1 GCA_947492135.1 Deltaproteobacteria bacterium | reverse complement strand
CGAGACGATCGGAGCAGCGGACGCAAGTCTGCCGTCCGAGCCGGCGCCCCCGGTGGTTCGTCCCGCCTCCGGCATCGACCAGGCCGCCGCGGCCGAGGAAGCCACCCGGATTCTGCACGCCGTGGCGAAAGCTCGGAACCTCGAGGTCCGCGGCGTGGTCAAGGTCGAGGTGATCGACAAGCCGGGAATCCGCGCGTTCGCCAAGGCGTCGATGTACGAGCACACCACGCCGGCCGAGCTCGCGCTGCTCGGGCGCATCGAAGGCACGCTGGGCGTGATTCCGGCCGGGCTCGACCCTGAGGCGGTGATCCTCGATCTGCTGGAAGAGGGCGTGCTGGGCCTTTACGATCCGAAGAAGAAGACCCTTTTCATCGGTGACTTCGTTTCCCAGGGGATGCTGAGCATGGTCGTCGGTCACGAGATCGCCCATGGGCTCCAGGACATGTACTTCGACCTCAACAAGCTGCAGGAGCCGATGCCCCACCGCAGCGATGCCGAGTCGGCCCGCCGGTTTCTCATCGAGGGCGAGGCCCAGGCCGCGTATCTCGCGTGGGTGAGCGGCGAGCAGGGCCTCGATGCGCTCTCGGAGCCGGTGCTCGACGCGATGGGCAATCAAGTGCTGACGCTCGCGGGCGTGGCCTCGCCGTTTCCCGTCCTCGCGCGCTCGCTGCAGATGCCCTATGCCGACGGCACCGCGACGGTGGCGCGGCTGGTGCAGCGTAAGGGATGGGGCGCCATCGACGATCTATATCGGACGCTGCCCGAGAGCACCGAGCAGATGCTTCACATCGACAAGCTGTTGGCCCGCGAACCCCCGACGCCGACCAAGATGGACTCGGGGGCGTTGGATCCGCTGATGCGCGACCTCGGATGGCACCTGGTGTGGCACGACAACCTCGGCGAGGCCGCCTTTCTGGCGATGCTTGCCGAGGTCGAGGATGCCCGCCCCGCGCGACGCGCCGCGGCTGGCTGGGGCGGTGATCACTTCGTCGTCTTCGAGCCAGCCGACCCCGCGAGCCCGCGCAGCACGATGATCGCGGCGGCGACGACCTGGGACACCGAGGCCGACGCTCGCGAATTCACGGCGTCGTTCGTCCGCTATCTCGAGAAACACGCCACTGCGGGCCACATGATCGATCGCAAGGGTCGCAACGTCGTGTTCGCCGCTGGAGTGCCCAAGGGCGTCGACACCGCCGCGCTGCGGGTCGCGCTATGGCGAGGCACGCACGTCAACACGCCCGCCCGAGCCCCGCAATGACGACGCCAACGCCCGCGCTCGATCGCCTGTTCGCCGCCGCGCTTCGTCGCGTGCGACTCGCCGACGCCACCTGGGGGCTGGGACGCATCGCGTTACCAGCGGCCCTGGTCACGGCCGCGATCGTGCTGATCGCGATGCGCCGTTTCGGCGCCCCCGAGGTCAGCCTGTGGCTGTGCGCCGCTCCCCTGCCCGTGGTGCTGTTGTGGGCGGCACTGCGGCCTCACGCGCTGCGTCGGGTCGCACGTCGGATCGATGTGCACTTCGGACTCGACGATCAGCTCGGCGCGGCTCTCGAGTTCGAGCACGCACCCACCCGGGCCGACCCGCGCACGGTCGCCATCGTCGGCTTGGTTCGTCAACGCGCCGATGCGCTCGCCCAGACCCTCGATCCCGGCCCCGCGATCCCGCTGCGGGTGCCGCCGCCGCGCGCGATCGATGCCGCGTTACCGGTGCTGGTGGCCCTCGCCTGGCTCGTGCCGCCCGCGCGCGCCGAAGTGGCCGAGACCTCGCTGGGCGCGGTGCTGCTCGCACCCGTGCAGCAGGCCGGCGCCCGCGCTGGCCTCGACCTCGCGCTCGCCGGTCCCCTGCGGCAGAGCCTTCGCGAGCTCACCGGTGCGAACGACGAACCTGCGCTGGCGGCCCAGGAGATTCTCGACATCCTCGATGCGCTCGAGCGCGGCGAGATCGATCGCGCGCTCGCCCTCGAGCGGCTTGAAGAGCTCGAGAAGGAGATCGCCGACGCGGACGCCGAGCTCGACGCCGAGCTGCGCGAGGACCCCGCGATGCTCGCTGAGGCGCTCGAGGAGCTCGGCGATGCCTTGCAGCAAGAACAGCTCACCGAGAAGGCCGGCGACGCGCTCGATCGCGGCGACGGCGACAAGGCCGAGCAGGCGCTCGCCGAGGCCGGCACGCAGGCCGAGGCCGAAGTCGGCGCCGACGAACAGATGAAGCGGGCCTTGGCCCAAGCCGAGCAACGGCTGGGCAAGCAGGCCGATGAGCGCGAGTCCAGCGAGACCGCCAAGGCCCTGGACGAGGCCGAGCGCCGGCTCCGACAAGAAGAGAAGAAGAAGCCCGAGGATCCCGAGGCCGCCGCCGAACACGAGCGCCGGCTCAAGCAGCAGCGCGACCGCGTCGAAGAGCTCAGGCGCAAGCACGAGCGCGAACTGGCCACCGAGAAGAAGGTCGAGGAGCTGCGGCGCAATGCCAAGCAAGCCGCGCAGAGCAAAGCCGGCAGCGCCGAGCGCAAGCGCGAGCTGGAGAAGCTCGGGCGTGGCATGAAGGAAGCCTCGCGCACCGCCCGGTCTTCGCAGCGCATGCAAGGCGCACGCGATGCCGTGGAAGAGGCCAAGACGTTCGTGCGACGCTCAGGCCAATCGGGTGCCGGCGAGGACAAGCGCAAGCAGCAGTTTCGCCGCTTCGACAAGGCCGCCAAAGGCGAGGGCAAAGAAGAAGGCAAGGACGGCAAGGGCAAGGACGGCAAGGGCAAAGGCAAGTCCACGCTGATGGTCGAAGGCGAGGTCGGCGAGGGCAAGGACTCGATGGGACAGATGCCCGGCGAAGGCCAAGACAGCCAGGGCCAAGACAGCCAGGGCCAAGACAGCCAGGGCCAAGACAGCCAAGGCCAAGACAGCGACGGCCAAGACAGCGACGGCCAAGACAGCGACGGCCAAGGCAAGGACAGCGATGGCGACGGCCAAGGCGATGGCACCAGCCAGAGCCCGGGCGACGGGATCGGCCAGGGCTCGCAGGACCCACTCGCCGAGCCGACTGCGCTCGGAGCCGGTGCCAAGGACGTGCGCGTCAACGCCCGTCGGGGCCGCGGCGTCAGCAAGGCCGAGATCCTCAAGGACGCCAGCCAGCATGGCTTCGCGACCGAGCCGTACCGCAAGACCTTCGAGAAGTATCGCGACCACGCTCAGAGCGCGCTCGACTCCGACGCGTTCCCTGCGGCCCAACGCCGCCTGGTCAAGCGCTACTACCAGATGATTCAAGGGCGCTGATCCAAAGCGCCCGCGCACCCTCCCCGAAAAGCCCCAGCCGATGTCCACCGCGATCACCACCGCTCAGACCCATCAAGAGCTGCAGTCCATGCAGCACGATCTCGCGACGCTCACGGCCGAGATCCAGCGCGTCATCGTTGGCCAGGACAAGGTCATTCGATCCGTGGTCAGCTGTCTGCTCGCGGGCGGGCACGGCCTGCTCGAAGGCGTACCAGGGCTGGGCAAGACGCTGCTGATTCGCACGCTCGCGCGGGCGGTGCACCTGGATTTCGCGCGCATCCAGTTCACCCCCGACCTCATGCCCGCCGATATCGTCGGCACCTCGATGCTGCTGCAGACCGAGGGCGACGCGGGCGGGCGTCCGGTGCTGCAGTACCAGCCGGGGCCCATCTTCGCGAACATCGTGCTCGCCGACGAGATCAACCGGGCCACGCCCAAGACCCAGTCGGCCCTGCTCGAAGCCATGGCCGAGGGCACCGTCACGGCCGGCGGACAGACCCGAAAGTTGCCCAACCCATTCTTGGTGCTCGCCACGCAGAACCCGCTCGAGATGGAAGGCACCTACCCGCTGCCCGAAGCTCAACTCGACCGGTTCTTGTACAAGATGCACGTCGAGTTTCCCGCCGAGGACGAGCTGATCAGCATCCTCAACCGCACCACTGGTGTGGACGTCGCCGACATCAAGCCGGTGCTCGACGCCGAGCGCGTCGCCGAGATGCGCGACCTGGTGCGCGCCATCCCGGTCACCGACAGCATCACGCGCTACGTCGTCCAGGTCCTGCGAGCGACCCATGCGGACGACTCGCGCGCGCCCGAGATGATCAAACGCTACGTGCGCTTCGGCGGCAGTCCGCGCGGGGCCCAGGCCATGCTGCTCGGTGCCCGGATCCGCTGCATCCTCGACGGGCGCATGACCCCGTCGATCGACGACGTCCGCGCGGTTGCCAGCGAGGCGCTTCGCCACCGGCTCATCCTCAACTTCGAAGGCGAAGCCGAGGGCATCTCGATCGATGCCTGCATCGCCAAGGTCCTCACCGCCGTGCCGGCGGACAAATAGGAGCACCCTTTGGCGCTGCGACAACGAGCGGCCGCGAATGGTGCCGACGACGACACGTTGTTCGACGAGGCGTTTCTCGCCAAGCTCGAGCTGCTGCAGGTCATCGCCCGGCGGCTGTTTCGTGGCCGGCAAAGGGCCGAGCGCAAGACTCGCAAGATCGGCAGCGGACTCGAGTTTGCCGACCACCGCGAGTATTCGCCCGGCGATGATATTCGCTACATCGACTGGACCGCGTGGGTTCGCCTGCGGCAGCGATTGATCCGACTGTACGAGGAAGACGAGGACCTGCCGATCCGCATCGTCGTCGATGTCAGCGATTCGATGACGACCCGCGGGCGTAGAAAGCTTCGCTATGCCCGCCAGGTGGCGGCCGCGCTCGCGTATGTGGGCCTCGCCAGCCTCGACCGCGTGGGCCTGTCGTGCGTCAGCGGTCGAACGTTCGAGACCCTGCCCGCCGTGCGCGGCAAGGGCCGGATCTTCAAGGTGTTCGAGTTCTTGCGCACGGTCGCCCCCGGTGGGCCGACCGACCTGAGGCACGGGCTGTCGCGGGTCGCAGCCCAGAGCACTCAACCGGGCCTGACCATCGTCATCAGCGATTTCTATGACATGCAGGCCTTCGAGGGCCTCAACCTGTTGAGGTTTCGCCGCCATGATCCGGTCGCCATCCAGGTGATCGATCCCATCGAGGCTGATCCTCGCAGCACGGGTCTGCGCGGCGATGTGATGGTCGTCGACTGCGAGGGCGACACCCGGCGCGAGGTCACGGTGACGGCGCGAACGCTCGACGCCTTTGCCCAGGCGCACGAGCGCTTCTGCGCCACACTCGAGAGCAACTGCCGTTCGCGCGGGATCCACTACGTGCGCGCGAACATCGACGTGCCCTTCGACGACCTGGTGCTCCGGATGTTCCGCATGGGAGGGATCCTGCTTTGACCTTCGCCGGCATGACCGTGGCCGGGCTGCTGCCGATTGCGATCGGTGGCGCCGTCGCGATCACCGGCATGTACCTGCTGCGAATGCGGCGACGCCAGGTCGTCGTGCCGTTTGCGGCGCTGTGGGAGCAGGTCACGCGGGAGAGCGAGAGTCGCAAGCTGTGGCGCCGACTGCGTCGACTGCTGTCGTGGCTGGTGCAGATCGTCGTGCTGTTGCTGATCTGCGTGACGTTGGGTGACCCGCGGCCCGACGTGTGGCTGCGCGAGCCGGTGACGCTGGCGATCGTCGTGGACCGCTCGGCGAGCATGTCGGGCACGACCGACGCGGGCGGTACGCGGCTGGATGACGCGCGGGTTCGGGCTCAGCAAGAGGTCGCCGCGCTCGGACCCGCCGACCAGGCGGTGATCATCGCTGCAGGAGAGGAGGTTGGCGTCGTGGCGGCCCGCTCGGGCGACACCACGGCGCTGTCGGCCGCGCTCGCGACCATCGAGGCCAGCCACGGTGAGGCCGATCTCGCGCGCGCCCTCGCGCTCGCCGAGCACGTGGTCGCCGACGCCGTGGGGCCGCGCATCCTGGTGTTGACCGACGGCGCGCTCGACGATGGCGGGATGGTCGCCCTGGCTCGCTGCACCGCGAGCGTGATCCCTTGCCAGGTCGTCGCCGTCGCCGGCGGGACCGAGAACATCGCCATCACCGCCTTCGCGGCCCGCCGCTATCCGAACGCACGCGACAAGGTCGAGGTGCTCGCCGAGGTCAAGAACCTCGGGGATCTACCGGTGGTCGTGGAGCTCGATGTCGAAGCGGATGGCGTGAGCGTCGGTCGCCGGCGCATGGAGCTGCTGCCGGGCCAGTCCCGCCGTGAGGCGCTCGCCGATCTCGAGGCCGCCCGCGCGCGCTTCGTTGCCCACCTGCGCGAGGTCGAGGATCCGATCGCGGGGTTCTCGACGGCCCTGGGGCCGGGGTTCGATGATGTCGCGTATGCCGTGGTTCCCCCGCTGTCGCCGCTGGCGGTGACCGTGGTCACCGACGGCACCGATCTGTTCCTCGAAGCCGCCCTGCTCACGCAAGGCGATCATGTCGAGCTCACCGGCGTGACGCCCGAGCAAGCCCAAGCCGGTCACGACGCGCTGCGCGAGGCCGACGTGGTGGTGTTCGACGTCGCCGACGGTGCGCTGCCGCAGACGCTCCCCGAGGCCCACGTGCTGGTCTTCGACCCCTGGCGCACGGCGAACTCGCCCTGCCCCATCGCCAAGCGCGGCGACCTCAAGCGCCCGTTTCTGACCGAGCAGCTGCGTGAGCATCCGGTGCTGGGCCACGTCGTGCTCAAGGACGTGAACATCGCTCGCGGCACGACGTTCGCGCTCGAACCCGGCGATCAAGCCCTGGTTCGCACGCTGGGCGAACCCATCGTCGTGCTCCGTGAGCGCGGCGAGCACGGGCTCGTCGCGGTCGGGTTCGATCCGCGGCAGAGCGACTTCCCCCTGCGGGTCGCGTTTCCGGTGTTCGTCGACAACGTGCTGCGCTACTTCGAGCAGCGCGAGCCTGGGTTCGTCGCCTCGATCGCGCTGGGGGGCAGCCGCGAGCTGTCGTTGGCCGACCTCGGTGTCACCGCCGACGGCGTCACGCGGGTGGAGGTTCGATCCCCCGATGGCACGCTGCGTGAGCAGCCGGTCGAAGAGGGTCGCGTTCGCGTGCGCGCGCTGCTGCCGGGGTTCTACGAGTTCCGACCGCTGGGCGGCGGCGCTGAGGCCGGCACCGCCGAACTCGCGGTGAACCAGACCGGCAGCGCTGCAAGTGATCTTCACTCGCGACTCGCCGACGCCGATCCTGCGATCTTCGCGGGCGAAGCCCCCGGGGCAGCACCCGTCGCGCAAGGCCCCCTGTGGACCGCGATCTTGCTGCTCGCTGCGGCGATCGTCGTGCTCGAATGGGCCACCTATCACCGGAGGATCACGGTGTGAACGCCCCCGCGCCAGAGAAGACCCTGTGGATCGGAGCATTGGTCCTGGCGGCGTCGCTCGGCACGGCCGTCGCCCTCGCGATGAGCTTGCCCGTGGTGGAGCCGTGGTCGTTGCGCATTCCCACCGCACTTGCCCAGCGAATCTCGGCCAGCGGCAACGATATCGTCACGCTGACCCGACCCGCGGCGCTGTGGCTGTGCCCGATCGCCGCGTTGCCGTTCTTCGTGGTGATCGCGTGGCGGTCGCTGGTCGACGCCGCGCGGTGGCAACTCGCCCTGCAGCTGGCCCTGCGTACGGCGGCGCTGATGGCCGTCGCCCTCGCGCTGACCATGCCCAGCCTGGAGAGCCCGATCCGCGGCAAGACCGTGGTATTCGTGATCGACACCTCCGCGAGTGTCGATGACAGCCAGCTCGCCGCCGCACGCGAGCTGCTGGCCTTGGCCCTCGAGCAGCGACGGTCGGAGGCCGAGGCCGAGGTCGAGCGCGCCGATCGAACCCGGGTCGGGCTCGTCACCTACGCGGCGCGGTCGGAGGTCCACCCGATCGATGACCAGGCGGATCCGCTCGTGCTCGTGCAGTCGAGTGAGGGTGAAGCCGGCCTCGGTAGCGACCACGCCGGGGCGCTGCGCTTGGCCGCCGCGCTGGTCGACCCGCAGACCGAAGGCCGCATCGTGCTGATCACCGATGCTGCCGGCAGCGCGATGGAGCGCGAGGATCTCGCCAGTGCGGCCCGCGAACTCGCGGCCGCGGGCGTCGCCGTGCACACCCGCTCGTTTCCCCCGGCCGCGCGCGCCGACGTGGCGGTGGAAGCCGTCCACCTGCCCAAGGAGCTGCGGGTTGGGCAGACGTTCGAGGTCGCGATCGACCTGTGGTCGACGCGCAAGCACGAGCTGGTGCTGCGCCTCGAACAAAACGGCGAGCCCAACGCGCTGCAGGCCGAGACCCGCGTGCAACTCGGCGAAGGCCGCACCCAGGTCAAGATGACCGCGCGCACCACCAAGCCCGGGCCGGTGGTCTTCGCCGCGACGCTCGACACCACCGCGCTACCGACCACCGACAACCGCATGCCGGGCAACGATCGCGTGGCAGTCGCAGGCGACGTCCAGGGGCGCCCGCGCGTGCTGCTGGCATCGACCGATGGCGGTGGTCCGCTGGCGTCCGCGCTGCGTGCGGACCATCTCGACGTCGAGACGATCGGCCCCGGCTCGGTGCCGCAGACCGCCGAAGCCTTGCGCCCCTACGATCTGGTCATGCTGTCGGATGTCAGCGCGCGCACTGTGCCGGCCGCCGCCCAGCGGGCGATCGAGGAGTACGTCGAGCGCCACGGCGGCGGCCTGATCATGGTGGGCGGCGAGAACTCCTTCGGCGTCGGAGGCTGGGCCGGCACTCCGGTGGAGCACACCCTGCCCGTGCGTTTCGAGGGTGAGCGCCAGCGCGAGCAACCGAAACTCGCCTTGGTCCTGGTGGTCGACAAGAGCGGCTCGATGAGCAGCGAGGATCGGCTCGACCTGGTGAAGGAGGCCGCCCGCGCCACCGCCACCACTCTGGAACCCACCGATGAGCTCGGGGTCATCGCCTTCGACTCGCGCCCCCACGTCCTGGTACGACTGCAAAAATCGAGCAACCGCATGCGCATCGCGGGCGACATCCGGCGGCTCGCCGCCGGCGGTGGCACCAACGCGCTGCCGGCCCTGCGCGAGGCCTACCTGCAGCTCGCGGGCAGCAACGCGCTGGTCAAGCACGTGATCTTGTTGTCCGACGGCCAATCTCCCGAGCAGGGCGTCGACGCCTTGCTCGGGGACATGCGCGACGGTGACATCACGGTCTCGGCCGTCGGTGTCGGGGCCGGCGCCGGCAAGGATTTTCTGCGCCGGGTCGCGAGCCGCGGACGCGGAAGGTTTTACTTCAGCCAGGACGGCACCGACGTGCCTCGCATCTTCAGCCGCGACACCAAGGAGGCGACCCGCAACGCGGTCGACGAGCGGCTCCACTACGCGCGGGTCGCCAAGGCCGTGCAGGCACTGCGTGGCATCGACTTTGGACGCGCGCCGGGACTCCGCGGCATCGTGCCGGTCAAGGCCAAGCCGCTGGCCGAGGTGTTGCTGCGCACCCAGGACGCCGAGCCGCTGCTGGTCCGCGGCCGCCGGGGTCTGGGTCAGACCGCCGCCTTCGCCAGCGACGCCAAGGGCCGCTGGGCGGTGGCCTGGCTGGGCTGGAGCGGCTTCGGCAAGCTCTGGGGGCAGCTCGCGCGCGACACCATGC
>CANLQR010000299.1 GCA_947492135.1 Deltaproteobacteria bacterium | reverse complement strand
GGCGGAGGCGGAGGTGGAGGCGGCGCAGGAGGCGGTGTGGACCCCGATCAGGCGTTGCCGCCGGCGTTCGGTCTGGATACCGCGCAGGACGGGTGCGCCTGCGCGGCACGCGATGACGGCGGGCGGGCGCCATCGTGGTTGTCGCTGCTGCTCGCGGCTGCGATGGTGAGGATGCGTCGCCGCCGTCGAGCGTGATGAACGCGCGCCAAGCCTGCTACCTTGGCCGCCGCGTGATCGTTCGGCCCTCATTCCGATCTCTGATGTTCGCAGCGCTCGTGGTCGCCTGCGGGCTCGACTCGCCCCATGCTCCTGCAAAACGCGGCGAGCCTGCGGCGCCATCTCCGACGACGGCCACGCGACCGGCACCGGACCTACCGGCGGTGGGGCCGGACGCCGCGAGTGTCGTCCCGTCTGTGCCGCCGCCGGTCGCACCCGCGATCGCGGTCGGCGAGTTCGCGGTTCGCGAGCGGGTGGTGGCGACGGCCGATGCCGTCGTGTTGGGCGACCCCGGTGCCGAGCCCCGGCGTGTGCTCGGGTTGCGCGGACGCGTCGGCGAGCGGCGTGCGCTGCGGGTCACGCTGGGTCTGTCGCTGGCGATGGAGCTGGGCGGCCGCACGGCGCCTCTGACCGAAATCCCGCCGGTGGTGGTGACGCTGCTCGTCGAGACGACGGCCAGCGACGCCAAGGGAATCGAGCTGTCGATCACGGTCACGGAGGTCGAGACCGGCAGCGTGGCGGATGCAACGACCCGCGTGCAGGAGGCCGCGACGCGCACGGCTGATCGGCTTCGCAGCACCAAAGGGAAGCTGCGACTCGCGGCCGATGGTCGGGTCCTCGCGTTCGAGTTCACGGACGGCGCGGCGACGCCGCTCACGGCCCTCGAGCCCGAGCTAGGAGGTCTCGTAGCAGCCCTGCAGGGGGTCCTGGTCGCGGTTCCCGAGACCGAGGCCGTCGGCGACGGCGCCCACTGGACGTCGGTTCGTCACGTTCGACGCGACGCGGTGCGCCGGGAGGAGAGGGGCGCGTGGACGCTGGCTGTCACCGGCCCGTCGACGACGTTGACGCTGCAGTCCGAGCATGTGGGCACCACCGATGAGGACCTCGGGACCACCAGCAAGGTCGAGGCCACCAGCGGTACGACCACGGCGAACATCGTGCTGGGTGACGGGCCGCTGCCGCTGCGTGCGACCGCAACCATCGAGACCAAGACGCGTGGCGAGATCGAGCTGATGCACGACCTGCACCGGGTGTCGTTGCGTACGGTACTGAACGTCGCGCTCGAAGACGTTGGCGCGGCCCCCTGAAAAACGATCCGCGGCGCCGCTCGCGTGGCCGCGAATTGAAAATTCGGTGATGGGCAACCCACATCGTGCCCGACATCGCCCCCCACATCGCCCCACGTCCAGGTCTCACATCGAGGTCTCACATCGAGCTCTCACCGTGGCCTCGACCGAAACCGGGCTGGCGAGGCGCTTTGGGACCGAACCCTGCCAATTGGGGTTTCCCAGTTGCGGCTGCTTGGGTATCTTGGCCACGTTGACGCGTCTGCGGACAATCGGTCTCGCGCTGGGTGCCGTTGCGTTGGCGGCGATGGTGTCGTCGCTGGAGCCCGCGATGCCGCAGCCCGGATCGCTGGCGTCGGCGTCGCTGTTCGCCGTCAAGACTGCGGCTGCGCGGCCGGCCCTCACGCAGGACGCTGCGCCCCAACCAGCCGAACGCCACGAGCCTTCGCCGGTCCTCGAGCCTGGGTCGTCGTCCTCGCCAGTCCTCCCGGCAACGCTGATGCTCGACGTGGCGCTCGGCGCCGTGGCCGGGCCGTGGGTGCCGGCAGGTGCTCCTGATCTGACCGGTCTCGCCGCGGCCGATCCGCTCGACGCTGCACCCGCGGTCATCCCTGGCGAGGAACTCGACGAGGTGCGATGGACGGTCGAGCGTCGCATGCGACTCGAGGAGATGGCCACCAATTGGGGCCTGTGGGTTGCCGAGCTGCGGGAACTCAATCCCGAGCTCGGTGACCAGGAGTGGGTCGACGCGGCGAGTTCGTTCGTCGTGCATCGTGCCGGTGCGCGCAGGCGTTCGCAGTCGGTCGGCGCACCCAACCGCGGTCATTTGCTCGGGGGAATTCCGCTGCCCGAAGGTGTGCATTGGCGCCTGCGAGAGCATCGACCGCGGGCGTACGGGTCGCGCACGACGATCACGGCGCTGCTCGCCGCGCTTCGGGCCTACGGTGCCGCGGATCCCTCGGCGCCACCCTTGCGCATCGGCGAGATTTCGCGGCGCGCCGGTGGGCGCATTGCGCCGCACGCGTCTCATCGCAGCGGACGTGACGTCGACATCGGGTACGTGATGAAGGTGAACCCCGATAGCGACGAGCGGTTCTGGCGCACGGCGACGCCCAAGAACGTCGACGCCCGGCGGACCTGGGCCTTCATCTCGGCGCTGATCGAAGGCGGAGGCGTCCAGCAGATCTTCATCAGCGCGAAGCTCCAGCCGGCGATCGCCAAAGAGGCCGCCAAGACCCTCAGCCGCGAGCAAGTGGCGCTGCTGTTCAGCGCCATGAACCCCGATCCAAACGTGCACACGCTGGTGAAGCACGAGTCGGGCCATCGCGATCACATGCACGTGCGGTTCGCGTGCGAGCCGGGAAACCTCCGCTGCATCGCAAACTCCGCCGACCTCGCCGCCGCCCGCTGACAGCTCGCAGCGCTGGTCGCCTTGGCCACGGATGAGCCACCCCGTGTGCGGGGTCGGACGCTCAGTAGCCGTCGGGGATGCGACCGTGCAGGAACGTGATGGTGTTGGGTTCACGTCGTCGTGACCACGCCGCGCGCAGCGGGTCGCGCGGCGTTCCGGCGATGATCGCCTCGTCGGTTCTCCAGGTCGGTCGATCGCCGGGAAGCAGCGAGTGGAGGCCACTTTGAAAGTGTCCGATGATGTACGTGTGACCGGCCGTGCGGCAGCCCATGACGTTCGTGAACGCCTCGGCGAACTCGTGGCCCGGTTCGCCGCCGAAGGTCTCGCAGGTGCGGAACCAAAAAAGCCCGCCGGCGCCGGGTCGGAGCCGCGCGGCGACGCGGTCGAGGCCTTGGCGTAGCGTGTGGGTCGGCCGCAGGGCCGCGCGATCGAGCGCTTGATCGCCGACCCGCGCCGCGCCCCACTTGCCATGCCCCCAGTACTGGATCTCGGCGATGCGGCGCCCGGGGGAATACGCCGCCAACCACGCCAACGCTTCGTCCCAGGATCCGACCCCGCGGTATGCATCCAGACGTCCAAGCCCGCGATACAACGCGCCGCCGCTGGCCCAGGCGTGCGACAGGCCCGGCAGGATCGCACGGCCGCGGCAGGTGCGATCGTAGACCATCAGCCGCAAACCTCGTGGCTCGACCTCAGTCACCACGTTCACCCCGCACGCAGATCACCACCGAGCCCTTGGGGCGGTGACTCGCCTGTTGCTTGGCGCTGCTCCACACCATCTTGCGATCGCCGAAGGTGTCGGCCGGGGTTCCAGACCAGTAGTAGCCCTTGCCCAGCAGGCCTGCGTCGGTCAATGACGAAAGCTCACCGACCTCTGGAAGTCGCCACTGCGGCAGTCCTGCGATCTCCAGGCCCTCGCAGTGGGTGACCGCCGCCTGCTGGCCCATGGGCCCCGTCGCCCGTCGCGTCACCAGCAGCACGTCGAGGGCGCGGATGCTTCGCTCGCGCAGGGCCTTGAGCACGCGCGTTCGCGGTGGTGCGATCACCTCGACGGACTTGGGCACCGTTCGGGGTCGCGGCGCGGTTGCGACGGCGTCGAGCTTGGCGGGCGGGGTTGTGGGTGGCTTCGCGGCCGGGCCACCGACGAGCTGGTCGGGCTTGGCGTCGTCGGGCTTGGTGTCGTCGGGCTTGGTGTCGTCGGGCTTGGTGTCGCCCGACTTGGTGTCGCCCGACTTGGCGTCGGACTTGGTGTCGCCGGGCGTCGCATCGCCAGCCTTGCCCTCGCGAGCGGCGAGGCTCGGCGTTGGCTTGGTCTCGTCAGTGCCCGTGGGCGTGCTGGGCTCGGAGGACATCAGGACCGCCGCGAGGATGCCAAGGCCGAGCGAGGCGACCACTGCCGCGACGAGCAGCCGACCGCGCGAGGGACCATCTTCCTGCACCGCAGGCACCAGCACGGTCGCGCCTGGTGGGGGTGCAGGTGGGGCGGGTGTCGGGGCCGTCGTCCGTACGGGCGGCAACGTCGCGACCTGGGTGACATCGGCGATGTCGACGTCATCGTCGCCGTAGCCCTCGAAGGGGATGACCTCGGCGACCTGCGTGTCGGTGCGCACCGGCGTGTGCGCGACCTGGGTGTTCTCGCCGATTCCATCGAGCACGCCATCGAGGTCGACCCGGCTCTCGAGCTCATCATCGACGGATGGCCGCACGTGGATCGACGGATCCTCGACGACGAACTCGGCGTCGATCTCGACGGCAGTCGTGGCGGTGTCGGTGGTCGCCGACGGTTCAATCGTGGTCTCCGCCGAAGCGGAGGCCGCCACCGCGGGCGGTGGCGGTGGCACGTCGCGCGTGGGCGGTGATGCTGGCCGGGCGTGCGGTGGTGGCGGCGCGACTCGCCCGGGTGCCGGTGGTGCGGCCGCGGGTGGTGGTCTGCGGACTTCGGTCGGCGGCGGCGCTGGCGCTGGCGCTGGCGGAGTGATCGCGATCGTGGGCCGGCGGCTTCTCGCAGCCACCTCGGCGGTCGGCGCTTGCGGTGCGTCACCGCGCGGCGCCGCAGGCAGGTGGGCGACCATGCGCCGCAGACTCTGATCCACGCGCTCGAGCAGGTCGTCTGGATCCGAAGCCGGCAGCGTGAGTGTCCGTCCAAACGGCACGCGGTGCGCGAGCAGGACCTCGCGTACCGCGTCGATCTTGTCGCGATCGAATGCGCCGCCGCGACACAGGACGTAGAGCCCACCGCCGCGCCAGTTGTCGAGCACCGCGGCGAGCGCTCGAGGCTCGAGCTCGACACCCTCGAGGAGCTCCACCACGTGGCCGCGCGCGCGCAGCGTCGTGACCAAGCCTTCGAGACGAGCGCCCTCACCGTGCGCGCAGCACAGCACGATGGGGGCGCTACCAGCGGGATCTCGGGGCCGAGATGTGTCGACCATGCGGACCTTGGTTGGCAGCGTACCACGGCCCAACCCAGGCTTCGTCGGTGATACGACGTTCAGTGATGGCGCGCCGCCCCAACGCCCCCGCGGCTGACCGCACGCTGTTTTCGGGCTGGGCTTGGGTCCGACGGCGACGCGCTTGGGCCTCGAGATCCGAGCCTATGGATCGGACTCCAGTGCGGCGAGTGACGCCTCCACCAGACGGCGGTGCTCGAGCTGTGCGTCGTGGACCCCGAGTCCGAGGGTGACCGACCGTCGCACCAGCGCCGCAGCGTCGAGCAAGCGATGCATCGCGCGCGCGCGGTCGTCCTCGAGCCCCCGTAGCCGCTGCAGGCCGGCCCGCAGCGGGGCTCGCACGGCCTCGCTCTCACCGCGGGCCTCGCTGCGCGCGATCGAACGCACGAGCTCGCCCTCCTCGAGCTCGCCCAGCTGGGTGTCGATCAGGGTCAGTCCGGCCACCTCGTTCTCGATCAATCGCACGAGTGCCTCGATGGGTTCGGTGACGAGCTCGATCTCGCGGTGCTCGTGGGCGTGCTCGAGGCGGTGATCGACCAGTCGTTGCACCGCGAGGGCGAGCTCGCCGACTTGCTCGCGAATATCGGTGGGTGTCCGCGGGCCCAACAGCGCAGCGAGGCGCGCCACCCAGGGATCCGAAGCCGGCAGCGCCGCAGGTGCAGCTCGCAGCTGCAGCAGCGCGTCTGGTGGTGGCCGCACCCGGCGTCGGATCCGGGCCACCATCACGGCCATCGCGACGCCGAACGCCACGACGATTCCCGCAGCGAGCACCGCGCCCATCGCGACCAGAGCGCCCGCCATCGCGACCGCGACCCCCGCGATCACGGCCGGTGCGCGACGTCGGGCTCCGCGGCGTTTTTGCTGGGGCACCACCTTGGCGACGAAGCCCGCGCTTCGCAGGTGTTCGACCAGTGCCATCGCGGTCTGGGGTGCAAGGCCGTCGAACAGCCGCAGCGGTAGCCGCAGCAGTTGCTCGCGCTCGCGCTTGGAGTACATGCGCTCGTCACCGACAAGGATGTTCAACGGCCCAGGCGCCGTCTCGGACACCGCGGTCAGCACGGTGCGGAGTCTCGCGACAAAGGCCGCGTCTTCGGCGGCTTTGGTCAGCACCACGGCGCTGGCACCGGGTGTGTCGCGATCGGCACGCTCGAACTGCACGACGGTCTTTCCACACGAGACGCACAATCGCTGTGCGATCCGCATCGATGCCCCACAGGCCTGGCACGTTGCACGTCGTGCCTCGCCACCCGCCGCATCACGACCGTCGAGCAACGCGCCAAGGGCCCGCATGCCGTCAGGGCGTCTGGTCGGGTCGTCGGTCAGGCAAGCGTCGACGATCCGCGCGAGCTCCGGCGGCACCTGGGGTCGCAGGGTGCGAACCGCGGGAGGGTCGCCGGCCGGGCGTAGCACGGCGCCACGGTCGCCCCACGGCTGCACGCCGGTCAGCGCCACGTAGGCGATGACCCCGAGGCTGTAGACGTCGACCCTGCGATCGACACTCACGCGTCGCAGCAGCTCCGGGGCGGTGTACGGCGAGTCCTCGACCAGCAGGCTGGTGGCCGTACGACTCGACAGCACGTCGGTTCGCGATAGCCCGATGTCCACGAGGCACACGCCGTCATCACCGACGCCGACGCCGACGCCGACGCCGACGCCGACGATGATATTGCGGGGGGCGAGGTCGCGGATGACGGCGCCCGCGGTGTGGACCCTCTCCACGGCCGCAGCGATCGCGGCGATCAGCGCCACGACCTCGTCGCACGGGGCTGGGGCGTGCTGGGCCAGCCAAACCTCGAGTCCGACACCTGCGGGCTGGGGCCGCAGTCGCCACGGCGGCGTCGCGGTGACGTCGTGCGGATCGGCGTCGGGCCCGGTTCGCGTCGGGCGGCAATGGCCGGGCACGTCGAGAGCGAGCATGCGCGCGGTGTCGGCCACCCATCGCGCGCGGATCGACGGATCGACGGCGAGCTCGAACGCGAGCTGGGCGAGCACTGCCTCGGCGCCGTCGACCTCGACGATCCACCGCAGTTCGCTGCCAGATCGCCGCGGTCCCGAGAGCACGGCGATGTCGCCGGGGATGTCGACGGGCCGCATCATCGCTGGACCTCCTCGAGCGCCTCGACGTGCGCACGCAGGGCCACGAGGTCTTGGTCGCCCACCCGGGCCAGGGCATTGGTTCGCGCGCGCGCCAGGCGATCGCGAATCGTGTCGAGTTCGGCGAGCACGGACTGCAGTCGTCCGGCCCAGAGATCGCGCGTGCGAAGCAGGTCACGGGTTGGTGTCGTCTCGCCGCCCAGGCGCGTCCCGAGCAGCCTTGCGTCGAGTTGCTCGAGCGCCGCTGCGGCGAGCGTCGCGGCATCGACGGCGCGGGCCAGATCTTCGCTCACGTCGGCGTCCGCGACAAAGCTGGGATGGCGCGCGAGATCGGTGGCGCGTTCGACCACCGCGCGCACGGCATCACGGTGGCGGTCGCTGACGATGGCCGGCAAGGCGACGACGGTTCGGGCGAGCGCGAAGCGTAGCGCCGGCGGTAGCGCGGCGCGCTGGGCCTCGGTGCGGGTCACACGGCGCGCAGAGAAAAACGTCGTCGCGAGGATCAGCACGGCGGTCGCGAGCAGCCCGAAGCCGAGCCCCGGCCCCGATCCGATCAGTCCGGCACTACTGGTCAGCGCGACCAGTCCGACTCGGCCGCTCATGGTCGCGGCCTTGCGCCGCATCGGGGCCAGCCACAAAGGATGCCGCCGCGTGGTTTCCGCGACGACGCCGAAGTCGCCCAGGGCGATCACGATCGCGTCCGCCTGCTCGCGGGCGAGACCCCGTGCGAGTGTGAAGGGCAGCCGGGGAATTCGCCGCGCGAGGGCCTTGGTCGGTCCCAATCCGAGGTCCGGTTGACTGGCGAGCCAGCCGCACAATCGCTCGCGAAGCTCGCTGTCGATCTTGTCGCCAACTTCGCCAGGTCCGACCACCACCACGGACCACGGGCCCGACTCGTGACGCAGCAGCGCCTGCCCGCACGACAAGCAAGCACCGACGCCTGCGACCAGCGGTAAGCCGCACACAGCGCAGCGCATCGTGACGTCGTCCACGCCCAGCGCCAGCGCAGCGGTCTCACCGCGGGCGATCTGCTCGAGCGTCGCCACCACGGCGCCAGCGGCCTGCGGACGCTGACCCGGTGACTTGGCAAGCAGCGCCCGGATCAAGGCGCGCAATCCGGCACTCAACGCGTCGGGCGCGGGCGGAGCTTGCTCGTCACGATGCGCGCGCAACACCGCGTGCGGTGTCGCGCCGGCGAATGGCGGTCGCCCGGTCGCCATTTCGAGGATGATGCAGCCCAGCGCGTAGAGATCGGCCCGTCCATCGATTGCCAGAGGATCGAGACACTCGGGGGCCATGTAGTCGGGCGTGCCCAGCACCGCCAGCGCCGCGGGCTGACCCGTCAACCCCGGGGCATCGTCGGTGCCGAGCGAGCTTGCGCGCGCCATGCCAAAGTCGGCGATCTTTGGCACCTCGCCAGCGAGCAGGATATTGGCGGGCTTGAGGTCGCGATGAACGATGCCACGCTCGTGGGCGTGGGCGAGCCCCGCCGCGAGTTGACGCGCAAGCGTGAGAATCTCGGACTCGCCCAGCGGTGCATTGCGGGCGATGTGGGTCGCGAGCGTCGGACCCTCGACGTATTCCATCACCAGGACATCCTCGCCGTCGATCGACTCGACGCCGAAGACGCGCACGATGTTGACGTGCGAGAGCGCTGCTGTGATCCGTGCCTCCTGGAAGAAGCGAGCCCTCGCGGCTGGGTCGCTGCGATGAGATGCGTGGAGGATCTTGCCGGCCAGCGGGGTTTCGTCGCCCTCGCGGTGGATGCGAACGACGCGTCCGACCGCGCCGTGACCGAGCGCCTCACCGACGCGCCATTGCGTCACCGGCACACCATATACGACCGCCGCGTCCACGGGCGGGAGCAACCGCGGGTCCCTTCGCCCGATTCCCGCGGCCGGCGCCCGCCCCGAGACCTTGGCAACCGCGCTCGATCCGCGACGAGCACGGCGGCCGGTCGCTGCCCGCAGGAAATCACGTATGCTGCCTCCTGCTCGGCCTCGCAACCGTCCCCGACGCCACCCGAAACATGCCGCTGCTTCGTCTACGCCGTCACGCCGGTGCGCTCGTGGTCGACAACCTGTGGCGCACGTTGGCCGCAGCGGGTCGGCTTGCTCCCAACGCACGGCCCGAGCGCCACGGGGTCGAGCGGCGCTCGGACATTGCCTACGCCGGGACGGGCCCCGAGCATCGACTCGACGTCTACCGGCCGCGCGATCGTGCCAAGCCGCTGCCGGTGGTCCTGTATGTCCACGGCGGCGGCTTTC
>CANLQR010000298.1 GCA_947492135.1 Deltaproteobacteria bacterium | reverse complement strand
TACGACGAGGAACGGCAACGAAGCCAGGGTCGACGAGGGCGGCGTTATTTTTGTTGCGAATCAGGTTTCCAGGGGGCTAGGCCGCCCTCGAAGTCACCGGTGTAGAACCGGTTGCCCCCCCGACTCACAGCGCCCAGGAGCCCGGGCTCTCCACGCCCTCTTCGCAGGTGTCCCAGATGCGAAAATCGAACGCCGCGGCGCCGGTCGCGGGGGCCTTGCCGTCGAGCACGTAGTCGTCCTTTTCTGGACGATACATGTAGGCGAGCTCCCGCTTGTTGCGGATCGGCTTGCCACCGTTCTCGTTGTCGACATCCTCGTAGTCGGTGCGCTCGGTGATCATGAGGTCGGGTCGACCGTCGCTGTTGTTGTCGGCGAACGACTCGCGCCCGGTGCTGGCGCCGAAGTACACGCGATCGTCGAGCGTCAGCGCCACCTGGGGTCGCAGGTGGCTGTCGTCCAGCGCGTAGATCCGCAGCTCGCGGCGGCCGACCTCGCCGATGCCGCAGAGCATCAGCGTGAAGCCGAAGCGCACGAGGATCTCGCGCTCCCCGTCCGCGTCGTAGTCGGCGGCGAACACAGCGACCGGTGCGCTGCGGGGCTGGTCGGGATCGATCTCGTCCCACGAGACCAGCGCTCGCCGATCGACGAGCTGCAAGCGCTCTGCCGACGAATCGACGACGAGCAAGTGCGTGCTGAAGCTCGGGCCGTCGTCGACGTCTTCGCGGTCGGTGGTGCGGATCGCGGCCGCCCAGCGACCGTCGCCGAGTCCGACCGGGGCCGCGGCCTTGGTGGGCTTGCGCAGTCCGAGTGAGCGGGCGAGCTCGAGCACGGCGGGCCAACTCGGTGCGGTGCCGATCGCCGAGAGCGTGTGCGCGCTCGCGGGCGGCTCTGGGGGCGCGTGGGTGTCCGACGCTGCGAGCGCGGCCACGGGCGGCTGTGGTTCAGTCACGGGCTCGGCCCGCGACGGGGTCGTGGCCCGGTCGTCGGGAGGCGTCGCACCAGGCGGCCGGATGCACGCCGAGAGCACGAGCAACACCGCCGCGGATCGCATGCCTCGAAGCATAGCGCGACCCCGTGATACCTTGGAGGGGTGACTCGCTCAGGTGCCATTTTGATCGGGGTTGTCGTCGCTGGTTGTTTCTCGGAACCCGAGAAGATCGAGACGACCTCCGCGGATGCTGGCTCTGTCACAGCGGGCAGCGAGGCCAGCGGTTCGACCGAAGCGGATTCAGGTGGCACATCCACGGCGTCGACTGGCACGTCGGCAGGCGACACCACGACGACTGGGCCGGGCCCGGGCGGAAATCCGTATGGGCCTTGCGGGGTCGCGACGGACTGTCCGGTGGCCGACAGCTCGTGCTTGTTCGATACCTGCTTCCCGCCGTGCGGCTTCATGCTCGAGTGTCCAGCCTCGCCTCCGCCGGTGGTCGCCGCGGAGTGCGTCGCGATGCGTTGCAGGCTGCCATGCCTGCAAGACGACCCTCAATGCCCGCCTGATACGACCTGCAGCGGCGTAGATATCGGCCTCGGCGACGCGCTCGCTAGCTGCGTGTACGACCCGCCTTAGGATCCGCGGAGCCTCCGGCCCTACTGGCACGCGAGGTGGACATCGACGATCTGCGCCGTGGTCGCTTGGCCTTGCGCGAGGCTCACGCTCGCGCGTTCAATCCCGCAGTTTCCGCGATCGTCACAGCCAACCTCGCGGTCGAACGCAACCGGAATTGAAAGCACGCCCGCGGCCAGCAGCCCGGTGTGCTCGCTGTGATTCGAGCGACGGTCGCCGTCGTGGTCGGCCCACAGCACGAGCTCGGCGAAGCGGGGATCCTCGGCCGAGATGACGCCATCGCCATTGGCGTCGAGCTCGGCGAGCGCGGCAAAGCCCTGCTCGGCGCGGCGCCCCGATCGCAGCACGGTGCCCGAGCCGAACAGCTCGCGGCCGTCATCGATCGATCCGTTGCCGTCGAGATCGAGCGCCAGCCACGGCGTGCTCGCGCTGGGCCAGTCCTGACTCAGGCAACCGCCGGCAATGTCGAAGGCCGCGGTGCGGGCCGGTTCGTACTCGAGGGTGGCGCCAGGCATGACCAGCACCAGGGGCGTCGAGCCGCCGTCGCTCTGGTCCCAGCACTCGCCCCACGCAGGCTCGCCGTCGACGAGGTCGCAGGAGCGGGTGCCGCTCTCTCCACAGGCTTCGTTGTCGTCGAGTTCGCACTCGAGCTCGGCTTCCTCGAGGCAAGCGCCCCACAGCATCGTGGCCCCGCCCTCGATGTCGCAGTACTGCACCACGGCATCGCCGCAACTGCGCGCCAGCGCATACTCCGTGCACGCCTCGCCGGCGCGATCGTCCAGCACTTGCGCCGATGCGTCGGCATCGCCGGGCAAGGCCCGTCCGCCTTCACAACCGATGCTCGAGCCCGCGACCGCTCCAACCCAGACCAAACCCAAGATCGATAGCTTTGTCATACCCAACCCCCAACCTACGCCGATACCAAAGAGCACGATGCGTGCCAGGCGACGAGGCGTGGGGTTTCGTGGGCCCATTGGCCGAACCCGTGGCGTCACTGTCAGATCCCAGCGCACTGGCCGGACGCCCACGCGACATCGGCGTCGCGGCGGTTCAGCCGAAGCCCACGTCCTCGGCTCCGCGGGCGACTCGGCGATAGACCCAGCGCAACAAGCGGATCGGCGGCATCTCTTGGAGGCTCGCGTAGCTGCCCACCATCAGCAGCCCGCGCCACTCGTGGTGATCGGGGATCGTGATGTCGGAGTCGGGTGCCTTGCCGGTGGAACGCACCGGCAGGCGCAAGCGAAAGGCCCAGGGGAAGGTCATGCTCGCGTCGCGGATCCGCACGTTGGGACGCTTGCCGATCGCGGCGTGAACGTCGGCTTTCCACTTTCGCGTGGCCGCGCTGCAGTCGCCGATCAAGAAGAACTCGGTGACCAGGCCCTCGGCGATCTGGCTGTGGAGCCGCTCCCAGACGTGGCCTGGGAAGTCCGGCCAGACCACCAAGCCGACCTCGATACGGCGATGAAACCCGTTGCGGACGAAGCACAGGCAGGTGTCGACGCGGTCGAACACCAACACCCGCCGCACCGAGTAGTCGAGCACGTCCGGTGGCAGCTCGGGTGGAGGTGGGAGGTGCTCGAGACGCTCGGGGCGGATCAGATGCTCGAGCTCGCCGTGGTCGCGCTCGAAGGCCTCGATCTCGGTAGCAAACCTTTCCAGTGCGCCGTCGGGGTCGCCGCCGGGATCGGACACTGCGCCAGCGCGGACCAGCTCGAAGAAGAGCTGCGCGCGGGTGAAGTCGAAACGGTCGCCGCGAGTGAGCTCCAGCGCGGCAGACTGCACGGCGGTCGCAAGATCGAGCGTGCTCATGGTCGGCCCTCGCCATCGACGAATACCCGGTGCCACAGCTCGATCGCCAGCAGCATCCACAACAGCTCGCCGCCACGATCGCGGCCAATCGCGTGGGCCGGTGACTTGCCGGACACCAGCCGCTCGACGAACTTCATGTCGAAGTTGCCGCGCGCGCGCGCGCGCGGGGACAGCAGCACCTCACGGGTGTAGCCGCGCAATGGTTCGCGGCGGAACCAGTGGTTGAGCGGAACGCCCATGCCCGCCTTCTTGCGATAGACGACGGGGTGCGGCAGCAGGTGCTCGATGGCCTTCTTGAACGCGAATTTCTCGACATCGCCTCGGCGCTTGAGCACCGGTGGGATCGAAAACGAGAACTCGGCGAGCCGGCGGTCGAACAGCGGCGATGCCGGCTCGACACCATTGGCGGACAGCATCTTGTCGACCTTGACCAGGATGTTCTGGCCGCCCTTGAGCTTGATGTTGAGGTGCATCAAGCGATTGAGGAAGTTGCCCACGCTCGCGTCGTCGAGAAACGGTCGGACGTAGTCCTCGAGTGCTGGCGAGCCGCCCGAGGCTTCCAAGAACTCGCGCGTACACAGCTCGCCGGTGTGCTCGTAGAACTTGTGATACGAGGCCAGATAGGCCCTGGGCCGGTCGTAGCGGCCGTACGCGCGATACCACTCGCCGAGGATCAAGAACTTGTTCTTGGGGCCGCCGAACAGCGGATCGCCGCCCTCGCCGTTGAACACCACCGAGGCCTCACGCGCCGCAGCCTGGGCCAGCAGGTAGTTGGGCACGGTGATGCAGTCGCACAGCGGGTCGTCGAGGTTCCAGATCACCGTGGGCAGCAGGTCGAGGAAGCCCTCGGGCTCGACGTCGATCACCCGGTGTTCGACCTTGCAGTGCTCGGCGACGAGTCGGGCGTAGCCGAGTTCGTTGGGCTGACCATCGCCGAATGCGGCGGAGAAACACACCGGGCGCAGGCCGTGCTGCGCGAGGATGGCGACGACCGCCGAGGAGTCGACCCCACCCGAGAGCGTTGCCGCCACCTTGCCGTCGGCGGGCACTCGGCGCAGGACGGCGTCGTTGCACAGTCGAGCGATCTCGGTGGTGAAGTACTCCAGTGGTTGGTCTTCGATCTGTTCGCGCAGGGTCCAGTGGGCCACGCTCGGACCGATGCGACCGCCGGCATCGACCACCACGTGGCGGCCCGGCTCGAGCTCGGACACACCCTGGAACATGCTGGCTTGGCCAGGGATGAACGACAGCACCAGCAACGCAAACAGTGACGCCGGATTGGGCCGGACGTCGAAGCCGGGCATCGCCAGGAACGCCTTGGTCTCCGACGCGAAGGCCATGCGACCACCGGGCAGCGTCACGTAGTACAGCGGCTTTTCACCGAGGGGATCGCGGGCGAGCAACAGCTGGTCGCCGATGCTCGCCGCGAGGGCGTAGGCGCCGTCGAGTTGGGCCAGCGCCGCGGTCCCCTCGCGGGCAAGAAGCTCGGCGACGACCGTGGCGGCGTGCTCGGTGCGGGGGAGCTCGACGCTTTTTGCCAGCTCGTCGTGGTTGAACAAGCGGCCATCGATGATGCAGCGCACTGTGCGGTCACGACTGAGCCCGACCGCGCTGGAGTGCCCACGCAGCGCCGCGGTTGCCAGGCCCAGCGCGCCGTGACGAACGACGACTGGCTGCTCACTCCCGCGATGGCGGAGCAACTCCAAAGCCCGACCGAGCACGGTCTGGTCGCCTTCGCCGATGGTTCCGCAGATCGCCGCCATGCCGATGCTTCACTTGGCCGCGTCACATCGCGGGTGCCGCAGACTTGTAACAGATCGCCGGCGCCCGGAGCGTCCGGCGCCGGGCAGGCCGGCGTGCCGGCCCAGCCGGTGCTGCCGGTGGAACGACGACGAGGCGACCGAGCGGCTGGCGTAGGGCCACAGGCCGCGCCGGCGCCATGGACGATGCGCCGCTCGGGTACGCCCGCCGGTCACCACGACGATCCGCACCGCGCACGAGAGCCGTGCCCGCAACACCGCTTGATACACCGGCCACGTCCGCCGCTCGCGGGGATCCCCGCGCAGCTGCACCGCGACGTCGACCGCGAGCATCGCTGCGCCGTCCAGTGCGTCCGCGTGAAGTGACGCTGCACCGATCAGCGGCGGGTCGAATGCATGCTCGCGTCGATGTCAATCGGAGCGTTCGGGTCGAGCTGGGCGAGGCGGTCGCGCAACCGGTCGCGGCCGAGCCGCAGACGGCTTCGGACGGTGCCCTCGGGCAGCTCGAGCACTGCGGCGATCTGCGACGCCGTCAGCTCCTCCCAGTAGAACAACTCGATCGCGACCTGGAACTCGAGTGGCAGCGAGCGGAGCGCCTCGACGACCAGCGCCTGGGTTCGCGACAGCGCAACGACGCTCGCCGGCGACGCTCCCTGGAGATCCGCGATGGACGACTTCACCGGGTCGATCCGGCCCCGCGGGCCGAGGCGCTGTTCGAGGTGCTTGCGAAGCACGTTGTACGCAATGCCGAGCAAGTACCCCCGCAGGCCCCGCTCGTCGATCACGTCCCGCCGCTGGAGGCAGAGAAGAAACGTCTGCTGGACCAGGTCCTCGAGGGCGTCGTCGGCCTTGAAACGGAAGATCCGGCCCACTGCGACGCCGTGTCGGCCAAACAGTTGGCCCGCGGCTTCGGTGTCGCCGGCACGCCAGCGGTCGAGCAGCTCGCGATCCGACGCCTCGACCACCACTTCGCCGACACCCTACCATTTAATTCCGTCGTCGCAGCCGCCGCGGGACTGCGCGCTGATCCGCGGGGCTGCTGCGGCCGGCCCGACGCCGCGCCCGCGCCGTGATCGACCGCGGGGGCTCGCCGCAATGGTGGACATGCGACCCACCCACCTCCTGCTGGTCCTGCTGCTCCCTGCGTGCGCGAGCGCCGATACGGGCGACGAGGCCTACCGTCTCGCGAACGGTACCGCCGCCAACGAGCGCAACGGCGCCGTGCAGATCCGCTACCCCAAGCGCAAAGCGGACATCACCGACCCCAACAAGCCCAACCGCTACTGCACCGGAGCGCTCATCGCCGAGAAGTGCGTCATCACGGCGGGTCACTGCATCAATGTCAGCTACTCCGAGAAGGAGTTCGTCGCGGGGGCCTCGATCTGGCACGCCGACGCCACCAACAACGACGCAAACGGTCGTCCCACGCCCAAAGCCGAAGAGGTCGTCGCGAAGGCGAGCGCCGTCAGCGTGCTCGGCAACGAGCATCGCGACCTCGCGGTGATCAAGCTCGACACCGCACTGCCCGGCACGACGCTGGCGCTCGCGCGTGCGCAGCCCGACCTGAACAGCGTGCTCACCCTGTTGGGCAACGGCCAGACCGGCGATGGCACCTACGCGCACGCCACGGGCGACATGAAGCTCTCGTCGACCGAGGAGAGCGGCAACGACGTCGGTTACGTGTCGCTGGTCGTCGCGCAGATCGGGGCGATGGGTGCGCTCGCCAAGTTCGGTGACAGCGGCAGCCCTGCGATCTTCGGGGGCGGAATCGTGGGCATCGGCTCGCGGCTCAAGGGCGACAACGCGGCGTACTACGCCAGCGTGACGTCGGCGAAGTCGCGCGCTTGGCTCGAGGCCGAGATCAAGAAGGTCTGCGGGCTCGCCGAGGTCCCGGTCGTGCCCGAGAAGCCAAAGCCCGGCACGACCGGCGGATCGAGCTCGGGCGATACCGGCGACGGTGATACCGGCGACGGTGATACCGGCGGCGGCGATACCGGCGGCGGCGTTACCGGCGACGGTGATACCGGCGATGGCGATACCGGCGACGGCCATTCCGGCGACGACGATTCCAGCTCGGGCGGTGCGAGCGGGGGCGACGACGGCGACACCGTGCCCACCCCCGTCCCGGTGGCGCATGAGTGATGTTGCACGACGCGCGTCAGTGGCTCTCGCCACCCGGTGGCACCAGAAGCTTGTCGCAGCCTCGGGCGGGGTTGTCCTCGTAGGTAGCGAGGGCACGGAAGTAGGCGCAGGCGTCGGCGCGCAGCCGCGCGACCTCGGCGGGATCGCCCTGGGCGCCGGCAATGGACTCGGCGAGTGAGTAGCGCGCGTGGGCCAGCTCGCGCGGTTCGTCGATCTGCATGGCAGCGGCCAACGCCTCGCGGTCGAGGCGCTCGGCCGCCCGGAAATCGCCGTGCTCGCGATACGCGGCGGCGGTGTTGAGGTCGAGGGCCGCGCGGTCGACGGTCGCGATGTGATCGCGCAACGCGGCGACGCGGGCGAACGCAACGTGATCGCCCACTGCCATCGCGCGAGCAGCCCAGGTGTTCGCCTCCTGACGGATACGGGCCGGATGCTCCTCGGGGAGTAACGCCTCGACCACGGTGAGGCCGCGCTCCATCCATTTCACCGCGGCGGCGTGGTCGCCCTCGTTCGCAGCGAGCTCGGCTAGGCCGCCGTAGGCGATGAGCGAGTCCAACCTTGGCGACAGTTCGTCGAAGATCACGGCGGCCTTGTGCAGGTGGGCGCGGCCGCGATCGCCTTCGCCGAACATGTGATCGAGGTGTCCGAGCTGGGCGAGCAGTCTGGGCAGCTCGCCGTCGTGCGCCCCGGGCAACGCCCGGATCCGCTCGACCTCGCTGGCCACCCGCTCGCGAGCCTCCGCGAACTGGCCGGCGCGCAGCAGCAGCGAAGCCAGGTTGCGACGGGCGGTGGTCGCTCGCATGTCAGCGGGCTCGACGGCGGCGGTGATCGCCGGTAGCACGGCTCGATAGACCGCGATCGCGTCCAACCTCTCGCCGCGCATGAACGCGACGTTGGCCGAGGCGAGCTGCAGCTGCATCGCGAGCACGGGACTCGGGTCGCGCTCACTGTCGAGGCTGGCGCGGGCGCGCTCGGCCGCGTGCTGGGCCTCGTCGAGCCGTCGCGCCGCCAGCAGGGTCTCCGACGACTGCAGCCACGGTTGCGCCAGCGAAACGCCGTCGCGTGCCGCCACGCGGCGCCACGCCGCCATCATGCGCGCGTCGGCGGCAATCGCCGCGGCCACGTCGCCGCGCTCCGCCGCGTTGGCTCCGCGGTGCAGTTCCAGCCACGCATACATGGCCTCGGCTTCGGCCACGCGCTCGAGCAAGGCGTCGGCGTGGCGCGCCCACTCGTCGGCCTCGGCATAGGCCTCGATTCGACCGAACGCGCCGACCAGCCACACCGCGGCCTGGGCCGCCACCCGATCGTCGCCGGTGCCCATCGCCATCCAGAACCCCTGGCGCAGGTCGTCGATCGCCGCCTCGGCGTCCAGCAGAGTGAACGACGCCATCCCGCGCAACACCAGGGCCTCGGCCTGCAGGCGACCGCGGCCGTCGGCTCCGGCGCGCGCGAGCACCCAGGTGGCGGCGTCGCGCGCCGCCGTCGCGTCGCCGCGCGTGGCGGCGCGGGCTCGCATCAGGGCCGCGCGCTCCGCATCGTCGCGGTCGTCGACCACTGGCGACGCGACGCACGGCTCGTTGGTCGGCAGCTCGGCGAGTGCGAGCACGGCCTCGGACGGACTGCGGGTGGTCGTGTCGGCCGCGGCGACGAACGCATCGAGATCCCGCAGTCGGCCGTCGACGCACGCGAGGCGAGCGACGACCTCGGCGCGCGCGAGCTCGCCGGCGGCAAAGCCCGAGCATGCCTCGCCCCGAATCGCGGCAAGGACGTCGCGTCGATTCTCGACCGCGAGGGCGAGCTCGTCCGCTGCCGCGTCGGTGCGCGACGCCAATTCGATCGCACAGGGATCGTCGTGCGACAACCCGGCCAACGCGGCCAACGGCGCCACGGACAAGGCGACGCCGAGCACGGCGGCGCCCCGACGCCGCGGCAACGCGGCGGGTACCAGCGCGTTGGCGCTCGGGCGACCGCGGGGATCGGGATCGAGGCCACGCAGCACCGCGTCGTGCACCCGCGAGGGCAGACCTCGCCCGCGGCGCGGCGGGCACAGCTCGCGAGCGAGCTTGCGCTCGAGCAGCTCGGTGTGGGTCCGTCCGACGAACGCCGGGACCCCGGCGAACGCCTCGTACAGCGACGCAGCGAGGGCGAACACGTCGGCGGCGGGGGTCGGCGGCCGACCGAGCTGCTGCTCGGGCGCCATGTACAGCAGCGTTCCTGCGACGGCGCTCACCTGCGTCGGCCCGTCGTCGTCGTCGGACAGCGTGCGGGCATCGTGCCAGGCTCGCGCCACGCCGAAGTCCGTCA
>CANLQR010000297.1 GCA_947492135.1 Deltaproteobacteria bacterium | reverse complement strand
ACGGCCAGGCGATGGGCGGCGACGGCGACCCCTTGCAGGACCTGTATCGGCCCGATGCGTTCGGTCCCGACTACGACCTGAAAATGGCGACGATGCCGCTGGCCAACTACGGAGACGTGCGGCCGGACGTGTCGATCATCTCGAACCTGCGGATCCCCTACAACAACTCGGGGCCGGGCAGCTGGAACACGGCGTTCCACCTCGGGGCGATGCCGCCGCTGTTGTGCGGGGTCAGCAATCCCGACGACAGCAGCAATTGCCGCGGTCAAACCGCCGATCAGATGGTGGCCGCGGCCATTGGCGCGGGCACCACGTTTGCCTCGCTGCAGTACCAGGTGCAGCCCTCGTGGTACCTCACCGACAGCGCGCCCTATGGTCGCGACATCATCTCGTACCAGTCCGACGGCGCGGGTGGGGTCATCCAGGTCCCCGGCCAGACCAGCCCCCGGGCGGCCTACATGGCGTTGTTCACCGGCTTCGTCCCGCCCGACCCGGGCGACGCCGCCGAGGCTGCCCGCGAGCTCGCGCGGCGGCGCAGCGTGCTCGACCTGGTTCACGGCAACATCGAGCGGCTGATGCCGCGCCTCGGCGCTGCGGACAAGATCCGCATGCAGCGTCATTTCGACGAGATTCGGGCGCTCGAGGAACGGCTTGCCGCGATTCCACCAGACGCGACCGCCGACTGCATGATGTTCGCCGACCCCGGCGACGATCCGCCGATCGGCGGCAACAATGCGAGCGCCGGCGGCGACGACGGCTTCGACGTCAATGCCGGCTACAGCGACGAGGACACCCGTGCGCGGATCTTCTCCGATCTCGTGCACATGGCGTTCACCTGCGATTTGTCGCGATCGGTGGCGATGCTCTACACGATGGCGCAGTCCCACATGAACGTGAACAGCTTCACGGGCATCCCCTACGATCAACACGAGGTCGGGCACTCGGTCGGCACCACCGAGGGGGTCAGTCAGATCCTCGCGTGGCAGCTCGATCAGTTCGCCTACTTGGTCGCGAAGCTACGGGATACGCCCGAGGGCTCGGGCAGCGTGCTGGATAACACCGCCATGGTGTTGCTCTACGAGGGCGGCCACGGACTCGACCCGGCGACCGGTGATCCGGATCGCACGCACTCGACCGAGAACATGATCGTCACCGTTGCCGGTCGGGCAGGTGGTTTCGTGTCCGGCGAGCATATCGACGGCCAGGGGCTACACCCGGTCAACGTGATCAACTCGGCGATGCGCGCGGTCGGTGTGGCGACCGACCTCGGTGAGGTCGTGGGCACCGTGCCCGGGCTGATCTGACGCAAGGCGGGGGGCTGTCGCCGGAGGTTGCCTTGGGACCGCCGGACGCCGAGACTCGTGCGCGCATGTCAGCTTTCCGCGCGGATCTCTTTGCAGGCAAGGTCGCAGTCGTCACTGGAGGAGGCTCTGGGATCGGCAAGGGCATCGCGTCGGCTCTTGGGGCCCACGGCGCCACGGTGGTCATCATCGGTCGCAACGCCGAGCGCCTCGAGGCCGCCTCGCACGAACTCGGCGCTGGGTGCAGGGGCATGGCCTGCGACGTTCGCGACGCCGAGGCAGTCACCGCGACGATCGAGCGCGTCGTCGCGGACTCCGGTCGCCTCGATGTATTGGTGAACGCCGCGGCCGGGAACTTCCTCGCGCCGGCCGCGACGCTCTCGAGCAAGGGCTTTCGCACCGTGCTCGAGATCGACGCCGTCGGTACCTACAACACCTCGCGCGCGGCGTTTCTCGCGGCGATGCGCGACCACGGTGGCGCCATCGTCAACATCTCGGCGACGCTGCACTACGGTGGCACGCCCCTGCAGGTCCACGCCGCAGCGGCAAAGGCCGCGATCGATGCGATGACCCGCACGCTGGCGGTCGAGTGGGGGCCCGCGGGGATCCGGGTCAACGCGGTCGCGCCTGGACCGATCGAGGGGACCGAGGGCCTCGCGCGACTGCTGCCGTCGTCGCTTCGCGAGAGCCTCCAGCGGACCATCCCGCTGCGCCGCTTCGGGCGTGTGGACGAAGTGGCCGATGCCACGCTCTTTCTCGCCAGCGATGCCGCATCCCTGATCACCGGGGCGATTCTCGTCGCAGATGGTGGTGCGTGGCTGTCGGGCCCCGCGCTGCTGTGATCGTGCGAGATTGACCGGATTTTTGGGTCGGCGTAGAGTCTGCCGAGAGTGACTCGACCTCGCGCGCATCGTTTGGTTTCGCTGTGGCTGATGACCTGCTGTGGTACCGGCGAGCTCGCGGGCGAGTCGTCCACGGGCATGCTCGGTGGCACCACCACGAGTTCCACCGGCGACCCCACGACTTCGTCGCAGACCGAGGCGACTACGTCGGGCACTTCGAGTGACACTGGCGCGGGGGCCGAAACCACCTCGACGCAGTCGGTGACCGCCGACAGCGGTGGATCGGAGAGCTCGACCGGCGGCACGCGACTGTGCGGTGGAGAACTCCCAGCCCAGTGGCCGGACGGGCTCGACTGCTCCGTGCCCGAGATCGCGGTGCATCGCTACGACGCCAATACGTTCATTCTGCGCCAGTCGCTGTGCACGAGCTTCGAGGGGCCGTTCTTGTATCTGCTGTTCGGCGAGGACCGCGTGCTGCTCGAGGACACTGGTGCCGGGGGAATCGATGTCGCGCAGGCCGTCAGCGACGTGATCGAGCAGTGGCTCGTCGACAACCAGCGCGGCGCCATCGAGCTCGTGGTGGTCAACTCGCACGCGCACGGTGATCACGTGGCGGGCAATCCGATGTTCGAGGGTCAGGCTGGGGTCACCGTCGTCACACCGTCTGTGGCTGGGCTGAGCGAATTTTTCGGGATCGACGACTGGCCGACTCAGATCGTCCAGTATGATCTTGGGGCCCGCACGATCGACGTGATCCCGATCCCGGGCCACCAGCAGAGCCACATCGCACTGTTCGATCATGGCGCCGGGTGGCTGTTGACCGGTGACACGCTTTATCCTGGTCGGCTGTACATCGACGACTTTCCAGCCTACGTGGAGAGCATCGCTCGCTTGGTCGACCACGTGCCGGCCGAAGCGGTCTGCAACGTCATGGGCACTCACGTGGAGATGACCAACGTGCCGGGGGTCGACTTCGATTTCGGTGCCGACGAGCATCCCGACGAGCACCCGCTGCAGCTCGACTACGCCCACCTCCTCGAGCTGCGTGACGCGGTCGAGGCGATGGACTCCCCGCAGATCGAGATCCACGACGATTTCATCGTGTACCCCCTGTAGGAAACAACACCATGGCAGTTTCGATCCGATCCGCCGGCCTTGCTTTGTTCGCCCTGTTCGCCTGTGATGCGCCGACGCGCGAAGAGATCGGTGGCTTGCAGCAACGCCTCGACACGGTGGTCGCGGACACCGCCGAACTGCGCAAGCAGAACGAGGGACTGGTCGAGGGGTTGCGAAAGCAGCAGGAGAGTGCGGCAGCACAGACCCATGCGCTCGAGGCGACCACAGCCGAGCTTGCCGTGGCCAAGGCGCGGATCGACACCATCCAGGCCAAGCTCGACGCACCACCACCAGTCGCACCACCTCCGGCAACACCGCCGGTCGCCGCGGGTCGCCCCGACCCGACCGTGCGCTACCGCGTGGACATCGGTGACTCGAACGCCGAGGGGGCCGCCGACGCCAAGGTCACACTCGTCGTCTTCAGTGACTTCCAGTGCCCGTTTTGCGCACGTGCCGAGACGACGCTGACGCAGCTGCAAAAGGACTACGGCAAGGACCTTCGCGTGGTCGCCAAGTACAACCCGCTGGGCTTCCATGCCCAGGCTGCACCGGCGGCGCGGGCTGCCGAGGCTGCCGGCAAGCAGGGCAAGTTCTGGGAGATGCACGACAAGCTCTACCAGAACAACAAGGCGCTCGGCGACGCTGACCTGGAGGGCTATGCCAAGGCGCTCGGCCTCGATCTCAAGCAGTTTCGTCGAGACGCCGACAGCAAGGCGACAGACGAGCGGATCGCCGCTGACATCAAGCAAGCCAAGGAACTCGGCGCAAGAGGGACGCCGTCGTTCTTCGTGAATGGCAAGATCCTCACAGGCGCTCAACCGCTCGAGAAGTTCAAAGAGGTGATCGATGCGGAGATCGCCGAGGCCGATCGGCGCCTCGCGAGCGGGGTTTCTCGCGCGAGTCTCTACGCCGACCTGATGGCCACGGCCACGCCAGGCATCGGGGCCAGCGCTAGCCCTGGAACAATCGTAGAAAAACCCTGAGGGCTGGTCCCGGGCACTCGCGGACTAGGCGAGTAGCCCCAAGGCATGGGCTGCGCGCCAGGCCAGCACCCGCGTATGTCCGTCGCGGAGCACATCATCGGCGTCCACGAGGGTCGAGAGCTCCACCCACGTCAAGGACTCGGGGCCGCCGTCGTCGACAGTCACCTCGGCAGCGCAGGGGAACACCACCTCTGGCGTGGTGCCCGACGAGGGGTGGTACCGACCGCCGAGCTCGAACACCTGGCCGATCGTGAGGCCGTGGTGGTCGCGCAGCCGATCAGTCATCCACGTTCGGGCGCCACGCATGCCCTGCACGCTTCGCGGCAGCCGCCACGCGGGTGCGACCCACAGATCACTGCGTCCAGTCATGCACTGCGCGGCCGGTCGATCCTCGTCGATGACGCCGAACCAAATCCGCCCATCGGCGCGCCGCAACAGCGCCACGGCGAGGGTGTTCGTGCTGCGCACGCTCGGCACGACGTACTCCAGAACCCGCGTGTGCAGCACGTCCCCGGTCCGCGAGAGCTCGTCGAACGCGGCGGTCCGCAGCTCGAGGAAACCTGCGGTCTCGCCGGCGGTGGTGCGGACGAAGGCTCGACGGGCACGACGCGCCCGGAGTTGCTCGAGCGTGCTGGCTCGCGCGGGCGTTGGGCCCTCGGACAGCGTGATCTTCTCGCCGATCCACGGACCCGGCGGGCGCCCGCGCAGGCGGAGCAAGGCGTGGACGCCGAGCTCCAGCCGAGCGTCGGCGATGCCTCCGACCTGCGCGGCCCGCAACAGCTGGGTGGCCTCGACCGCGGCGATGCGTCCTGAGGCCGAGAACCCCGAGGTCTCCGGTACATCGGGTTGCACGAACAGCGGGTCGATCTCGACCAGGCACGTGCGGATCTCTTCGCGGACCCCGCCGGGCGAGGGGAAGAACGCGGGGCCGTGTTCGAAGCGGCGAATCGAGGTCGTGGCGATTCCGGCGCGCTCCGCCAGCGCCTCCTCGATGGTCTGCGCGACCGGGGCGTCGTTCTGGACCACCGTCATGGGCTCGGTGACGTACTGGGGGCTTCGGCTGCCGTCGAGTGCCGGATCCGCGCCCGCGCGGAGGATGGGACGCGGGTAGCTCATCCGCGCCAGGACGAAGGTGTCGCCGTCGTGATCGAACCACGGCAGCGCGTCGATCGTCAGATGCGGACGCGCGACCAAGTCGAGCACCTGATCGCTGCCGAGGTGACGGTAGTGATCGAGCCGAAGAAATCCGCCGCTGCTGTGTGGCCGCTCGCGGAACTCGACGCCGCAGCTCTCGGATACCTTCTCGCCCACGATGACGTAGTTCGTAGCCGGGTCGTCCAGCTCGCGGCCGTCATGGTCGCGCAGCGAGAACTTGCCGCGAAAGCGATGTCGAACGATCCAGGGGTTGCAGATCGGTACCGACGCGATCACGCGCAATCCCATGCGTCTGAACTCGGCCTCGAACTGGCCTTGTGTCGCATAGGTGTACTCCTCCATGATCTCGGTGTCCCAGTCCGCGCGGTAGTCCTTGCGCAGGACGAACTCGACCGCGAGGCGCAACGGCAGACCCACGCGCCGCAGGTTCGGATCGGGGGCCGCAAGCTCCTCGAACACGCAGCCAGGGGAGGGCGCCAGGCTGCGGAACTCGCGGGCGAAACGATCGAACAGGCGCGCGGTGCTGCAGGCCGCGAGGTCATCGTCGTCGCTGCCGTCGTTTCGTGGCAGCTCCAGCACGACTGGCGCCTCACCCGGATCGAGAAAGTCCCGCACGACCAGCACACCGTGCTCGCGCAGCGCCTCGATCTGGGTGGCGAGGGCCCGCATCGCGGCGCCGCGGTCGTAGCCGCCGAACGAAGTGACGTGGTGAAGTACCGACGAATCGAGGATGGCGTCGAGCGAACTCGGCTCGAACACCCGATGGGCCACGTCACCCTGACGGAACTGAAGGTTGGGCAGGCTGTAGCGAGCCGCCGCCAGCGCCACCATCTCCTCGCTGATGTCGAGGCCGACGACCGCGAGACCCGGATACAGGGCCGCGAGCGCGTGGCTGCCGGTGCCCGAGCCCATGCCCATGTCGGCGATGCTGCCTTGACCAAGGATGTGGGCCGCCGTGAGCGCGACCTTCTGCTGCATGGAGGCATCCATGCCTCCGAGGTAGCGCTCGTAGGCGCCGCGATTGCCACGTAGCTGTGCACGATAAGGATCGACCATGGCGCGACGACACTAGCAAGTCGCGCCACGGTCGGATAGCCGCGCCCTTTAGGCGCGACGGCGGCGGGAAACGAATCCCGCGAGCATCAGGCCGAACGCGCCCATCAGCGCGCCGGTGCGGCCGTAGTCGCTCTCGCTCTCGTCGACGCTACACGACAGCGATCCACCCGCCGCTGCACTGCACTCGTTGCCGCTGCACTCGGCCTCTGCATAGCCAGAGACCTCGATGTCCAGCAGAGCGCGGAGCGCCCCGACGCACTCCTCGAGGTTGTTGCCGTGGTCGACGTATTGCCCGTCGCAGAACAGCGCGCCTTGCTCGACGTCGCACTCGGCCTTGCAGCCACCCTCGAAGTCGGCCTTGCAGCCGGCATAGCCGTCGGCTTGGCACTCGACCTGGCAGTCGATGTTCACCTCAGCCTCGCACTGACCACTGCAAGAGGCCTCGCACTTGCCGCTGCAGTCCGCGGTGGGGGCGATCACATCACAATTCGCGCTGCAGCTGCCTTCGCACGTCGCCTCGCAGGAAGCGATGCACTCCGAGCCGCTGCTGTCGGCGTTGCAACTGCCCTCGCAGTTCGCGGAGCAGTCGGCCGAGCACTCGCCGCGGCAGTCGAACTCACCTGGATTCACTTCGCACGAGCCCATGCACTCGGCGGAACAATCCGCGGTACAGCCGACGTCGGCCGCGATGTTGCAGGTTCCGCCACAGTTGACCGTCAGGTCGGCGGCGCACTCGGCCTCGAACGCGACCGGCGTGCACTCGGCCTGGCATTCGATTCCGCCCTTGACCTCGCACTGTGCGTTCGCTTCGACGTGGATGTCGCCGCATGCGCCGAGGCCGGCCTGCGCCTGGCCCGACCAGGTCAGTGGGGCAAAGAGCGCGAGGGCAGGAAGAAACGACAAGAGGATTCGTTGCATGGGGTGGTCCGTTCTCCGAAAGAAAAGGTCTGGACCGGGGTCAGGCCGGTCTGGGCAGGTTCGACGAGTCTACCCGCAGGTCGATGCAAAGCGATGGTTTCCCCGGCCGAAACGTGGTCCGGCGCACAGTAAACAGGGGTCGGGCCGGTCCTGCTGGGCGCTCGGGCGGTGCCGCATGGCCCGCCGCGGGGGCCCGAGATAGGGTGCGGGTCATGACGATCCCGCAGCTCTTCGCCGCGATGCCGACCCACTATCGGCCAGGCAACGTCGACCGTGCGACGACCTACTATTTCTCTGTGGGCGACCACAAGTACACCGTGCGCGTCGACGCCGAGCGCTGTGTCGTCGAGGACGGCAAGACCGTGGAGAGCGCCGACTGTGTGCTCAAGACCACGCCCGAGCTTTTCGAGAAGATGGTGATCCACGGCAAGATGCCCGGGCCGATCGACATCGCTCGAGGCAAGGTCAAGACCAACAACGTCGGCTTGCTGACCAAGCTGCGCGACCTGTTCGACTTCAAGGGGTTGTGAGAGCCAGTGGCCCGCATTGCCCGAACCGCCGCGACCGGCGGCGATCTCGATCCCGCGTTCCTGGCCTGGTCGAGCTCGTTCACGATCGATCGCCGCCTGCTCGAACACGACTGTGAAGGCAGCATCGCGCACGTCGAAGGCCTGCGCCGCGCTGGCCTGCTGACGGTGGACGAGGCCGAGCGGCTGACCTCAGCGCTCACCGCTTTACCTGGTCAGGTCGCCGCCGGCGAGGTCGTGCTGCCTGACGACGAGGAGGACGTCCACATGGCGGTCGAGTCCCAGCTCGCCGCACAACTCGGTGCGGTTGCCGGCAAGCTGCACACCGGCCGCAGTCGCAACGATCAAGTTGCCACGGACCTCAAGCTCTGGGCTCGGCAGGCTTTGGTGGTGATCGAACGCGGCATCGATCGCGTGCTCGCGGCCGCCGCGGTGTGGTGTGAGCGCCACGGCGAAGTGGCGATGCCCGCCTATACCCACCGCCAGGTGGCAATCCCGGTGCTGGCACGCACCTGGATCGGTGGTGCTCTGGTCGAGCCGTTACGGCGTGATCGAAGGCTGTTGCTGGTGGTTGCGGACGAACTCGCCGAGAGCCCACTCGGGGCTGGCGCGATTGCAGGCACCACCTTGCCGATCGACGCCGAACAGACCGCTTCGGCGCTGGGCTTCGCCCATGGACCGCGCAACGCGATCGATGCGGTGGGCAGCCGCGATCATGCGCTGGTGCTCGGGTTTGCGTGCAACCGCATCGGCATGCACCTCGCACAGTTCTCGACCGACGTCGTCGAGCTCACTTCGGATGGCCTCGTGCGGCTCGGTGGAGCGATCGCCGGAGGCTCGTCGATGATGCCGCACAAGCGAAATCCCGACCTGTTCGAGCTGGTGCGTGGCCAGGCTGCGCTGCGCCACGGCGAACTCGCCGGTCTGCTCACGCTGATGCACGGGCTCGGCAGCGGCTACCACCGCGATCTGCAGCACGACAAGACGCTGTTGTTTCCGTGTGTCGACGGCGTGGTGGGCAGCCTGGAGATGGTGGCGCTGGGCCTGCACCACTTCGAGCTGGTCGCGGACGCGTGTCGCGACGCCCTGGTGGCGGGCGACGCAGTGGCCACCGATCTGTGCGAGGCGCTCGTCGCTTCGGGCATGCCGTTTCGCGATGCGTACCGGCGCATCGGAGCGCTGGTCAACGAGACCCGGGGCGAGGGGCGTCGATTGGCGCAGCTGGACGCTGCGGACCTGGTTCGTCACGGCCTCGACCCTGCGCTGGTCGACAGGCTCGATCCGGTGGCTGCCGCCCGCCGCCGAAGCCGCTAGGCGTCCGCCCGTCGCTCGAGTGACCACGGTGGGGTCACTCGAGCACCCGAGGACTCACTCGTCCGGGCGAAGCGCGCGACGTACAGGGGTCGGGCTGGCCTTGGGCGCGGGCTCGTCCTTGACGGCGTCGGGGTCGTCAGGAAAGTGGCCGCCCCAGTAGAGCAGTCGGCCGCACGACTCGCAGCCGGGGATCTCGTCACCCTTGCGCAGCACGACGTAGATCTGGTGCGGGACCACCATCTTGCAGGCCATGCACCGCTCCCGCGCAGCGGCCACGAACGCCAGGCCACCCAGCCGGCGGCGAATCCGGTCGTAGCTGTTGAGCAACTCGGCCTCGATCAGTGAGGTCAGCCCCACGCGGCTCAGGCGCAGGCGGTCGA
>CANLQR010000296.1 GCA_947492135.1 Deltaproteobacteria bacterium | reverse complement strand
GACGCCACGATGGTCGCGCCGGGTACGGCGCGTGTGCGAATGCCGAGCTTGGGCCCACTGGTTCCCATCCCGCGTCCGCCGACGGTGCCCCCTCCCGGCGGGTCCGCCCTTGCGCGTCGCGATCCGGCAACCGGACTCGTCACGGTCGTGCCCACCGGCCGCGTCTTCGAGGTGCCGCTACCGCGAGCGACGCAAGAGGAGCCGGATCTGCTTGGCCACGTCCTGCGGCTCTTTGCGTTCCTGAATCGGTACTGGCTGTCGTTGTTGCTGTGCACGATCCTCGGCGGCCTGGGCGGCGCAGCTTGGTACAAGTACAAGAAGCCCAAGGTCAAAGCCGAGTTCGAGCTCATGCTCGTCAACAAGGTGACGGACAATCCGTTGGCACAGGGCCCACGCGGCAACACGGAGTTCTTCCGCGCCGCGCAAAGAAACTTCATCCGCCCCTCACTGGTGCTCGACACCTTGCGGGAGCTGGGCCACACCGACGTCACCGATGACGAGGTGCGCGCCTACCAGAAGGGTCTGGAGTTCGCGCGCGCCGGCGAGTTTTCGTATGTCGGCGGCTTCGAGGCGAAGACCGAGGCCGAGGCGGTCGAATACCTCGACACGCATTTGCGCCTCTACCTGCAGAGCGAGGTCGACAAGACCCTCAAGTCACTGTTGCTCGAGGTCGAGACGCTCGAGCAGCGTCTCCACGAGACCGAAGAGAACTTGACCGCGATCGAGCAAGCCGTTCTGGCGTTCCGCAAGGAGCACACCGAGGGCCTGCCTGAGCAGCAAGAAGAGCTGTATTCGGCGCTGATCACGATGGGCAGCGAGCGCGGACGCGCCGCGTCCGAGGTCGCCCGCGCGGCCGTCGTGAGTCGACTCAGCAAGCGACGGCTGAACAGCGAGTCACCGATGCTCGAGAGCCGGCTAGAGATGGCGCGGCCGTTCGAATCCACGATCAGCGACCTGACACGCGAGCTCGCTCAAGCCAAGGCCGACGGCAAGGGGAACATGCACCCCACCGTCATCTCGCTCAAAGAGCAGATCGAGGACATGAAAAAGCGCCGCGACGCGGTGATGCAAGAGGGCGGATCGGTTGACAAGATCTCGCGCGCGAAGAACCCCTTGTATGCATCTGCGCGCCAGCTGGCGGACGAGGCTGAGGCAGCCCACGCGATCGCGCAGGCCGAGCTGTCGCGTCTGACCAACGACATGGAGCACACCAAGATGCTCACCGACAAGCTCCCCGAGCTTCGCGCCGAGTATGACGAGTTGATGCGCTCGAGCGACGCCAGCAAGAAGATCTACGGAGGCTTGTCCGAGAAGCTCAACGCGAGTCGCACCCAGCTCGACATCGAGAAGGCCAGCGTCAAGAGTCGCTTCGACATCCTGCTGCCGCCGAGCGTGAAGCCGGTCGAGTGGGTCAAGCTGGCCGCGACGCGGGTGGGGATCGGCCTTGGCGCCGGCCTCTTCTTGGGGTTGTTGCTCGCCTTCTCTCGCGAGCTCCGCCGGATGATCTCGGCCCGGCTCGGCGTCCGACGCTGAGATTCAGCCCCTGCGGACCGACGGGTCCGCAGGCTCCCGCCGCTGCTCAGGACTTCCGGGCTCGCGAACGGACCGCGTGGCGAACGAAGTCCCGCAGCATGTTCGGGGGGTCGCGATCCGGCTTCTGCTGCACCCGCCGGCGCAGCCGCCACAGCCCAAAGCCGGTCAGCCACGCGACGTTGGCCAGCATCAACTCGCTCGCCCCGCCCTGCTTGAGGAAGTAGTAGCGCCTGGAGTCGAACCAGTACGAGGGCATCGGCCGCGACACGTCCTTGATGCCGGTCGCGGCGGCACGTTCGTGCATCACGGTCGCCTCGCGCACAAACCAGCATTCCCAGCCCTGCTCCGCCGCGCGACGGCACAGATCGGTCTCCTCGAAGTAGAGAAAGAAATTCTCGTCGAACAGCCCAACCTGCTCGAGCATGTCGCGGCGAAGCACCGAACTCGCCCCCGAGACCCAGTCGACCTGCGTGGTGCGATCGCACGGCACGCCTGCGACCGCCCAGCGCTGCAGTGCCCGGGAAAGTACTCCGAGCCGCATCGCGCCCTCCACCTCACCCAGCGGGCTCGGGAAGCGAAACGCTGAGACGTGGGTGCTGCCGTCGGAATCCTCGATGTGGCTCCCGACAATCCCAGCCCGCGGATGAGTGTCCATGAACTCGATCATCCGTCCGATCGCCCCGGGCTCGGCGACGGCGTCGGGATTGAGCAGGTACACGTATTGTGGAGGATCGTCGCCTCGCAACGCCCGACGAATCGCGACGTTGTTGCCGTACCCAAAGCCTCCGTTGCGCTCGGCCGCGATGACCTCGACGGGGACTTCACCCAAGGCGGCAACGCCGTCGCGAAGCCGCTCGAATGATCCGTCTCCCGAGGCATTGTCGACCACGCAGATGCGCCCGCCGAGTGCGATCACATCCGCGAGCGCACTCGCGACGGCGCCCAGCGCTAGCGCAGCCGTCTTGTAGTTCACGACCACGACCCAGAGTTTCATGAGGTTCCCATACTCGTCGAAAGGACCGCGGCATCCTAACCGCACGCGGCACGCTGTGCGGCGAATCGGGCGAGTGGCCCACATTGTCGGCCGGGGTGGCCGCAAACGGCCGGCGGCATAGCACGGTCTCCAACGGCGTGAGGCCGCCACGACCCCACTCGGTTTTCTGCTGTCCGGCCGCACGAGCCCAGGTTTTTCGCGTACTCGCGCCACGGGGTGGACGAACGTACAGTCACCGCCAGGCGTCACGCGAACACGCGAAGCATCGAGCCCGATTGCGCACCTGCCACACGGGGACCATTTCCGAGCCTTGCCGAGCCTTGCCGACCCTTGCCGACCCTTGCCGACCCTTGCCGACCCTTGCCGAGCCTTGCCGACCCTTGCCGAGCCCACGGGCGAACCGGATCACCGCGCTATGAAAATTAGCAGACCGGCTGGTACGCTTGAGGCCCCCCTTGCACAAGGTCGTGCATCTCATGGACTCCTCGTCTGACGATCGCCGCCAGTTCCCACGGATGAACATCCCGCTGTACTTCCGACCTGCGCGTCGCAGGTTGCCGCGACGCGAGGTGGTCGACATCGGCATCGGGGGCGCGAGGGTCTATGGCGACGAGCCCCTCGTCGTCGGTGCCCGCTTCGAGATCGAACTATTCATGCCGGACGACACCAGCGTCACCTGTCTGACCGAGGTGATGTGGGTTCGCCCGATCGAGGGCGGCATGCCCGCGAACTTCGACATCGGCTTGAAGTTCCTCGATGTGCCGACCCAAGCCATCGAGCAGCTGCGCCAGTTGCTGATCGGCTAGGCGTCGCCCTCGCCGTCACGGCAATCGCGACAACACTGCGGCGAGGTTGGCCTGCCACGTCGGCATCGGCCCCAGGCTCGCCTCGGCACGCGCCACATCGAGCACGCTGTAGGGCGGTCGCCGCGCCGGCCGCGGAAATTCTGCGGTCGAACACGGTCGGACCTCACAGCTCGGGGCGACAACCGCGGCGATCGCCGCCGCGAAACCAAACCATGTGCACTCTCCCGCATCGGTCACGTGCACGTTGCCGCGGACGCCGACTTCGAGCAGCCGTCGCGTCGCAGCCGCGAGGTGCTCGGCGCTCGTGGGCCGCCCGCGTTGATCGTCGACGACCGAGACCGTGGCTCGCTCTCGCACCAGCCGAGCGATGGTTCGCACGAAATTGTTGCCCCACGGCGCATACAACCAGCTGGTTCGCACCAGCAAGAACGATCCGCCGCACGCCCACAGCTTGCGCTCCCCCGCAGCCTTGCTTCGACCATAGGCTGACAACGGTCGCTGGAGTCCATCGACCGGATACGGCGCAGTGGCTTCCCCGTCGAAGACATAGTCGGTGCTGTAGTGCACCACCGTGCAACGAGCCTGGACACAGCGCTCGGCCAGCGCACCCACGGCGTCGCCATTGAGTCGGGTCGCAGCGGCCTCGTCGCGCTCAGCCCCGTCGACGTCGGTCCACCCAGAGCAGTTGATCACCAATCCACCTTCCACCAGCGGCAATCCGGCGAGGTGATCTGCGCGGGTGAGGTCGAAGTCCGGAAACGAGACGTCGTGGTGGGGAATCGACGCCCGATCGAGCTCCGCCCGCCAGGCGGTGCCGAGCATCCCGTCGTGGCCAATCAAGACGACTGGCCCGGTGTCGAGGCGCACGGGGATCATGCGCCACTGCCATACGTCGGGAGGCGCTCGCGCGCGAGGTCTGCCAGCCGGCCAAACGATTGGTCCTTTTCGGAGACCAGCGGTTGAGGCACTGGCCACTCGATTCCGATATCGGGGTCGTTCCACGCGACGCCCAGCTCGGTCTCACGGCGATAGGCCTCGGTGCACTTATAGGAAAACAGCGCGACCTCGCTGGTGACGCAGAACCCGTGAGCAAAGCCAGGAGGTATGTAGACCTGGCGGTGATTCTCCGCGGACAACGTCGCCCCAACCCACTGTCCGAAGCTCGGCGAACCGACGCGCACGTCGACGGCCACATCGAAGACTTCGCCCCACACCACGTGCACGAGCTTACCTTGCCCGCAAGGATGCTGGAGATGAAGTCCTCGCAGGATCCCGCGCCTCGACATCGACACATTGTCTTGCACGAAGGTCTCGGCCACCCCCACCTCGGCGTACCGACGCTGCGCCCAAGTTTCGAGAAAGTAGCCGCGATCGTCGCCGAACACATCGGGCTCGAGGATCAACAAACCGGGCAACTTGGTTCGCGACACCTTCATCGAGCCACGCCCTCCTCGGCGAGTCGCAGCAGGTAGGCCCCGTATTCGTTCTTCGCCAGTTTCTCGCCGAGCGCCCGCAGTTCGCTCGTGGAGATCCAGCCCCGCGAGAACGCAATCTCCTCGGGACAGGCGATCTGCAGGCCTTGGCGCTGCTGGATGGTCTGGATGAAGTTGGCAGCCTGCAGCAAGGCATCAGGCGTGCCGGTATCGAGCCACGCGACCCCGCGGCCGAGCACCTCGACGTGGAGCGCGTCTCGCTCGAGGTACAGCCGATTGAGGTCGGTGATCTCCAGTTCTCCGCGCGGCGACGGTTTGAGCGACGCCGCGAGGTCGCACACCTGCTCGTCGTAGAAGTACAAGCCGGTCACCGCATAGTTGCTGCGTGGCACCTTTGGCTTCTCCTCGAGCGAGAGCACGCGCCCGTCGGGCGCAAACTCGGCCACACCATAGGCCTCCGGGTTCTTTACCCAGTAGCCGAACACGGTGGCGCCGTGCTCCCGACGCACTGCCTGTCCGATCAAGTCCTGCAAGCTGTTGCCGTAGAAGATGTTGTCTCCCAGCACCAGCGCGCAGCCCTGGCCTGCCGCGAAACGCCGTCCAAGCAAGAACGCTTGGGCAAGCCCGTCGGGGCTGGGCTGAGGCTCATAGCTCAGCTCCATTCCCCACTGGCTGCCGTCCCCGAGCAGGCCCTTGAACATCGCCTGCTCGTGCGGCGTGGTGATGACGAGGACCTTACGGATCCCCGCCAGCATCAAGACGCTGAGCGGGTAGTAGACCATCGGCTTGTCGTAGACCGCCATCAGCTGCTTGCTGATTGACTTGGTCAGTGGATGCAGACGGGTGCCCGAGCCACCGGCCAAAATGATGCCCCTGTCGATCATGTCGCGCTCTCTCGTCGAGTGGGTGATGGGCAACGCCTGCGGTCGCAGTCTTAGCGTCCGGCGTAGTTCTGTTCGATCCAGTTGCGATACTCGCCGTTGCGGACCTGGTCGACCCAGACCTTGTGGTCGAGATACCAGCGCACGGTCTTGCGCAGCCCGGTTTCGAAGGTCTCTCGCGGAGACCAGCCGAGTTGCTCCTTGATCTTCGTCGCATCGATCGCGTAGCGCAGATCGTGGCCGGGCCGATCTTTCACGTACGTGATGAGCCCGAGCAATTCTGCCGGCGGCCGACCCATTTCCTGGGCCAAGACGTTGCACAGGCCGTGGACAACGTCGATGTTCTTGACCTCGTTGTTGCCGCCGATGTTGTAGGTCTCGCCGACCGCACCGCGCTGCACCACCGTCCAGATCGCCTCGCAGTGGTCCTCGACGTACAACCAATCGCGGACGTTCGTGCCCTGCCCATACACCGGCAGCGGCTTGCCGTCCTGGGCGTTCATGATCATCAAGGGGATCAGCTTCTCGGGGAATTGCAGCGGGCCGTAGTTATTCGAGCAGTTGGTGAGCTTGACCGGCAGCTTGAACGTGCGGTGGTAAGCCCGGACCAGATGATCGCTAGCGGCCTTGCTCGCAGAGTACGGGCTCGACGGATCGTAGCGAGTGTCCTCGGTGAACAGTCCCTCGGTGCCGAGTGAGCCGTAGACCTCGTCGGTGCTCACGTGGTGGAACAGGCCTTGTCCGTCCTTCCAGGTGCGACGCGCAGCCTCGAGCAAATTGAAGGTGCCTTCGATGTTCGTGCGCACGAACTCGCGCGGGCCCGAGATCGAACGATCGACGTGGCTCTCGGCGGCAAAATGGACGACCACATCGGGCGCGTGCTCGTCGAATGCGGCGTCGACCGCAGCCATGTCCGCGATGTCGACCCGCGTGAACAGGTAGTTCGGCGCGGTGGCGATCTCGGCCAGGCTCCCGAGGTTTGCCGCGTACGTGAGCTTGTCCGCGTTGACGAACGTGTGCTCAGGATGGCGCGGAACCAGCAGATTCAGAAAATTTGCGCCGATGAACCCGGCGCCGCCAGTGACGAGGATCTTCATGAGTGGTAGCTGGGGCCGAGTTGCCAGGCGCTCGGGCTTGGGCGAAGCATTTTGGCCTAGACTTGATAGCAGGGGTCTGCGCTGCGTCGCAATGGCCACGCTCAAGTGGCGCAGGTTTGCCGTGATCGATGGCCACGCGCCCCTGCGGGCGGGGTTCAAGACGCTCGGCTGCAGTCGCTACAGCAGCACTAGAAACGCGCGCAGTGCTCGGCGCGAGTCGGCGTCGAGCCCGTTGCTCGGGTCAGAACCGCTGTGGGAAAAAGCCGGCCGCAGCCGGACGCGCGCCAGCACCTCGTCGAGACTGCGCGCACTCCCGTTGGTGAAGTAGGGTCGCTTGAGCCCGAGGCGGCGCAGCGAGGTCACACGAGCGCCTTCGGGATGCACGTACGGCTCGATGCCGGTGCGCACGCGGGCCTCATTGGCCCACACCAGGGGCCCGCGGGCCGACAGCACCAGCGCCGCCCACCCCGCGGGTGACACCCGCGTACTTGGGTCATCGGTGACCGTCCGCGCCTGGTGACAGCTCTCGCAGTGCAATGCGAACAGCTCGGCGCCGCGGCGCTCGGTCGGATTCAAGTCCGTCCGAGCGCGGACCATTGGCGAGGTCTCGTGGTCGAACGCGACGAAGAAATCCATGAACGCTCGACGCAGCGCCTCGGGGCCCAGTGGGACCTCTACGCCGAGTGCTCCTAGCCAGGGGATGTCCGCCGGTGACACGGTGAACAACGGACCGAGCGAGCTCCCGCGGTTCGCGACCTCGAACTCGTTGTCGACCATGACTGCGAGGGTGCGATCAAGTGCTCGCGAAAAATGTGGACGGTTCACGAACAGTCCGACCAGCGGCTTGGTCGCCGCGTGGATGTCCGCTCGACCCGTGTAGTGCACACGACCGTCGACCGTACCTTCGAAGTGGCAGGTCTCACAGGTGAAGCGACTTCGCTGCCCGATGCTCTGTGCGCCCGGGGCCAGCAACGTCGTGAAGAACAACGCTTCGCCCACTCGCACGCTGGGATCGCGTGCGTCCGGCGGCCCAGGCGGGACCACCAACGCCACGTCACCGTCGTCGGCGATGCGCACCCAACGATCGAGCAGTGGGTTGGCCCCGAGCCACCCCTGCCCGACCCTTGCGAGCTGGCGCAGACCAGGGGCAACGGTCTGGTGTTTTGGCACGCCGAGCTGCCCATCGAGTCCAACCTCGACCCGCGTCAGGCGGTCGCTGCCGTAGCCACTGATCGTCAGTGCCGCCGTGTCGCCAAGAACTTCGACGCCCACCCACTTGGGCATCACCACACCCCATTCGCCGACGTTGATCGCGGCGATACGCCGCGTGCATAGCTCCGACCCACAACGCGAGACGTGGACGACGAAGACGTGGGGGTCGACGTAGCCAAACGAGCCATCGCTCCGATCCAGCGGGTGATCTTCGACTCCGCCGCCGGCGAGGATCCATCCGCTGTGATGGCGTGCGACAGCCACCGACCACCAGGGCCCGTCGTGCACGACGCGCGCGGTCCGCAGGACGCCGACACCATCTTCGGCCAGCTCGGCCAGGACCAGCCCGCGATCGAACAGGCACACCGATGCCACCAACCGTTCGGCGTGAGCGAGACCAATCGGCCCGCCGCACTCCGCGAGGGGCTTCGCGGTCGCTGCCGTCGCCCCCACCATCGGGACGCTCAATACGCCTTGGTCAGTATCGGTGACGAGCAAGCCTCCCGGTACCGAGAGCAGGTCTCGCCCGCCACGAACATCCGGCAACTCGAACCGCGTTGGCGTGCCGAACGTTGCGCCGTCGGAGCGAACGCGCATGATCTGGCCGCGACTCCCGAGCGCGTGGATCCACCCCTCGGGGTCGACGGTCACCGCGACCGGATCGTCAGGAGCCTCGAGTCGCGCCAGCTCGGCACCGCTGGCCGCGAGCAGAACCAAGGCATTGCGACCGCGCAAGACTCCGACCGCACTGGCTTCGCCCACCGCGGCGATCGCAATCGGCTCGGCACCGGCCGCGGCCGACCAAGGTCGCGACGCCGTGGGGTCGTAAGCAGCGTGGCGCTGCTGCTCGTAGGCCTCGAGCCGCAGGGCGACCTCCGCGACCTCCGCGACCGGTACGGCCTGCGTGACCGGCACGGCCTCGGGCTCGGTGCTCCCGTGGCCGCCAGATCGGCCGGGGGCCCACGCCTCACACGCGGCGGCCGCGAGCAAGGCAGCGATCGCCCTCGCCCGCACGCGGACTCACCAACCACCCTCTTTTTTCTCTTCGGCCTTCTTCTCTTCGGCCTTCTTCTCTTCGGCCTTCTTCTCGTCTTTCTTGTCGTCCTTCTTGTCGGACTTCTTGTCGTCGGCCTTCTCCTCAGCCTTCTTGTCGCAGGCAAGCGGCGCGGCGGCGAAACACAGAGCGATGACGAGGTTCAGTGAGTGTCGGTACATGGGCATCCTGAAATCGCGGGGTGTGGAGCGTCAGGGCTGCGGCGCGCGAGATGCCTCGCGCATGGCTGAGGTGACCGCCCGCACCAGCGTGGCGGAATCATAGGGCTTGTCCAGCGTCCCGTCGATACCAGCGGCGCGCAGCTTGTCCTCGCGCGCGCGCTCGACATAGCCACTGGAGATCAGGACGCGGACGCCGGGAGCGATGGCCCGAATCGCCGCGAAGGCCTGCTCACCGTCCAGGTTCGGCATGTCGAGATCCAACAACACCAGGTCGATGCGCTGGGCATGGGCCGCAAACACCTCCACGGCCTCGGCACCATCGCTCGCGACCAGCACCGTGAAGCCGGCGTGCTCGAGCACTCGTTTCGCAGCACCACGGACCAACGCCTCGTCGTCGGCGAGCAGGACGCAGCCCAATCGTGAGGACAGCTCCTT